>NZ_CAJMZE010000029.1:0-78877 GCF_905220235.1 Paraburkholderia sp. J41 | reverse complement strand
TGGGCAGGGGCTGCGAAGCCCCGGAAGAACAAGCCGCCTTGAGGGGCGGCTTTTTACATCAAGTCACGCCAGCTAACCGGGGCACTCACTTCTGCGCGAGAAACCTCGTCGCCAGATGAACCCAGAACGACGATCCGACCGGCAGCAACTGATCGTTGAAGTCGTAGCTCGCGTTATGGAGCATGCACGGACCCGCGCCGTGCCCGGCCTCGCGATGGCCACCCTCGCCGTTGCCGAGGAACACGTAGCAGCCCGGCTTTTCCAGCAGCATGAACGAAAAGTCCTCGGCGCCCATCGTCGGTTCGACATGGGCGTCCACGCGCTCCGCACCCACGAGCTCGCGCATCACTTCCGCCGCAAACCGCACTTCCGCGCTGCTGTTCACCGTCGGCGGATAGTTGCGATGGAAAGTCACGTCGACAGAGCAGTCGTACGCGTCAGCCGTGTTTTCGGCGATCTTGCGTAGACGCATCTCGATCAGGTCCAGCGTTTCGGTCGTGAAGGTGCGCACCGTGCCGGCGATCCACGCCGTGTTCGGCACGACATTTACCGCATCGCCGGCATGGATTTGCGTGATCGACAGCACGGCCGTATCGAGCGGCTTCTTGTTGCGCGTGATGATGCTTTGCAGCCCGTTCGCGATTTGCACCGCGGTGAATACCGGGTCGCGTCCGTTGTGCGGCAGCGCCGCGTGCGAACCCACGCCCCGGATCTCGATACGAAATTCGTTGCTCGACGCCATCATGGGCCCTTCGGTCACGCCGAAATGTCCCGCCGGCATGCCAGGCCAGTTATGGATGCCGAACACGGCATCGACCGGAAACTGCTTGAAAAGACCGTCTTCGATCATCGCTTTAGCGCCCGCGCCGCCTTCCTCTGCGGGCTGAAAAATGAAGACGATCGTGCCGTCGAATTCGCCATGTCGCGCGAGGTACTGCGCCGCGCCCAGCAGCATGGCCGTGTGACCGTCGTGGCCGCACGCGTGCATCTTGCCTTCATGGCGCGAGCGGTGATCGAACGTATTGAGTTCCTGAATCGGCAGCGCGTCCATGTCGGCGCGCAAGCCGATCATTCGCTTGCCGTTGCCACGCTTGAGCACGCCGACCACGCCGGTTTTGCCCATTCCACGATGCACCTCCAGCCCCCATTCGGCGAGTTTCGACGCCACGAGGTCGGCAGTCTGGGTTTCTTCATAGCGCAACTCGGGATGCGCGTGGATCGTTCGTCGGAGGCCTTGGATTTCGCCTTGGGCGGCCTGAATTTCCGGGATCAATTTCATGGCTGACGGTGTTCGAGAGAGTGAGCGCCCGGCCTCCGCGCTGGCTTGCCCGGCCGGGTCTAGACGATCCATTCTACGCCGAAGGTTTTTTTTCGCGACAACGACCGGAACGTCCGCGTGGGCCGTGCCGTGGACAGACTAAAATCACGAATCTGATTCAACGCCTCGTCCGCCGCCCATGAACGCCCCAGCCGAATTTGCCCGCGCGGTCTGTCCGCACGATTGCCCCGATACCTGCGCGATGCGCGTGACGATCGACAACGGCCGGGCAGTCAAGGTGAGCGGCGACCCCGACCATCCGCCCACCCAAGGCGTGCTCTGCACGAAGGTCACGCGCTACGCCGAGCGCGTCCACCACGCAAAGCGTCTCATGCAGCCGATGAAGCGCGTGGGCGCCAAGGGCGAAGGGCGCTTCGAGCCGATCACCTGGGACGAAGCGAGCCGCATCGCCGCCGACCGCCTCGGTGAGATCGCGCGGCGGGCGCCCGAAGCGATCCTGCCATACAGCTACGCGGGCACGATGGGCCTCGTGCAAGGCGACAGCATCTCGCAGCGGTTTTTCCACAAACTCGGCGCTTCGCGGCTCGATCGCACGATTTGCGCGGCGGCGGGCGCCGCCGGTCTGCGCTACACCTTCGGGTCGAGCCTCGGCATGCTCACCGAGCATTTCGCCGAAAGCGAGCTGATCCTGATCTGGGGCGCGAACCCGATCGCGTCGAATCTGCATTTATGGACGCGTGCGCAGGAAGCCAAGCGCAACGGCGCGAAGCTGATCGCCATCGACCCGTATCGTTCCCTCACAGCCGAAAAGTGCCATCAGCACATCGCGCTCAGGCCCGGCACGGACGGCGCGCTGGCACTCGGCATGATGCACGTGCTCATCAGCGAAGATCGGCTCGATCACGACTACATCGCGGCGTATACACATGGTTTCGAGGCGTTGAAGGCGCGCGCGCTGACCTATGCGCCCGCGCGCGTCGCGCAAATCTGCGGCATTACCGAGCAGGAAATCGTCGATCTCGCGCGCCTCTACGCATCCACGCGCAAGTCGGCGATCCGCATGAACTACGGCTTGCAGCGGGTGCGCGGCGGCGGCAACGCCGTGCGCGCAATCGCGTGCCTTCCGGCGCTTACGGGCGCGTGGCGCGAGCGTGCGGGCGGCGTGCTGCTGTCGTCGTCGGGTTGGGCGCCGGTCGACGCCAACGCGTTGCAGCGTCCCGACCTGATTCCGGGCTGGCCGAAGCATCAGCCGCGCATCGTGAACATGAACCAGATCGGCGATGCGCTTACGCACGCGGGCGGCGCCGCGTTCGGCCCGAAGATCGAGGCCGTCGTGGTCTACAACGCGAACCCGGTCGCGGTGGCGCCCGAATCGGCGAAAGTCGCGGCGGGCTTCGCGCGCGAGGATCTTTTCACCATCGTGCTCGAGCAGTTCCAGACCGACACGGCCGATTATGCCGACTTGCTGCTGCCCGCCACGACGCAGCTCGAACATGTCGATGTCCACAAGTCCTACGGCCACACGCACGTGATGGCGAACCTGCCCGCCATCGCGCCGGTAGGTGAGTCGCGTCCGAATACGGAAATTTTCCGCTCGATCGCGCGCGCGATGAACCTGAGCGAGCCGGCGCTGTTCGAGAGCGACGAAGAAGTGGCGGCGAGCGCGTTCGACTGGCGCGATCCGGCGTTCGCGGGCGCGGACTGGGCCACGCTCAAGCGCGAAGGCTGGCTCAAGCTCGACATCGCCGATGCGCCGTTCGCGAACGGCGGGTTCCGCACGCCCACGGGCAAGTGCGAGTTCTACAGCGAGGCGCTGGCGAAAGCCGGGCTCGACCCGCTGCCCGACTACCTGCCGCCCTACGAATCGGCGGACGGCGCGCCCGAGCTGGCCGCGCGTTATCCGCTCGCGATGATCTCGCCGCCGGCGCGCAACTTCCTCAACAGCACCTTCGTCAATGTGGAAAGCCTGCGCGCGACCGAAGGCGAGCCGCACGTCGATATGCATCCCGCCGACGCCGCGCAGCGCGCCATCGCCGACGGCGACGAAGTCCGCATCTTCAACGATCGCGGCACCCTGCGCGCGCGGGCGCGCGTCACCGAACGCGCACGCGCGGGGCTCGTCGTGGGCTTGTCGATCTGGTGGAAAAAGCTCGCGCCCGACGGCCGCAACGCCAACGAAGTCACGAGCCAGGCGCTCACGGATCTGGGCGGATCGGCGACGTTTTACGATTGCCTCGTCGAAGTCGAGCGCGCTTGAGCCCCGTTTTTCGTCTTGTATGCCGCCGGCCGCCGGTTCGAGGGGCTTTTCTAACTCGCTGATTTGCGGACATAAACGCCGGATCGTCATGCTACGATCCGTTTTTAGCACGATCATTCGAAAAATCGAGGAGGAGACGCCGCATGGAAAAAGTCTGGCTGAAATCGTACCCGCCCGGCGTTCCCGCTGAAATCGACATGAGCCGTTACGCGTCCATCACGGCGCTGCTCGAGGAGAGTTTCGGCGCCTACCGCGCAAAGCCCGCGTTTGCGTGCATGGGCAAGACAATCACGTACGGTGAGCTGGACCAACTCTCGCAGCGCCTTGCCGCCTGGTTCCAGTCGCGCGGTCTTGCGCGCGGCGCGCGCATCGCGCTCATGATGCCCAACGTGCTGCAATATCCGGTCGCGCTCGCGGCGGTGCTGCGCGCGGGCTATGTGGTCGTGAACGTGAACCCGCTCTACACGCCGCGCGAACTCGAGCATCAACTGAAGGACAGCGGCGCCGAGGCCATCGTGATCCTCGAGAACTTCGCCGCGACGCTGGACGCGGTCATCGCGAATACGCGCGTGAAGCATGTGCTCGTGGCGTCGATGGGCGACCTGCTCGGCGCGAAGGGTTTTATCGTCAATTTCGTCGTGCGCCGCGTGAAGAAGATGGTGCCCGCATGGAGCTTGCCGGGCCACGTGCGTTTCAACGACGCCATTGGTGCGCGCACGAAGTTTCAGCGCGTGGAGCAAACGCTCGATGACGTGGCGTTCCTTCAGTACACGGGCGGCACGACCGGCGTGGCGAAGGGCGCGACGCTGCTGCATCGCAATCTGGTTGCGAACGTGTTGCAGTCGGCGGCTTGGACCGCGCCCGCGCTCGCGCGGCTGCCTGCGGGCGCTCAGGCCGTGACGGCCGCGGCGCTGCCGCTTTATCACGTGTTCGCGCTCACCGTGTGCGGCCTGCTCACGATACGCACGGGCGGCCTCGCCATCCTGATTCCGAATCCGCGCGACATCGCCGGCATGATCAAGGAACTGCACGGCTACTCGGTCACGACGTTCCCCGCCGTCAACACGCTCTACAACGCGATCCTCAACCATCCCGATTTCGACAAGCTCGACTTTTCGCATCTGCTCGTCGCGAACGGCGGCGGCATGGCAGTGCAGGAAGCGGTCGCCAAACGCTGGTACGAGCGCACGCACACGCCCATCGTCGAAGGTTATGGCTTGTCGGAAACGTCGCCGAGCGTGACCTGCAATCCGGTCACGGCCACCGAATACACCGGAACGATCGGCTTGCCGTTGTCGTCGACGGAAATTTCGATTCGTGACGACGAAGGCAACGAACTGCCGATCGGCGCGGCGGGCGAGATCTGCATTCGCGGTCCGCAGGTAATGGCGGGTTACTGGCAGCGGCCCGAGGAAACCGCCAAGGTCATGACGGCGGACGGCTACTTCAAGTCGGGCGACGTGGGCGTGATGAACGAGCGCGGCTATATCAAGCTCGTCGATCGCAAGAAGGACATGATTCTCGTCTCGGGTTTCAACGTGTATCCGAACGAAGTCGAAGACGTGGTCGCGAAGCTGCCGGGCGTGTTCGAAGTGGCGGCGGTCGGGGTGCCGGACCCGCATTCGGGCGAGGCGGTGAAGCTCTACATCGTCAGGAAAGACGCGGCGCTCACCGACAAGGACGTGTTCGATTACTGCAAGACGCAGCTCACGGGCTACAAGCGCCCGAAGATTATCGAGTTTCGCAACGATCTGCCGAAAAGCAACGTCGGCAAGATTCTGCGGCGCGAGTTGCGCGACGGCCGCGTTTGAGCGTTTCGACGGGCTTCGGGCGAGTTGCCCGCGCACCGGTCCTGGAAAGCCTGCCTTCGTGGCGGGCTTTTTTCATTGCGCGAGCGGTGCTTTCCGCTGGAGCGCACATGAGCGAAAGCGGCTTTGAAGCGCAAAAGAAAAAAGGCGCCCGGAGGCGCCTTCGAGTTTGAAACGACTCTTCTTCTTAGAACTTGTGACGGATGCCGACGCGAGCCGTGAACTGGTTCTGGTTCGACGAGCCGGTCAGGCCGTTGATGCCGGCCGTTGCGTCGACGATCTGGCCAGCCGAGTTGAGCGTGTCGCCCAGCGCGTGCTGATAGACGCCGACCACGTAGACGTCCGTGCGCTTCGACAGGAAATAGTCGACGCCCACCGAACCCTGGTGGTACTGCGCACGCGAAGCGCCGTCGATCGACGCGCCGCGCGTGTAGTCGTACGCGAGACCTGCGAGCAGGGCCGGCGTCAGTTGGTACTTGAAGTTGACTTCGGCATTGTTCAGCGTTGCCGACTCGCCGCGGCGGCCTGCTGCCGCGTAGGTCGTGCCGAGGTTCGCGAAGCGGATGTTCGAGTACGTGAGGCCGATCGTTGCGGCGCCGAACGTGTAAGCGCCGCCCGCACCGATCACCTGGTACGTGTTCGCCGAAGCGAAGCCGGCGTAGACCGGCGAGGTCACGGCGGCGTTCGCAGCGGCTGCCGTGCCGCCGTTGTTGAACAGACCGCCCGACGCCGCCGGCGTGCGCGCATTCAGGTAACCGACGCCGAGCACCAGCGGACCGTTGTTGTAGCCTGCGCCCAACGACCAGATCTGGTTGTGCGAGAAGTCGCCGGCCGTGTTGCCGAAGCTGTACGTGCCGCCGAACGTCAGGCCGGCGAAGTTCGCGCTGGTGAACTTGATCGTGTTGTTCGTGCGATACGCGTTGTTGAAGTTGTCGAGGTCGCCCGGGTGAGCGGCGATGTAGCCGCCCCACTGGTCGCCCGCTTCGAGCGGACCGACGTAATCGACGACGGAGTCGTACTGGCGACCCAGCGTGACCGAGCCGAACTGCGCCGTGCTCAGGCCGACGTAGGCCTGACGGCCGAACATCAGGCCGCCTTGACCGAGCTTGCCGTTGTTCACGTCGAAGCCGTTTTCGAGCACGAAGAGGGCCTTCAGACCGCCGCCGAGATCTTCGGTGCCGCGCAGGCCCCAACGGCTGCCTTGCAGGACGCCGCTCGACAGGTTGTACAGATGCTGGCCGCCCGAGTTGGTGTTGATGTTGAAACCTTCGTCGATGATGCCGTACAGCGTGACGCTGCTCTGTGCGTGAGCAACGCCCGCGAACGCGCCTAGCGCAGCAAGCGCGAGAAGCGACTTCTTCATTGAAAGATCTCCAGTGTTTGCGAATATTTATGCGTCTTTTTAACGGGACCGATTTTTTATCTTGCTTGGCCCCGCGTCTAACTTCGCGAGAAGTTGCATGTAATGTAACAAAAGGGTTTTCGGCCACAAAGGAAAAGGGGAACGGGGCTAAGTACCTGTTTCGTTTACACAACATGGCTTAGAATATGCGCCTATCTATCGGCGCTGCCCCGGATTGACGGATCTTTCGGAGAGTGTGTAGCCGCCAGGAATCGCTCAGACACGCTACGGCGCGCAGCGGGAACGATCGCCGCGGGCGAGCGAAATGCGTACGGTCGGCGAGCCGTTACCGCTTGGCGGCGTACTCCGCAGGCGAAGGACGCAAGAGGGCGCAAAAGGGCGCAAAAGGGCGCAAGAGGACGTAAGGGAGGCTGGATGACGCTGGACGATTTGATTACCGAATTCGATCGGGGATTGCGCTCGATCACGGGCGTGTCGCGCATGTCGCGTGCGATGCCGCAACCGGTCGCGCCCGAGTTGTCCGTCGTGCCCGCCGCGGCCAGCTCTCCCGAAGCAGCCGGAATTGCGTCGGAGGCCGAAGCAATCGCTCCGGCCACGGATCTCACGCCCGCCGAACGCGCGCACGCCGCCGGCCTCATGCGCGTGAATCACGTGGGCGAGGTGTGCGCGCAGGCGCTCTACCAGGCGCAGAAGATGGCAACGCGTTCGCCCTCGCTCAAGGCCGCGTTCGAACAGGCGGCGCGCGAAGAGGAAGATCACCTCGCGTGGACCGCACGCCGCTTGCAGGCGCTCGACTCGCGTCCGAGCCTGCTCAATCCGGTGTGGTACGCGGGCGCGCTCGCGATCGGGTTCGCCGCGGGCCGGTTCGGCGACAAGGTGAGCCTCGGCTTCATGGCCGAAACCGAGCGCCAGGTCGAGCATCACCTGGACAGCCATCTCGACAGCCTGCCGCCCGCCGATCTGGAATCGCGCGCCGTGGTCGAGCAAATGCGCGCCGACGAAAGCGCGCATGCAAAATCGGCCGTCGATCTGGGCGGCGTCGATTTGCCGTTGCCGGTGCGCTCGCTCATGCGCATGGCGTCGAAAATCATGACGCGCACGGCGTATCACATCTGATTAACGAAGGTGGGCCGGCAGCGCCTGTCGGCCCCAGTGAGAATATCCTTTCAGAGCAGCATCCCTCCCGGATTAATCCCCGCACGCCCCGTTGTTGCCTTCTGCGCACGCCGTTTTCCGCCGCGCTTTTCACGTATCACCTTCACATCCCGCGTTAGCTCTTTCATTCATAACGCTTTTTGCCTTTTAAGCCGACTTGAAGAGGTGCGGCTAAGTCCTTGTTCTAGCGGGCAAATTTCGTCAAAAAACGTCCGGTCTCCCTTGACCCTCGTGAAGCGTTCCTCTAAAGTGGGAGACAGTGTGAGAAAGTGTATTTTTGTGTGATTTCAAGCGCATATTCGGGTAAATTTTCGGGCTATTAGCGGAGCGGCGAGCGCCTCCGCGAGAGGGGGAGCAAATTGTTCCAGGGGGCGTCGGCGCTAACACTCGATGCGAAAGGACGGATGTCGGTTCCTTCGCGCTATCGGGACGCGCTGCAACAACAGGCAGAAGGCCGGGTGACGATCACCAAGCACCCGGACGGCTGCCTGTTGCTATTTCCGCGCCCCGAATGGGAAGTGTTTCGCGCGAAGGTCGCCGCGTTGCCGATGGACGCGCACTGGTGGCGCCGCATCTTTCTCGGCAATGCGTCCGACGTCGACGTCGACAGCGCGGGCCGCGTGCTCGTCTCACCTGAATTGCGCCTCGCGGCGGGAATGGAAAAGGAAGTCATGCTGCTTGGCATGGGTAGTCATTTTGAGTTGTGGGATGCACAAACGTATGCCGCCAAGGAACAAGCGGCGATGGCGCAGGGCATGCCCGACGCCTTGAAGAATTTCACGTTCTGATCGCGGTTAGAGAGCCATGGCACCTGCGATGGGACACGAACTGCAGCATCGCACGGTGCTGCTCGATGAAGCGGTCGACGCACTCGTCACGCGCAAGGACGGCGTCTACGTAGACGGCACGTTCGGGCGCGGCGGGCACAGTCGCGCGATTCTCGGCCGGCTGGCCGAAACCGGCCGCCTGATCGCGTTCGACAAAGACCCGCTGGCAATCGCCACTGCCGAACAGGTGGGCGACGCGCGGTTCTCGATCGTGCACGAGAGTTTTGCTTCACTGCGCGACGCCATGGCGGAGCGCGGGGTAGGGCGTGTGTCGGGTGTGCTGCTGGACCTTGGCGTGTCGTCGCCGCAAGTCGACGACCCGCAGCGCGGTTTTAGTTTTCGCGCCAATGGCCCGCTCGACATGCGGATGGACCCGACGCGCGGCGAGTCCGCCGCTGACTGGCTCGCTCGGGCCACGTTGCAGGAACTGACGGAGGTAATTCGGGATTATGGGGAAGAACGGTTTGCTTTTCAGATTGCAAAGGCGCTTGTTGCTCGCCGGGCAGAGTCCGACCGTCTCGGGCCTCTCGACAGCACGGGCGAGCTTGCCCAAATCGTGGCTAACGTCGTCAAAACCCGTGAGAAGGGTAAGGACCCGGCAACCCGCACCTTTCAAGCTATACGGATTCACGTCAATCAAGAGCTTGCGGAGTTGCAGGTCGTTCTAGAGGCAGCCATGTCGTTGCTGGAACAGGGGGGACGGCTGGTGGTCATCAGCTTTCATTCGCTCGAAGACCGTATCGTCAAGCGATTCATGCAGGCGCACGCGAGCGCGCCGGCGATCGATCGCCGCCTGCCGATTCGCGCTGTCGATCTGCCGAGCCCGCCTCTCAAGCTGCTTGGCCGCGTGTTCGCGAGCGACGAGGAAGTCGCCGCGAACCCGCGCAGCCGTTCCGCCGTGATGCGCATCGCGGAGCGCGTCACGTCATGAACCGTCTGAACATCTTCCTGCTGATCGTCGTGATGGGTTGCGCGCTTTCCGTCGTCAACGCCACGAATCAGCAGCGTCAGATCTTCATCCAGTTGCAACGCGCGCAGTCGCAGGAGCATCAGCTCCAGCAGGACTACGCGCAGCTTCAGTATCAGCAGAGCGCGCTGTCCCGAACGTCGCGCATCGAACAGATCGCCACCGATTCGCTCAAGATGCAGCCCGTCACGACCGGACGCACGCAATATCTGACTCTCGCACCGGGCTCGGCCACCGCCGTCGACGCGCCCGTGCCCACGTCCGCACCCGCGCAGGGCGCCGTCGCCACGCCCGCTCGCCGAGGCGCGCGATGAAAAAAGACACCAATCGCCGCAAGAGCGTCGCGTTCAGCGCGAACCCGATCCTCTCCGTGCGCCTGCCGATGTGGCGCTCGAAGCTCGTCGTGTTCCTGCTGTTCATGGCGTTCGTCGCACTCGCCGCGCGCGCGTTCTGGATTCAGGGGCCGGGCAACGCGTTCTATCAGAAGCAGGGCGAAAGCCGCTATCAGCGCACCATCGAACTACCCGCCACGCGCGGCAAGATTCTCGACCGCAACGGCCTCGTGCTCGCAACGAGCCTGCCCGTGCGCGCGATCTGGGCGATTCCCGAAGCCGTGCCCGACGATCTCGGCGCCGACAAGCTCGCGCAACTCGGCAAACTGCTCGACATGAGCACGACCGACCTGCGCAAGAAGCTCTCGGAAGACAAGACGTTCGTGTACGTGAAGCGCCAGGTGCCGCTCGACATCGCGCAGCAGGTCACGGCGCTCGACATTCCCGGTATTTATCAGCGCAACGAATACAAACGTTTCTATCCCGAAGGCGACGTCACCGCTCACCTGATCGGCTTCACCAACGTGGAGGACGAAGGCCAGGAAGGCATCGAGCTTTCCGACCAGAAGGTGCTCGCGGGCGTGCCGGGCATTCGCCACGTCATCAAGGACCGCATGGGCCACATCGTCGAAGACGTCGACGAAACGGTCGTGCCCCACGACGGCAAGGACGTGGAGCTGTCGATCGACAGCAAGATCCAGTACATCGCCTATTCGAACCTCAAGGCGGCGGTGCAGAAGTTCAAGGCGAAGGCGGGCGCGGCGATGGTCGTGGACGTGCGCACGGGCGAAGTGCTCGCGCTCGTCAACTATCCCACCTACAACCCGAACGACCGCTCGCACCTCACGGGCGAGCAGTTGCGCAACCGCATTCTCACCGACGTGTTCGAGCCGGGCTCGATCATGAAGCCGTTCACGATCTCGCTCGCGCTGGATCTGCATCGTGTCTCGCCGACTACACTGGTGGATACGGGCGCGGGACACTTCACGCTGGACGGCGCGACCATCACCGACGACGCCGGATTCGGCGTGCTGACGGTGGGCGGCGTGATCCAGAAGTCGAGCAATATCGGCGCGACCAAGATCGCGATGACGCTCCGGCCCGAGGAAATGTGGGACATGTACACCAGCATCGGTCTCGGTCAGGCGCCGAAGGTCGGGTTCCCCGGCGCGGCGGCGGGGCGGCTGCGTCCGTGGAAAAGCTGGCGCCGCATCGAACAGGCCACCATGTCGTACGGTTACGGCCTGTCGGTTTCGCTGTTCCAGCTCGCGCGCGCGTACACAGCCATCGCGCATGACGGCCAGATCCTGCCTGTCACGATTTTCCGTTATCCCGGCGACGACCAGCCCGTGCAGGGCACGCAGGTGTTTTCGCCCGTGACGGCGCGCGAGGTGCGCACGATGCTGGAGAGCGTGGTGTCGAAGGACGGCACGTCGCCCGATGCGGCCGTGCCGGGTTACCGCGTGGGCGGCAAGTCGGGCACCGCGTACAAGCACGGCCCGCATGGCTACGATCATTCGAAGTACCGCGCGTCGTTCGTGGGCATGGCGCCGATGCCGAACCCGCGCATCGTCGTGGCCGTGACGGTCGACGAGCCCACGGCCGGCAGCCACTTCGGCGGCGCGGTGTCGGGGCCGGTGTTCTCGGGCATCGTCGGCGACACGCTGCGCTCGCTCAACGTGCCGCCCGACATGCCGGTCAAGCAGCTCGTGGTGGAGGACAACGGCGCCTCCGCGCCCGCCGTGGCGAACGCGCCCGCGGCGAATGGCGCAAACGGCGCAAATGGCGCGAACACGAAACGCGTGCTGGCGTCCGCCGGCAAGAGCGGCGCCGCGGCGCGTCACATCAAGGTCGCCGACAACGCGAAAACCCGTCCCGGAGTCGTGCGATGAGCGCCGCGCGCACCCAGCATCCCGCGCGCGAGCAGATCGCCGGCGCGCTCGCGTGGCTGCGCGCGCACGCCGCGCCCGAAGCCGGCCTGCACGCCGACACGCGTTCGCTCCAGCCGGGCGACGTGTTCGTGGCATACGCCGTCGACGGCGCGGACAATCGCCCGCACATCGCGAGCGCCATCGAACGCGGCGCGGCCGCCGTGTTGTATCAGCCGGAAGGCTATGCCGGCGCGCCGCGCGACGCATCGAAGGCGCTCGCCGTGCCGCAACTCGACGTGCTCGCGGGCGAGATCGCGAGCGGCTGGTACGGCGACCCGAGCGACGCGATGCTCGTCGTCGGCGTGACGGGCACGAACGGCAAGACCTCGTGCAGCCAGTGGGTCGCGGCGGCGCTCACGGGCGTCGGCCAGAAGTGCGCGATCGTCGGCACGCTCGGCAGCGGTTTCGTCGGCCAGCTCGTGTACACGGGCTTCACGACGCCCGACGCGCCGCAGCTGCAACGCAGCCTCGCGAAATTGCGCGGCGAAGGCGCACGGAGTATTGCGATGGAGGTATCCTCCCACGCGCTGCATCAGGGCCGCGTGAACGGCACTTCGTTCGACATCGCGATCTTCACGAATCTCTCGCAGGATCATCTCGACTATCACGGCACGTTCGAGGCCTACGAAGCCGCGAAGGCGCGTCTGTTCGCGTGGCCGGGGCTGCGCGCCGCCGTGATCAATGTCGACGACGCGGCGGGCCGCCGCCTCGTCGCGGCAACGCGCGGCAGCGCGCGCACGATCGCTTACGGCATCGCCACGCCGGCCGCGGAATTTCCCGCCGCCGACGCGTGGCTGCGCGCGAGCGACGTGAGGGCGACGGCAACGGGCACCGCGTTTCGTCTGGAAACGTCCGATTGGGGCGAAGCCCATGTCGAAGTGCAAACGCTCGGCTTGTTCAACGTCAGCAATCTGCTCGGTGTGCTGGGCGCGTTGCTCGCCGCGAACGTGCCGCTCATCGCCGCGCTGAACGAACTCGCGAAGCTGCAACCGGTCAACGGCCGCATGGAGCGCCTGGGCGGGCGCGCCGATCAGGACGAGCCGCTCGTCGTGATCGACTTCGCGCATACGCCCGACGCGCTGGAAAAAACGCTCGAGGCGCTGCGGCCGATGGCGCAGGCGCGCGGCGGCCAGCTCGTCTGCATGTTCGGTTGCGGCGGCGACCGCGACGCGACCAAGCGCCCGCTCATGGGCGCGATCGCCGAGCGGCTCGCCGACCAGGTCGTCGTGACGAGCGACAACCCGCGCAGCGAAAACCCCGCCGCGATCATCGACCAGATCGCACAAGGCATGCGCGAACCCGCGAAGGCGCGCCGTATCGAGGACCGCGCGAGCGCGATCCTGCAAGCGGTGCGCGGCGCGGCGCGCGAAGACGTCGTCGTACTCGCCGGCAAAGGCCACGAGTCGACTCAGGAAATCATGGGCAAGAAGCGCGCGTTCTCCGACCAGGATCACGCGCGCCTTGCTCTCGCCGCTCGTCCGACTTTGGATCGGCACGGGCGCGGAGGCGGTGAATGACAATGCTTTCCCTGCGCGAAGCCGCAGCGCTGATCCCCGGCGCGACCGTTCTCGGCGACGAGAACGCGACCTTCGAGCGCATCTCGACCGACAGCCGCACGGCCGGTCCCGGCGACCTGTTCGTCGCGCTCAAGGGCGAGCGCTTCGACGCGCACGACTTTCTCGCGGAAGTCGCGGGCCGCAACGTGAGCGCGGCGCTCGTGTCGCGCAGTCCCGGCGACTGGCGCACGCCGGCGCTGCGCGTGGACGACACGCGCACGGCGCTGGGCGCGCTCGCGCTCGGCTGGCGGCGCCGCTTCGCGCTGCCGCTCGTGGCGGTCACGGGCAGCAACGGCAAGACCACGGTCAAGGAAATGATCGCGACGATTTTCGCGACGGCAGTGGGCGAAAGCGAGCGCCTGGCCACGCAGGGCAATCTGAACAACGACATCGGCGTGCCGCTCACGCTGCTGCGTTTGAATGCGGCGCACCGGCTCGGCGTGGTCGAGCTGGGCATGAATCACCCCGGCGAAACGGATCTGCTCGCGAAGCTCGCCGAGCCGACGGTGGCGGTCGTGAACAACGCGCAGCGCGAGCATCAGGAATTCATGGCGACGGTGGAAGCCGTCGCGCTCGAACATGCGAGCGTGATCCACGCGCTCAAGCCCACGGGCGTGGCCGTGTTTCCCGCCGACGACGCCTACGCGGGCATCTGGCGCGTGGCCGCCACGGGTTCGCAGATTCTCGACTTCGCGTTGCATACCGGCGAGCGTGCCGTCGATGCGGCCGTCACCGGCAAGCTGGTCGGGGAAACGGGCGGCGAGCGAAGCGGAAATCGCCTCGCGATCGCCACGCCCGAAGGCCATCTCGAAGTCGAATTGAAGGTGCTGGGCGCGCACAACGCGCACAACGCGCTCGCGGCCGCGGCGGCGGCGATCGCGGCCGGCGTGCCGCTGGACGCGATCGGCCGCGGGCTCGAGGCGTTCGAACCGGTGAAGGGGCGGTTGCAGGTCAAGCGCGCGGCGCTCGGCGAACTGGCGGGCGCGACGGTCATCGACGACACCTACAACGCCAACCCCGATTCCGTGCGCGCCGCCATCGACGTGATCGCCGCGCAAGCGTCGCCGCGCGTGCTCGTGCTCGGCGACATGGGCGAAGTCGGCGACGACGGTCCGGCGTTTCATCGCGAAGTGGGCGAGTACGCGAAGGCGCGCGGCATCGACGCGCTCTACACGCTCGGCGACGCGTCGCGCGACGCGGCAAAGGCGTTCGGCGCGAAGGCGCTGCATGCCGCCAACGTCACCCAACTCGTGAGCGCGCTCGCGTCGGCCAATTACGGCGCGAACGCCACGATCCTCGTGAAGGGCTCGCGCTTCATGCAAATGGAGCGCGTGGTGGCCGCATTGACGGCTCCCGCCGCGAATCCGCAAAACCCCGCGCCGGACGCCGCGTCCGGCGCGCATTGAAATACGAAGGAAACAGGCAATGCTACTGGCGCTGGCGCAATGGCTGCAGAATGACGCAAGCTTCTTGCGCGTGTTCAGTTATCTGACGTTCCGCGCGGTGATGGCGACCATCACCGCGATGGCCATTGGGCTCTTTCTGGGCCCGTGGGTCATTCGCAAGCTCACCGCGATGAAGGTGGGCCAGGCCGTGCGCAAGGACGGCCCGCAAACGCACCTCGTGAAGTCGGGCACGCCCACGATGGGCGGCGTGCTGATTCTTCTCGGCATCGCCGTTTCCACGCTGCTGTGGGGCGATCTCACGAACCGCTTCATCTGGATCGTGATGCTCGTGACGTTCGGCTATGGCCTGATCGGCTGGGTCGACGACTATCGCAAGGTCGTCTACAAGGACCCGCGCGGCATGTCCTCGCGCGAGAAGTATTTCTGGCAGTCGGTGATCGGGCTGTTCGCGGCCGTGTATCTCGCGTTCAGCGTGTCCGAGGCGAACAACGTGCGCGTGTTCGACCTCTTCATGGCGTGGGTGCGCAGCGGCTTGTCGATGGGGCTGCCCGCGCGCGCCGACCTCATGATCCCGTTCCTCAAGTCGATCAGCTATCCGCTCGGCGTGTGGGGCTTCATCGCGCTCACGTATCTGGTGATCGTCGGTTCGAGCAACGCGGTCAATCTCACCGACGGCCTCGACGGCCTCGTCATCATGCCGGTCGTGCTCGTGGGCGCGTCGCTCGGCGTGTTCGCCTACGTGATGGGCAGCTCGGTCTATTCGAAATATCTGCTGTTTCCGCACATTCCCGGCGCGGGCGAACTGCTGATCTTCTGCTCGGCGATGGGCGGCGCGGGCCTCGCGTTCCTCTGGTTCAACACGCACCCGGCGCAGGTGTTCATGGGCGACGTGGGCGCGCTCGCGCTCGGCGGCGCGCTCGGCACCATCGCCGTGATCGTGCGCCAGGAAATCGTGCTTTTCATCATGGGCGGCATTTTCGTGGCGGAAACGTTTTCGGTGATGCTCCAGGTCACGTGGTTCAAGTACACGAAAAAGCGTTACGGCGAAGGGCGCCGCATCTTCAAGATGGCGCCGCTGCATCACCATTTCGAATTGTCCGGCTGGAAAGAAACGCAGGTTGTCGTGCGCTTCTGGATCATCACGTTGATGCTGTGTCTGTTCGGTCTGTCCACGCTCAAGCTGCGTTGATCCAGCGCTGAATTCATCCTGGTCACTCACACAGCTTAAGGAAGGGAAGCAAGCGATGTTTGGCGAGAAGTTTCGGGATCGGCAAAAGCCGATGGTGCTCGTGCTGGGACTCGGCGAATCGGGTCTCGCGATGGCGCGTTGGTGCGCGCGGCAAGGCTGCCGCCTGCGCGTTGCCGACACGCGCGAAGCGCCGCCGAATTTGCCCGAACTCGCGGTGCGCGGCATCGAGGCCGACTTCGTCGGCGGCCCGTTCTCGCCCGCGTTGCTGGAAGGCGTCGAACTCGTCGCCATCAGCCCGGGACTTTCGCCGCTGGCGGAGGACCTTGTGCCGCTCGTCGCGGCGGCGCGCGAGCGCGGCATCGAAGTGTGGGGCGAACTCGAACTCTTCGCCCAGGCGCTGCGCCGGCTCGGCGAAAGCGGTTATGCGCCGAAGGTGCTCGCCATTACCGGCACGAACGGCAAGACCACCACCACGAGCCTCACGGGCATGCTGTGCGAGCGTGCCGGCAAGCGCGTCGCGGTCGCGGGCAACATCAGCCCGGCCATGCTCGACAAGCTCGCCGAAGCCATCGACAACACCGCGCTGCCCGACATCTGGGTGCTCGAACTGTCGTCGTTTCAGCTCGAAACCGCGCATAGCTTCGCGCCCGACGCGGCCGCCATTCTCAACATCACGCAGGATCACCTCGACTGGCACGGCGGGCTCGACGCCTACGCGGCCGCGAAAGGCCGCATCTTCGGCGCGCACACCACGCGCGTGCTCAACCGCGACGACAAGCGCGTGATGTCGCTCGCGAACGCGGGCACAAGCGCGGGCGGCGAAGCGAAGATCGTCACGTTCGGCTTGAACGAACCGCAAAGCGACGGCGATTTCGGCCTCTCGCGCGACAACGGCATGCAGTGGCTCGTGCAGGCGCACGACCCCGACGCAACCGACGAACCCGTCTCGCCGCGCCGCCGCAAGCAGCAGGCGGCCGCGCCCGTCGAACTCGCGATGAAGCGCCTCATGCCCGTCGACGCGCTGCGCATTCGCGGCTTGCACAACGCGGCCAACGCGCTCGCGGCGTTCGCGCTCACGCGCGCGATCGGCCTGCCGCCGGCGCCGCTCCTGCACGGCTTGCGCGAGTATCGCGGCGAGCCGCATCGCGTCGAGCTGATCGCGTCGCTCGAAGGCATCGACTATGTCGACGACAGCAAGGGCACCAACGTCGGCGCGACGGTTGCCGCGCTCGACGGCCTCGCGCAGCGCGCGGTGCTGATCGCGGGCGGCGACGGCAAGGGCCAGGATTTCGCGCCGCTCGCCGAACCGGTCGCGCGCTGGTGCCGCGCCGTCATGCTGATCGGCCGCGACGCGCCGAAGATTCGCGCCGCGCTCGAGGAAACCGGCATCGCGCTCACCGACCAGCCGACGCTCGAAGCCGCGGTGCGCGCGGCCACGGCGCTCGCGCAGCCGGGCGACGCGGTGCTGCTCTCGCCCGCGTGCGCGAGCCTCGACATGTTCAGGAATTACGCCCATCGCGCCGCCGTGTTCCGCGACACGGTGGAAGAGATCGCCGCAGAACGGGGGACGATGATATGAGCTGGTCCGAACGATTCGGTTCGCGTCTGTCACGCGTGGCTACCGGCGGCGCCGCGACCGCAGACGCATCGGGCGGTGGCGGCGCGGCGCGCTCGGGCGGTCTCGCGAGCGTCGTCAACGGCGTGCGTCCGGGCCGCTCGCGCATGCTCGACTACGATCATTCGCTGCTCTGGGCCGTCATTGCGCTGCTGGGTCTTGGCGTCGTGATGGTCTATTCGGCGTCCATCGCCATGCCCGATTCGCCCAAGTACGCGTCGTACCGCGACTGGGCGTTTCTCGTGCGCCACATCGTTTCGCTCGTGATCGGCACGGTCGCGGCGCTCGTGGCGTTCCGCATTCCCGTGTCCACCTGGGACCGCTGGGCGCCCAAGCTCTTTCTCGCCTCGCTGCTGCTGCTCGTGATCGTGCTGATCCCGCACATCGGCAAGGGCGTGAACGGCGCGCGCCGCTGGATTCCGCTCGGCATCACCAACATGCAGCCGTCGGAAATCATGAAGCTCGCCGTGACCATCTATGCGGCGAACTACACCGTGCGCAAGCAGGAATTCATGCACAGCTTCGGCAAGGGCTTTTTGCCGATGGCGCTGGCCGTGGGCGTGGTGGGCGCGCTGCTGCTGCTTGAACCCGACATGGGCGCGTTCATGGTGATCGCCGCCATCGCGATGGGCGTGCTGTTTCTCGGCGGCGTGAACGGCAAGCTGTTCGGCGGTCTCGTGGCGACGGCGGTGGGCACGTTCACGCTGCTCGTGTGGGCGTCGCCATGGCGTCGCGAGCGCATTTTCGCGTATCTCGATCCGTGGGACGACCGCTACGCGCAGGGCAAGGCCTATCAGCTCACGCACTCGCTGATCGCGTTCGGCCGCGGCGAGTGGTTCGGCGTGGGGCTGGGCGGCAGCGTCGAAAAGCTCAACTATCTGCCCGAAGCGCACACCGACTTCATCCTTGCGGTGATCGGCGAGGAACTCGGTTTTGTCGGCGTGCTGGTCGTCATTCTGCTGTTTTACTGGATCGTGCGCCGCGCGTTCGAGATCGGCCGCCAGGCGCTCGCGCTCGACCGCACGTTCGCGGGCCTCGTCGCCAAGGGGCTTGGCGTGTGGTTCGGCGCGCAGGCGTTCATCAACATGGGCGTGAATCTCGGCCTGCTGCCGACCAAAGGCCTTACGCTGCCGCTCGTGAGCTACGGCGGCTCGGGCATTCTGCTCAACTGCGTCGCGGTGGCGCTGCTGCTGCGCGTGGACTACGAAAACCGGGTGCTGATGCGCGGAGGCAAGGTATGACCGCACCCACGCGCACGCTCATGGTGATGGCCGGCGGAACCGGCGGGCACGTGTTCCCCGGGCTCGCCGTCGCGCATCGCATGGAGCAGTGGGGTTGGCGCGTGGTGTGGCTCGGCAACGCGGCGGGCATGGAAGCGACGCTCGTGCCGAAGCACGGCATTCCGATGGAGTACGTGCGCTTTGGCGGCGTGCGCGGCAAAGGTATCAAGACGAAGCTCATGCTGCCGCTGAACCTGCTGCGCGCGTGCTCGCAAAGTCTCGCGGCGCTGCGCCGCGTGAAGCCCGACGTCGTGCTCGGGATGGGCGGCTACATCACGTTCCCGGCGGGCGTGATGAGCGCGCTTTCGGGCGCGCCGCTCGTGCTGCACGAACAGAACTCCATCGCGGGGCTCGCGAACAAGGTGCTCGCGAAACTCGCGAAGCGCGTGCTCGTGGCGTTTCCGGGCGCGTTGCCGCACGCCGAATGGACCGGCAACCCGATCCGCGAGGAACTCGAACACGTCGCGAGCCCGGGCGCGCGTTACGCCGCGCGCAGCGGTCCGCTGCGCTTGCTCGTCGTGGGCGGAAGCCTCGGCGCGGCGGCGCTCAACGAAGTCGTGCCGCGCGCGCTCGCGCAACTCGCGCCGGGCGAGCGTCCGCACGTCGTGCATCAGGCGGGCGCGAAGCACATCGAGGCGCTGCGGTCGAATTACGTCGAAGCGGGCTTGATCGGCAACGAAGCGGGCAATGAAGCGGCCAACGAAGCGGCCGATCAAGCCGTGAAGCTCGTGCCCTTCATCGACGACATGGCCGGCGCCTACGAACACGCGGATCTCGTGATCTGCCGCTCGGGCGCGATGACGGTGGCCGAAATCGCGGCGGTGGGCGTGGCGGCGTGCTTCGTGCCGTTCCCGTATGCCGTGGACGACCATCAAACCACCAATGCCGCGTTTCTTGCCGACAAGAACGCGGCCGTGGTGGTGCAGCAACGCGACCTGACGGCGGAAGGACTCGCCGACTGGTTGCGGCAACAGACCAGAACAACGCTGGCGGAAATGGCCGAGCGCGCCCGCGCGCTCGCGAAACCCGACGCCGCCGATCAGGTCGCGCGCATTTGCGCGAGCGTGGCGGGCGTAGTAGCGGGAGGAAAGCAATGAAACACATCGTCAAACACATCCATTTCGTCGGCATCGGCGGCGCGGGCATGAGCGGCATCGCCGAAGTGCTCGTCAATCTCGGCTATCACGTGAGCGGCTCGGACCTCGCGAAGAACGCGGTCACCGACCGGCTCGCCGCGCTCGGCGCGCGCATCGCGATCGGCCATGCCGAAGAGAACATCGAAGGCGCGAACGCCGTGGTCGTTTCCACGGCCGTGCGCGGCGACAATCCCGAAGTGCTCGCGGCGCGTCATCGCCGCATTCCCATCGTGCCGCGCGCCGTGATGCTCGCGGAACTCATGCGCCTGAAACAAGGCATAGCAATTGCTGGCACGCACGGCAAAACCACGACCACCTCGCTCGTCGCGAGCGTGCTGGCGGCCGGCGGGCTCGATCCGACTTTCGTGATCGGCGGCCGTCTGATCAGCGCGGGCGCGAATGCGCGCCTCGGCACGGGCGACTTCATCGTCGCGGAAGCCGACGAATCCGACGCGTCGTTCCTCAATCTCTTTCCCGTGATCGAAGTCATCACGAACATCGACGCCGATCACATGGACACCTACGGGCACGACTTCGCGCGCCTGAAGCAGGCGTTCATCGAATTTACACACCGTTTGCCTTTTTACGGCATCGCGGTGCTGTGCGTCGACGACCCGAACGTGAAGGAAATTCTGCCGTTCGTTTCGAAGCCCATCATTCGCTACGGTTTCGCGGCCGACGCACAGGTGCGCGCCGTCAACGTGGTGCCGCGCGACGGCAAGATGTACTTCACGGCGATGCGCGAGGACGCGCCGTCGCTCGACGTCGTGCTGAACCTGCCGGGCGAGCACAACGTGCAGAACGCGCTGGCCGCCATCGCGATCGCGACCGAACTCGAAGTGAAGGACGCCGACATCCAGCGCGCGCTCGCCGAATTCAACGGCGTGGGCCGCCGCTTCCAGCGCTACGGCGAAATTCCCGTCAATGGCGGCGGCGCCTACACGTTGATCGACGACTACGGCCATCACCCGGTGGAAATGGCGGCGACGGTCGCGGCGGCGCGCGGCGCGTTTCCGGGCCGCCGTCTCGTGCTCGCGTTCCAGCCGCACCGCTACACGCGCACGCGCGATTGTTTCGAAGACTTCGTGCGCGTGCTGTCGACCGTCGACGCGCTCGTGCTCACCGACGTCTACGCGGCCGGCGAAGCGCCGATCGTCGCGGCCGACGGCCGGGCGCTCGCGCGCGCGATTCGCGTGGCGGGCAAGGTGGAGCCGGTGTTTATCGAAACGGTGGACGAAATGCCGGAGGCGCTCGCTGCCGTGGTGCGCGAAGGCGACGTGGTGATTACGATGGGCGCGGGTTCGATCGGCGGCGTGCCGGGCCGGATCGCGCAACAGGAACAAAAGGCGTGAGCGAAATGAGCAGTATCGACCCTAAAGATTTCGGCAAGGTTGCCGTGTTGTACGGTGGCGAATCCGCGGAGCGCGAAGTGTCGCTCAAGTCGGGCACGCTCGTGCTCCAGGCGCTGCAAAGCGCGGGCATCGACGCGCATCCGTTCGATCCTTCGGTGCGGCCGCTTTCGGCGCTCAAGGAAGAAGGCTTCGTGCGCGCGTTCAACGCGCTGCATGGCGGCTACGGCGAAAACGGCCAGATTCAGGGCGCGCTCGACTTCTACGGCATTCGTTACACGGGCACGGGCGTGCTGGGTTCGGCGCTCGGTCTCGACAAGTTCCGCAGCAAGCTCGTGTGGCAGCAACTGGGCATTCCCACGCCGCCGTTCGAGACCGTGCTGCGCGGCGACGACTACGCGGCGCGCGCGCCGCAGATCGTCGCGAAGCTCGGCCTGCCGATCTTCGTGAAGCCCGCGAGCGAAGGCTCGAGCGTCGCGGTCATCAAGGTGAAGACGCAAGCCGAACTCGCGCCGGCGCTGGAAGAAGCCGCGAAGTACGACAAGATCGTGCTCGCGGAAAAGAGCATTGAAGGCGGCGGCGAATACACGGCCTGCGTCGCGGGCGATCTCGACCTGCCGATCATCAAGATCGTGCCGGCGGGCGAGTTCTACGACTACGACGCGAAGTACATTCTCGACACCACGCAGTATCTGATTCCGTGCGGCGTGGCGCCGGAAAAGGAAGCGCAGCTGAAGCAGCTCGCGCGCCGCGCGTTCGACGTGCTCGGCTGCACCGACTGGGGCCGCGCGGATTTCATGATGGACGGCGCGGGCAACCCGTACTTCCTGGAAGTGAACACGGCGCCCGGCATGACCGACCACTCGCTGCCGCCGAAGGCCGCGCGCGCGGTCGGCATCGAATATCGCGAACTGGTGGTGAAAGTGCTGGCGCTGACGCTGAACGACTGAAACCGGCTTGAACCTGGCTTGAACCTGCTTTGAACCAAAGCATCGATTGATCGACTAATTGCCGTCTCGAAAATGTGGAATAACGTACGCCAGCTCAACCTCGCCGCCAATGCGCTGCACACGCTGCTCGTGCTCGCGCTGCTGGCGGCCGGCTGTTACTGGCTCGTGCAGCGGCCGAACTTCGCGCTGCGCGAAATCCGCATCGAGGGCGACACCGAGCACATCAACTCGCCCACGGTGCGCGCGAGCGTGGTCGGCAAGCTGAAGGGCAATTTTTTCACCGTCGATCTCGACACGGCGCGCGCTGCATTCGAGCAGATGCCGTGGGTGCGCCACGCGAGCGTGCGCCGCGTGTGGCCCAATGCGCTCGCGGTGTCGCTGGAGGAGTACAAGCCGCTCGGCACGTGGGGCAGCGATCAGCTCGTGAGCACCGACGGCGAGCTGTTCACGGCGAATCAGGGCGAACTCGACGAAGACCTGCCCGCGTTCGACGGCCCGGAAGGCACGGCGAAGGAAGTGGTGGCGCGCTATCGCGACTTCGAGAAGTGGTTCGCGCCGCTGGGCCTCACGCCCGACGAGGTGACGCTGTCGCCGCGCTATGCGTGGACGGTGAAGCTCTCGAACGGCACGCAGTTGGAACTGGGCCGCGAGCGTAACGCGGACACGCTCGGCGAACGCTCGCATCGTCTCATCGCGGCGTGGTCGGCGCTTACGCAGCGCTGGGGTAAAGACATCGAATACGCGGACTTGCGCTATCCAAACGGGTTTGCCATTCGGGCGGCGGGCATGCGCTTCATCAGCGACACGCCGGGTCCGGGCAAGAAGTAACAGCACATCACACGCAACGAGCACGATATGAGTAAAGACTATAAGGATCTGCTGGTCAGCCTCGACATCGGGACGTCGAAGGTGGTGGCCATCGTCGCCGAAATGAAGGGCGACGGGCACTACGAGGTGATCGGCCTGGGCCAGAGCGAGTCGAAAGGTCTCAAGAAGGGCGTGGTGGTGAACATCGAGGCCACGGTGCAGTCTATCCAGCGAGCGCTCGAAGAAGCGGAACTCATGGCCGACTGCAAGATCACTAATGTGTTCACGGGCATCGCGGGCAGCCACATTCGCAGCTTCAACTCGAGCGGCATGGTGGCCATCAAGGAAAAGGAAGTCACGCAGGCCGACGTCGCGCGCGTGATCGAAACGGCGAAGGCGATCAACATCCCGACCGACCAGCAGGTGCTGCATATCCTCACGCAGGAATTCATCATCGACGGTCAGGAGGACGTGCGCGAGCCGATCGGCATGAGCGGCATTCGCCTGGAAGTGAAGGTACATATCGTGACGGGCGCGGTGAGCGCGGCGCAGAACATCGTGAAGTGCGTGCGCCGCTGCGGGCTCGAAGTAAACGACCTCATCCTGCAACCGCTGGCGTCGTCGCTGGCGGTGCTGACGGAGGACGAGAAGGAGCTGGGCGTGGTGCTCGTGGACGTGGGCGGCGGCACGACCGATATCGCCATTTTCAGCGAAGGCGCGATTCGCCATACGGCCGTGATTCCGATCGCGGGCGACCAGGTGACGAGCGACATCGCCATGGCGCTGCGCACGCCCACGCCGGACGCGGAAGATATCAAGGTGAGCTACGGCATCGCGAAGCAGGCGCTCGCCGACCCGGACGAGATGATCGAGGTGCCGGGTCTGGGCGAGCGCGGTCCGCGCACGCTGTCGCGCCAGGCGCTGGCGGCCGTGATCGAGCCGCGCGTCGAAGAGTTGTTCTCGCTCGTGCAGCAGGTCGTGCGCGAGTCGGGCTACGAGGAGTTGCTCAGTTCGGGCGTGGTGCTCACGGGCGGCGCGGCCATGATGCCGGGCATGGTCGAACTGGGCGAGGACATCTTTCTCAAGCCGGTGCGCATCGGCGTGCCGGAGTATGCGGGCGGTCTCGCCGACGTCGTGCGCAATCCGCGCTACTCCACGGCGATGGGCCTGCTGGTCGAAGGACGTTCGCAGCGCATGCGCGGGCGCAAGGTGGCGGTGCAGTCGGGATCGATGGGCCAGGTGTTTTCGCGCATGAAGGACTGGTTCCTCGGCAATTTCTGACGCGACTTCCGAGGCAATTGAAGTCACGCGGTCGAAGTCGATCTCGCAGCACGGATGTCCTGTAGGAAAACGCAGTACAAGCAGTGAAAACCGCGCTGGTGCCGGCGGCTGGCGCGCGGTGAGGGGTTGCCCGATCTTTCACCGGATAACGGCCGAGGTGCGGAAATTTTTTTCTTGACGGAGGCAACATGGAATTCCAGATGCTGGAAACGGAAACCAACGGCACCATCATCAAGGTGGTGGGCGTTGGTGGTGCTGGCGGCAATGCCGTGCAGCATATGATCAGCCGCGGCGTGCAAGGCGTCGACTTCATCGTGATGAACACGGACGCACAGGCGCTCTCGCGCTCGCGTGCATCGGCCGTGATCCAGCTCGGCAACACGGGCCTTGGCGCCGGTGCGAAGCCGGAGATGGGCCGCGCGGCGGCGGAAGAAGCCCGCGAGCGCATCGCCGATTCGCTGCGCGGCGCGCACATGGTGTTCATCACCGCGGGCATGGGCGGTGGCACCGGCACGGGCGCAGCCCCGGTCGTCGCACAAATCGCCAAGGAAATGGGCATTCTGACCGTCGGCGTGGTGAGCAAGCCGTTCGAATTCGAAGGCGGCAAGCGCATGCGCGTGGCGGAAGCCGGCTCGCAGCAACTGGAGGATCACGTCGACTCGCTGATCGTCGTCCTGAACGACAAGCTGTTCGACGTGATGGGCGATGACGCCGAGATGGACAAGTGCTTCCAGTGCGCCGACGACGTTCTGAACAACGCTGTCGCGGGCATCGCCGAAATCATCAACGTCGACGGCCTCGTGAACGTCGACTTCGAAGACGTGAAGACGGTGATGGGCGAGCAGGGCAAGGCGATGATGGGCACGGCCACGGTGGCCGGCGTCGATCGCGCGCGCCTCGCGGCGGAACAGGCCGTGGCGAGCCCGCTGCTCGAAGGCGTCGACCTGTCGGGCGCGCGCGGCGTGCTGGTCAACATCACGTCGAGCCGTTCGCTGCGTCTGTCGGAAACGCGCGAAGTGATGAACACCATCAAGAGCTACGCGGCGGAAGACGCCACGGTGATCTTCGGCGCCGTCTACGACGACGCGATGGGCGACGCGCTGCGCGTCACGGTGGTGGCAACGGGTCTTGGCCGCGCTGCGAAGAAGCAGCAAGCCGCGCCGATGCAACTGCTGCGCACGGGTACGGACAACCATCCGATTCCCCAGGCGCAAACGTACGCCCCGCAACAAGGCAATGCCGCCGACTACGGCGCGCTCGACACGCCGGCTGTCTGGCGCACGTCGCGCGACACCGCGGCGTCGCACGTTCAGGCGTTGCAGGAAAAGGGCGTCGACACGTACGACATTCCGGCGTTTTTGCGCAAGCAGGCGGACTGAACGGCGCGAGCCCGGCTGCGGCGCGACACGCGGTGCGCGTGCGCCCGTGGACGGACCGCGCGGGAAGTTGCGATGAAGGCGAGAAAGACCAGCAAGGCCGCATCTCACGAAGATGCGCGGCAGGGACGGTTGCCCGCCACGTTCTGAACGTGCGGGCCGGGCGCGGTGTCGCTCCACGGTCCTGCTATACCTTGTCGTACATCGTTGCCCGCCATCGCGATTGGCCAGCGCGGCGCGCATTTCAGGCTTAACCGGCCTTACGCATGCCGCTTTATGCATGCTTACGCATCGTTGCAAAGGACGAGTCATGATCAAGCAAGGCGATACGCTGCCGCCCGCGACCCTCTTCGAGTTCGTCGAAGACGAGCGCGAAGGCTGCACACTGGGGCCCAACAGCTTCGAAGTGAAGCAGGAAGCTGCGGGCAAGCGTGTGGTGATCTTCGGGTTGCCGGGCGCTTTCACGCCCACGTGTTCCGCAAAGCACGTGCCGGGCTACATCGAGCATGCCGACGCATTGCGCGCGGCCGGCGTCGACGAAGTCTGGTGCGTGTCCGTCAACGACGCGTTCGTGATGGGCGCGTGGGGCCGCGATCAAGGTACCTCGGGCAAGGTACGCATGATGGCCGACGGCAGCGCGGCGTTGACTCGTGCACTCGGACTGGAGCAGGATTTGTCGGCGCGCGGCATGGGAATCCGTTCCCAGCGCTACGCGATGGTGGTCGACGACGGCGTGGTCAAGACGCTGCACGTCGAAGCACCGGGCAAATTCGAAGTGAGCGATGCCGCGAGCATACTTGCCACGTTGACCCGCGCATGAGCGTTTCGCGCGAACCTCGCGTTGCCTTGGCGCAACGCAGCGTCGCGGCGCAAATGTGACAGGCAATTACGCGAGATCCGCGGGCCGATGTCCGGAAACGCCTCCGTTCCGGGCGTCGGCCCGTCCTCCATTCCCGCTGGCCGCATGGCGGCTTTTATTGCCGATGCCTTGAGGGTAACAACGGGAAACAGTTTGTCACGCTGGGAGAACGGCGGACTTGCCTCAACTGGAGTATACTTCGCGCTATGAAATAAAAAGTCCCGATTGGGATTTTCAATGAGCAGAAAATTATGTTGAAGCAGCGAACCATCAAATCGATCGTGAAGACGGTCGGCATCGGCCTGCACTCGGGCCGCAAGGTCGACCTCACGCTCCGTCCGGCGGCGCCGAACACGGGCATCGTGTTCTCGCGCGTGGATTTGCCGACGCCGGTGGACATTCCCGCTTCGGCCATGGCGATCGGCGACACCCGTCTCGCTTCGGTGCTGCAAAAGGACGGTGCGCGCGTCTCGACGGTCGAGCATCTCATGTCCGCATGCGCCGGCCTCGGCATCGACAATCTTTACGTCGACGTGACCGCCGAAGAAATTCCGATCATGGACGGCAGCGCCTCGTCGTTCGTGTTCCTGATCCAGTCGGCCGGCATCGAGGAACAGAACGCGCCCAAGAAGTTCATCAAGGTGAAGAAGCCGGTCGAGATTCGCGACGGCGACAAGTTCGCGCGCCTCGAACCGTATTTCGGCTTCAAGCTGAAGTTCACCATCGACTTCCGTCATCCGGCCGTGGATAAAACCGGCCAGGCGCTCGAAGTGGATTTCGCGAACACTTCGTACGTGCGCGAGATCGCGCGTGCGCGCACGTTCGGCTTCGCGCACGAAGTCGAAATGATGCGCGAGCTGGGTCTTGCGCGCGGCGGCAGCATGGACAATGCGATCGTGCTCGACGAGTACCGCATTCTCAACAACGACGGCCTGCGCTACGACGACGAGTTCGTGAAGCACAAGATGCTCGACGCGATCGGCGACCTTTACGTGGTCGGCCATCCGTTGCTCGCGTCCTACGACGCGTACAAGTCGGGCCACGGCTTGAACAACGCGCTGCTGCGCGAACTGCTCGCGAACGAGGACGCCTACGAGATCGTCACCTTCGACGACACGCAAAAGGCGCCGCGCGGTTTCGGCTACGAAGCGCAAACGGCGTTTGCCTGACAGGAACCCTTCGCGAGGACCGTTCCGAGTGGTTTCGCGAAGCAATCCGGCAACAAAAAAGGGCGACTCGATGTCGCCCTTTTTTATTGCGCGCGCTCCGGCGCGGCGTTCTAACGTTTTGTGTGGCGCGCGGCCATGCGTGCGAGCGCGGCCTGCAACGGCGACGGTTCCAGATGCTCGCTCAGCGCCTGGAGCGCCGCGGCGCCGGCCGGCGTCATGCGCGCCTGTTTGGGCGGCGCGGGATCTTTCACCGCTTGCGGACGAATACGGATGCGCACGCCGTCGAGCGCCCATCCGCGCGCCTGCAAATCGGCAACGAGGCGAGGCTCCAGATGCCGCAGCCGCGCCGCGAGCGCGTTGTGCGCGGCGAACAGCGCCAGCTTGCCGTCCTTGATGAAGCCCGGTTCCACGCTGGCCGCCAGATAGTCGGGCAGCAGCGCGTCGAGGTCGCGCCGCATCGCCGTCATTTGCTCGACGCCCGCGCGCAGCGGCGCGAACGCGTCCGTGCGGCTCAGCACTTCGGTGAGCAGCTGCGGTGCGCGCGACCTTGAAAACGGCGGGAAACGGCTCATGTGTCG
The DNA here is from genome assembly GCF_905220235.1 of Paraburkholderia sp. J41. NCBI lineage: Bacteria > Pseudomonadati > Pseudomonadota > Betaproteobacteria > Burkholderiales > Burkholderiaceae > Paraburkholderia > Paraburkholderia sp. J41. The sequence goes on along the minus strand of NZ_CAJMZE010000029.1, from coordinate 50,407 downwards.
GAAAGATGCGTAAGTCGCCTCATTGTAGCTTGCGCATCGCCTGGGAACGCGCCTTTTGGCCGTTCGGCCAGGACCGCGCGCGCGCCACGGCGCCGGTCCGGCGCCGCATGGCGAAAAGGCTGTCAGCGCGGGCATTCTTGCGCGAATCGCGTCGTCGAGCCGTCTTCCCGCCGAGACGGGCGGCCTTGAGGGCGCGTGCTAAAATGCCCGATTCGAATCCACCATTTTGGGCTTAAGCCGCCGAGGTTCTTCCGATCCGGGTTGCGTGGCGCAGCGCTTGTTGTGTCCGGCCCAGCGCGCGCAGGAATCCCGGCCGAAGCCGCGACGCAGACACCGATCCGATGACCACCGGTTTCTTACAGAAAATCTTTGGCAGCCGCAATCAGCGCCTGATCAAGCAATATCAGAAGACGGTCGCGGCGATCAACGCGCTCGAACCGAAAATCGAGCAGTACACCGACCAGCAACTGCGCGCGAAGACGGTCGAGTTCCGCGAGCGCGTGGCCAACGGCACCTCGCTCGACGAACTGCTGCCCGAGGCGTTCGCGGTTTGCCGCGAGGCCAGCAAGCGCGTGCTGAAAATGCGTCACTTCGACGTGCAGTTGATCGGCGGCATGGTGCTGCACTACGGCAAGATCGCCGAAATGCGCACCGGCGAAGGCAAGACGCTCGTCGCCACGCTGCCCGTGTACCTGAACGCGCTTTCGGGGCGCGGCGTACACGTGGTCACGGTGAACGACTACCTCGCCCAGCGCGACGCCGAATGGATGGCGCGCCTCTACAATTTCCTCGGTCTTTCCGTCGGCATCAACCTGTCGCAGATGGACCATGGCATGAAGCAGCAGGCCTACGGCGCGGACATCACCTACGGCACGAACAACGAGTTCGGCTTCGACTACCTGCGCGACAACATGGTCTACGAGACCGAGGCGCGCGTGCAGCGCGCGCTGAACTTCGCCGTGGTCGACGAGGTGGACTCGATCCTGATCGACGAAGCGCGCACGCCGCTCATCATCTCGGGCCAGGCCGAGGACCACACCGAACTCTACGTGCGCATGAACGCGCTGCCGCCGCTGCTCGAACGCCAGATCGGCGAAGAAAAGGCCGACGGCACGGGCGTCGAAAAGCCGGGCGACTACACGCTCGACGAAAAAGCGCGCCAGGTGTTCCTCACGGAATCGGGCCACGAAAAGGCCGAACGCATGCTCGCCGAGTGGGGCCTGATCGGCCAGGGCGAAAGTCTCTACGCGCCGCAGAACATCACGCTGATGCACCACGTGTACGCCGCCCTGCGCGCGCACACGCTGTTCTTCAAGGATCAGCACTACGTGGTGCAGAACGGCGAAGTCGTGATCGTCGACGAATTCACGGGCCGCCTGATGGCGGGCCGCCGCTGGTCCGACGGTCTGCATCAGGCCGTGGAAGCGAAGGAGCACGTGAAGATCCAGAGCGAGAACCAGACGCTCGCCTCGATCACGTTCCAGAACTACTTCCGCATGTACGCGAAGCTCTCGGGCATGACCGGCACGGCGGACACGGAAGCCTACGAATTCAACGAGATCTACGGTCTCGAAACGGTCGTGATCCCGACCAACCGCGTGCCCAAGCGCATCGACAAGCAGGATCAGATCTACAAGACCGCGAAAGAGCGTTACGACGCGGTGATTCGCGACATTCGCGACTGCTACGAGCGCGGTCAGCCGGTGCTGGTCGGCACCACCTCGATCGAAAACTCGGAGCTGCTCTCGCATCTGCTCACGAAGGCGGGTCTGCCGCACGACGTGCTCAACGCGAAGCAGCACGGCCGCGAAGCCGCGATCGTCGCCGAAGCGGGGCGCCCGAAGCGCATCACCATCGCCACCAACATGGCCGGCCGCGGCACCGACATCGTGCTGGGCGGCAACGTGGAAAAGCAGGCGTCGTTCATCGAAGCCGACGAAGCGATTCCCGCCGACGAGAAGGCGCGCCGCATCCAGCAGCTCAGCGACGAATGGCAAACGCTGCACGATCAGGTGAAGGCCGCGGGCGGTCTGCACATCATCGGCACGGAACGCCACGAATCGCGCCGTATCGACAACCAGTTGCGCGGCCGCGCGGGCCGTCAAGGCGATCCGGGCTCGTCGCGCTTCTATCTCTCGCTCGAAGATCCGCTGCTGCGCATTTTCGCGGGCGACCGCGTGCGCGCGATCATGGACCGCCTGAAGATGCCCGAGGGCGAGGCGATCGAGGCGGGCATCGTCACGCGTTCGATCGAGTCGGCGCAGCGCAAGGTCGAAGCACGCAACTTCGACATCCGCAAGCAACTGCTCGAATACGACGACGTGTCGAACGACCAGCGCAAGGTGATCTACCAGCAGCGTAACGAACTGCTCGAAGCGCACGACATCACCGAAACGATCGGCGCGATGCGTCATGGCGTGATCACGGAAATCGTGCGCCAGTACGTGCCGGCGGGCAGTATCGAGGAACAGTGGGACGTGCCCGAGCTGGAGGAAGTGCTACGCAGCGAATGGCAGCTCGACCTCGCGATCCAGGAGATGATCAACGAGTCGTCGCAGATCGACGCCGACGAGATTCTCGAAGCCGTGCTCGCCGCCGCCGACGAAGCCTACGAGCAGAAGGTCGCGCAAGTGGGCCGCGAGTCGTTCAGCGCGTTCGAGCGCTCGGTCATGCTGCAAACGCTCGACCGTAGCTGGCGCGAGCACCTGGCGGCGCTCGACCACTTGCGTCAGGGCATTCACCTGCGCGGCTATGCGCAGAAGAATCCGAAGCAGGAATACAAGCGCGAGGCGTTCGAACTGTTCGCCGCGATGCTCGACGCCGTGAAGATGGAAGTCACGCGCATCGTGATGAACGTGCGCATCCAGTCGCCGGAGCAACTGGAGCAGGCGGCCGAGCAGATGGAGGAGCAGGGCGGTCATCTCGAGAACGTCGAATTCCGTCATGCCGAGTTTGCCGAAGCCGCACCGCCTGCCGCCGCCGCCGCGCCCGTTGCCGCCGACGCCACGGCGGCCATGGTCGGCGCGGCCATGAGCCACGCTGCGGTGGGCGGCGACGACTTGCCGAAGGTCGGCCGCAACGATCCGTGCCCGTGCGGCAGCGGCAAGAAATACAAGCAGTGCCACGGCAAGATCGCGTGATCCGCGAAATTTGCCTTGCCGCTTGAGGCGCTGCGTGGCGCACGTCACACCGTTTGCCACGCCGTTGCCACGCGATTGCCTTGCAGGTGCCACGCACTTGCTATGTAGTTGCCGTTCAAGCGGCGTAGATCCGTAGATTCGGTGGCCCGCTTTTCGTAGCGGGCCTTGCGTTTTGAATCCCGATGCCGGTGAGGCCGTGAGCGCCTCAGCCGGCATCGCCTTTTCGACAGGTCGCCATCATGGCTGTCAATTTCCCCTCGATCGATCCCGCACAACTCCACCCGGTCGCCGGCGTGACGCTCGGCTGGGCCGAGGCCAATATCCGCAAGCCCAACCGCAAGGACGTGCTCGTGATTTCCGTCGACGAAGGCGCGAGCGTCGCGGGCGTGTTCACGCTGAACCGCTTTTGCGCCGCGCCCGTCACGGTATGTCGCGAGCATCTCGCGAAGGTGCGCGCGGGCGGCAAGGCGATTCGCGCGCTCGTGGTGAACACGGGCAACGCTAACGCGGGCACGGGCGAGCCGGGCCTCGCGCACGCGCGCGAAACCTGCGACGAACTCGCGCGCCTGATGGGTCTCGATCCTTCGCAGGTGCTACCGTTCTCCACTGGCGTGATTCTCGAACCGCTGCCGGTCGACCGCCTGAAGGCCGGTTTGCCCGCCGCGCTGGAAAACCGCAAGGCCGCGAACTGGTACGACGCCGCGCAGGCCATCATGACGACGGACACGCTGCCGAAGGCCGTTTCGCGTCAGGCGAACATCGACGGCCACACGATCACGTTCACGGGCATCAGCAAGGGCGCGGGCATGATCAAGCCGAACATGGCGACCATGCTCGGCTTTCTTGCCTTCGACGCGAACGTGGCGCAACCGGTGCTCGACGAACTCGTGAAGTACGTGGCCGACCGCTCGTTCAACTGCGTGACCATCGACGGCGACACCTCGACGAACGACTCGTTCATGCTGATCGCTTCGGGCCAATCGAGCCTGCCGGCGATCACGTCGGCGGATTCGCCCGCGTACGCCGCGCTGCGCGACGCGCTCACGGCCGTGGCGCAGGAACTCTCGCAACTGATCGTGCGCGACGGCGAAGGCGCGACCAAGTTCATGACCGTGCAGGTCGAAGGCGGCAAGAACGTGGCCGAGTGCCGCCAGATCGCGTACGCGATCGGCCATTCGCCGCTCGTGAAGACCGCGTTCTACGCTTCGGACCCCAACCTCGGCCGCATTCTGGCCGCCATCGGCTATGCGGGCGTGACCGATCTCGACGTCGACAAGATCGACCTCTATCTCGACGACGTGCTCGTGGCGAAGTCGGGCGGCCGCAATCCGGCCTACCGCGAGGAAGACGGCCAGCGCGTCATGAAGAAAAGCGAGATCCTGATTCGCGTGCTGCTTGGCCGTGGCGACGCGCAAGCGACCATCTGGACTTGCGATCTCTCGCACGACTACGTGAGCATCAACGCCGATTACCGCTCTTAAGCGCCTAAGCCCTCAAGCACCTCAAGCACCTCAAGCACGCCGAAAACCACATGGACAAGCTCGAACAGTTTCTGACCCGCGCCGAAGCGTTGCTCGGACGCCTCGAAGCCGTGCTGCCGCCGGCCGCTCCCGACGTCGACTGGAACGCCGCGGTCGCGTTTCGCTGGCGCAAGCGCCAAGGGCGCGGTTATCTGCAACCGGTGCCGGCGATTTCCGATATTTCGCTCGACGATCTGCAAAACATCGACCGCCAGAAAGACCTCATCGACCGCAACACGCGCCAGTTCGTACACAAGAAGCCCGCGAACAACGTGCTGCTTACGGGCGCGCGCGGCACGGGCAAGTCGTCGCTGATCAAGGCGTGCCTGAACGCGTATGCGAAGGACGGTTTGCGCCTGATCGAAGTCGACAAGGACGATCTGCACGATCTCGGCGATATCGTCGACCTGATCTCGACGCGCCCCGAACGCTTCGTGGTGTTCTGCGACGACCTCTCGTTCGAGGACGGCGAGTCGGGCTACAAGGCGCTGAAGGTGGCGCTGGACGGGTCGGTGGCCGCGCAGTCGGACAACGTGCTGATCTACGCCACGTCGAACCGCCGCCATCTGCTGCCCGAATACATGAGCGACAACGAGTCGTACAAGCACACGTCCGACGGCGAGATTCATCCGGGCGAAGTGGTCGAGGAAAAGATTTCGCTCTCCGAACGTTTCGGCCTCTGGGTGAGCTTCTATCCGTTCAAGCAGGACGACTATCTGACGATCGCCGGTCATTGGCTGCGCCACTTCGGCATGAGCGAAGCCGAAGTCGAGGCCGCGCGCGGCGACGCGCTCGTGTGGGCGCTGGAGCGCGGTTCGCGTTCGGGCCGCGTGGCATGGCAGTTCGCGCGCGACTGGTCGGGCAAGAAGACGCAAGACTCCGGGCAAGAGGCTTGAGCGGCATGAGCGATCAAGTCAACGCGAGCGGCCGCCCGGTGACGGACGTCGCCGTGGGCGTGCTCGTGCAGCCCGACGGCCGCTATCTGCTCGCGCAGCGCCCCGAGGGCAAGCCCTACGCGGGCTACTGGGAATTCCCCGGCGGCAAGCTGGAGAAGGGCGAGTCGGTCGAGGCGGCGCTCGCGCGCGAATTGCACGAGGAACTGGGCATCGACGTGCAGGCGAGCCACCTGTGGCACACGCTCGAGCACGATTACCCGCACGCTTACGTGCGCCTCTTCTTCTGCAAGGTCACGCAGTGGAGCGGCGAGCCGCACGGGCGCGAAGGTCAGGCGTTCGTCTGGCAGAGCTTGCCGGCGACGGTCGCGCCGCTGTTGCCCGCGACGATTCCTGTGCTGGAGTGGCTCGCCGCCGAGTGAAGGCATGTGGCATCGAGCGAAAAAGGCCGCTTTGCGTCATGCAGAGCGGCCTTTGCGTTTGCGGCGGACGGTTTGGTTGGGCGCCGGCCTGGCGCCTGGTTCGGCGTCTTTGGGCGTCTGGTTTGGCGCGGCGGCGCTTCGGTTATGCCGATACGCCTACTGGCGCGTTTCGCCCGGTGCGTCCTCGGGCGGCGACTCTTCGTCGTTCCCGCCGATCCGATATTTCTCGGCTGCCCAGGCGCCCAGATCGATTTGCTTGCAGCGCTCCGAACAGAACGGACGGAAGCGATTTTCCGGCACCCACCGGACATCCTTGCCGCAGGTCGGACATTTGACGACTGAGATCATGCGAAACGGACTTCGACTGATGCGGTTGACGATTACAGGCTGCAAAGCGTGAGCTGGAACGGCACGTCCTGATCGACGGTGCGCGGACGCAGATCGCCGTCTTGCACCGTGAAGCGCACCCACAGCATGTACTTGTTGGCGCTCGCCTCGGGAATCATGCGCAAATCGGGTGCCACGCGCACCTGCATCAATTGATAAGCACGACCCGAAAGCATTTGCTGATAGCTGCCCTGCATGGCCATCACCTTCGACGCCTGACCCGATTCGCGCGCGAGCCGCAGCACGATGGCCGCCGCGTCGCGCAGCGACAGCAACGGCGTGACCCATTTCGCGATGTCCTGACGGCGCTGGTCGGCGTGCAATTGCTGCCACGCATAGTACGACGGCAGGTCGAACTTGCAGGTGCCGCCCGGAATGATGGCGCGGCTGCGAATGCTCGTCAGCCATTCGTTGTCCATCAGATGCTGGCCCGTTTTGCCTTGCATGTGCGTGAGGCCGGCCAGCGTTTGCTCGATTTCGCCGAGCACGGCTTCAAGCGCGTTTTGCTCGATGCCCGGATTGCCGCGGAACGGCGCCAGCGTCTGACGCTGCCTTTCGAGTTCCTTCATGAGGTCCGACTTGAGGTCGGCGCGGCCCGCGACTTCCGCAATTTCGAAGAGCGTCGTGAGCGCGACGTGGTGTTCCCTCGGATCTTCCTGCGTCAGGAAGAACGTAAAGCGCTCGAAGAGGTCTTCGAGGCGCAGCAGCGTCCGGATTCGCTCGTTGAAGGGATACTCGTAAAGAATCAAGCGCGCTCGCCTCGGGCGTGGTCGGTGAAGGTTGAAAGTTGCAGGACATTCTAATGCCGTGGGACCACCCTCGCAATCGCACGGGCGGTGCGATCGGCCACGCTTTACTGCGTTGGATCGCGTCTTGTCGCTGCCGTGGCGCCGCAGTCACCTCGCAGCGCCGATATGTCCCGCGTTTTGGCGCAAAAATCGCACCGCGCCGCGCTTCGACTCGCCGCTTGCGCCGGAGTTCGCCCACGCAAGCGAGATAGTTTGCGCTTACTCTCGTGCGGTGGCGTACCTCAGATATGTCTGATGCAATGCATCGACGTCGTTCGCGAGCGCGTCGAGCGACGTTTCGTCGTTGACGATGACGTCGTCGGCGGCCGCGAGTCGCATTTCGCGCGTGGCCTGGCGCGCGATGATCGCGAGCACCTGCTCGCGCGCGAAGCCGTTGCGCCGCATGACGCGCGCGATTTGCGTTTGGACGCTGCAATCGACGGTAAGCACGCGGTCGACGCGCGCTTTCCACGATCCCGATTCCACCAGCAACGGCACGACCGCCATTACGTACGCGCCGTGCGCCTCGCGAATTTCGCGCTCCGTTTCCGCGCGGATCAGCGGATGCGTGATGGCTTCGAGGCGCTTGCGCGCCGCTTCGTCGCCGAACACGAGCGCGCGCATGCGGGCGCGATCCATCGAGCCGTCTGCGGCGACGAATTCGGGGCCGAATTGCGCGGCGATAGGCGCCATTGCCACGCCGTGCGGCGCGGTCACGCGATGCGCGATGACGTCGGTGTCGACGAGGGAAACGCCGCGCGCGGCGAACAGGTCCGCCACCGTCGATTTGCCGCTACCGATGCCGCCTGTCAGTCCGACCACGAACATGAATCAGCCCCCCCACGCAAAAACGCCGTAAAGCGGCGTGCCCGCGAATAACGTGACGAGCGCGCCCGCCGCGAGATACGGCCCGAACGGCAGCGGCTCCTCGAACCGCATGCGCCCGCTCACGGTCGCCGCGACGCCGACGATCGCTCCCGCCAACGCGGCGATCACCACGATCTGCGGCAGCGCGCTCCAGCCGAGCCACGCACCGAGCGCGGCCAGCAGCTTGAAGTCGCCGTGCCCCATGCCTTCCACGCCGCGCAGCAGTCTGAACACCCAGTACACGCACCAGAGCGCGAGATAACCGGCAATCGCGCCGATCACGGCTTCCTCCAGCCCGGTGAACGTGCCTTCGAAATTGACGATGAGTCCCGCCCAGAGCAACGGTTGCGTAAGCTCGTCGTAGAGCATTTGACGCTGGAGGTCGATCGCGCTCGCGGCGATGAGCACGGCGCACAGCACGAACGCCGCAAGTGCTTTGCCCGACGGGCCGAACGCGATGAGCGCCGCCGCCGCGCATGCGGCGCTCAGCAATTCGACGAGCGGATAGCGCACGCTCACGCGCGCATGGCAATGCGAGCAACGCCCGCGCAAGGCGAGCCAACTGAGCACGGGAATGTTTTCCCACGCGCGCAAGACATGGCCGCAATGCGGGCAAGCGCTGCGCGGCAGGCAGAGGTTGTAGCGCGCGGGGAAGCCGTCGTCCTCGAACGCCGGGGCGGGCGTGCCGAGCGATTCGGCGACGTCCGCGCGCCATGCGCGCTCCAGCATGATGGGCAGCCGATGCACGACCACGTTGAGAAAGCTGCCGACGACCAGCCCGATGGCGATGGCGAAGCCCACGAGCACGCCGAACGGCAACGCGCCTAAAGCGTCGAGAAACGCCGCGGAGAAGGGACTGCTGGCGCCGGGAGCGGACAGGATGGGAACGGGCATGAGACGGAACCGGAATCTGGCAGCGATGCTACACCACGTTGCCCAGTTGAATGATGGGAAGATACATCGCGACGACGAGCCCGCCGACCAGCGCGCCCAGCACGACGATCACGAGCGGTTCGCAGAGGCTCGAGACTAGTGCGATCTTTTCGTCCACCTGACGATCGGCGAGCGAGGCCACGTCGAGCAGCATGGCGTCGAGCGCGCCCGATTCCTCGGCAACGGCCACGGGCTGAATCACGTCGACGGGGAAGCACCCCGCGGCGCGCATGGCGGCGGCGAGCCGTTCGCCATGACGCAGGCGCGCGCTGATGCCCGCGCTTGCGCGGTCGAAAAACGCATTGCCGCTGGCGTGCGCGAGCGAATCGAAGGCGTCGGCGAGCGGCGTGCCGGCGGCGAGCAAGGTGCCGAGCGCGCGGCTCCAGCGCGCCGCGCACAAGGTGGTGAGCAACGCCCCGCACAGCGGCAGCTTGAGCAGCGCGCTTCCGAACGCGATGCGCGCGGTGAGCGAGCGGCGCAACGCGTGATGCAGCGCCATCGCTCCCGTTGCGGCGACGACGGCCGCAGGCACGCTCCAACGCGCGGCGCCCGCCGAGAGCATCAGCACGAACTGCGTGGGCGCGGGCAGCGCGGCGCCGAAACCGTCGAAGATCTGCTTGAACGTGGGCACGACCCAGACGAGCAGCGCCGCCGTGATCGCGAGCGCCAGCAGCAGCACGGCAACCGGATAGGTGAGCGCCGCGCGCACCCTGGCGCGTTGTGCGGCAGCGCGCTCGCGGTCGTCGGCGAGACGCGCGAGCACGGTGGCGAGCGCACCCGACGCCTCGCCCACGGCGACGAGCTGGCAATACAGCGCGTTGAAACGCGCGGGATGACGCGCGAGGGCCTCGGCGAAAGGCTGCCCCACGGCGATGTCGCGCGCGAGCACGGCGGCAATGCGCGGCATGTCATGCGGCCCCGGCGACTGCGCGAGCAAATCGAGCGCGTGTGCGAGCGGCAGGCCCGCGCGCAGCAGGCTGGCGAGCTGGCGCGTGAAGCGCGTGACATCGGCATGATTGGCTTTGGGCGCGGGAGCGTTCGCGCGCCGCTCGATCGAAAGCACGGTGATGCGCTCGCGCTTGAGCGCGGTTTGCGCCGCGGCCGCGTCGAGCGCGATCAGGGTGCCGCGCCTGGGCACGCCTCTCGCGTCGAGACCGCGCCATGCAAAGCGGCCGTCCGTGCGCGGGTGGAGCGCGCGCTGCGTGCCTTGCATACGGGAAAGCGGGGTATTCATGTGGCGTCCGTGGCGGCGAGCGCTTCCGCCAGGCTCGTGGTGCCGTCGCGCACGAGCGCGAGCGCCGCGTCGCGCAGGCTCGCCACGCCGCTTGCGCGAGCTTCGCGCGCGATCTCGTGGGCGCCGCGCCCCGCGACGATCAGATCGCGCATTGCCGGGGAAATCGGCATCACTTCGTGAATGCCCACGCGCCCGCGATAACCGATTCCGTGACACGCATCGCAGCCGCGCGCGATGTATGGCTGAACTTCGGGATGCGCTTGAGGCTGAACTGCGTGAGGCTGAACTGCGTTCGCGTCGAAACCCGCTGCGCGCAGCGCCGCCGCCGATTCATCGCTTTTCTCGCGGCAGTGCGGGCACAAACGCCGCACGAGACGTTGCGCCGTGACGAGCCGCAGCGCGCCCGCCAGGTTGTACGGTTCCACGCCGATGTCGATGAGGCGCGCGCACGCGGCGCTTGCATCGTTCGTATGCACGGTCGAGAGCACGAGGTGGCCCGTTTGCGCGGCCTTCACGGCGACGCTGGCGGTCTCCTCGTCGCGAATCTCGCCGATCATGATGACGTCCGGGTCTTGCCGCAGCAGCGCGCGCAGCGCGACCGCGAACGTGAGCCCGGCTTTCTCGCGCACGTTGACCTGATTGATGCCCGCGAGCTGGATCTCGGCGGGATCTTCCACCGAGCACAGGTTGCGCGACGTGCCGTTGAGCATTTGCAGGAAGCAGTAAAGCGAAAGTGTCTTGCCGCTGCCGGTCGGCCCGGTGACGAGCACGAGACCGTGGGGCGCGCCGATCGCTTGCGCGACGGTGCGGCGCTGTGCTTCGTCGAGCCCGAGCGCGTCGAGCGCGAGATCGGCGGGCAACGCTTCGAGCCGGCGCAGCACGAGTTTTTCGCCGTGCAGCGTCGGCAGCGAATTCACCCGATAGTCTTCGGCCGCTTGCGACGGCGAGCCTGGCGACAGACGCAGGCGGCCGTCTTGCGGAATGCGCCGCTCGGCGATGTCCATGCGCGCCAGCACCTTGATGCGCGTGATGAACGCGTCGCGCAGATGCGCGGGCGGGCGCGACATTTCGTGCAGCACGCCGTCGATGCGCAGACGCACGCGCCAGCCGTATTCCATCGGCTCGATATGCACGTCGGAGGCGTTGCGGCGCGCGGCTTCGCGCAGCGTTTGTGCAAGAAGCCGCACGGCGGGCGCGTCGTCGGAAGCGGGCGCGCGCGGCGCCGCCTTTGGTGCGATTGATCGTTCAGGAGTGGAAAACATCGCATGCCGGCGCGAAGCCGCCTCGGTCGGGTGACGGCTTCATCTTCGGCCGTGACGCGCGCGGGCGCCACCTGGCCGAACGGCTAACGTCAATGTCCGGGCAGCAGCTTTTTCGCTTTTTGCAGCGTGCCTTCGCGCGCTTTCGCGCCGGGCCGGAAAAGCTTGACGGTGCGCACGGCCTGATCGTCGCTGCGCAGCACTTCGAGCTTGACGTCGCCGATTTGCAGGCACACGTCGCCTTCGGGAATCTCTTCGAGCATTTCGAGAATCAGGCCGTTGAGCGTTTTCGGGCCGTCGGTGGGCAGCTTGATGTGCAGCCAGCGGTTCAGTTCGCGCAACGGCATGCTGCCCGGCACGATGCACTCGCCTTGCTCGTTCCAGCCGCCGCGGCCGGTGCCGCTGCGAGGCATCGACGTCGTGAATTCGCCGATCAGTTCTTCGATGATGTCTTCGGGTGTGACGAGCCCTTCCAGTTCGCCGTACTCGTTCACGACGAGCGCGATGCGATGGCGGCTTTCCTGGAAGTATTGAAGCTGCTGAAACACGGGCGTGCCCGTGGGTACGAAATACGGTTCGGCGAGCAGCTCGCGCAACGTTTCGCGCTCGAAGTCCTGGTTATGAAGCGCGGGCAGCGTTTTGCGCACGTGCAGCACGCCGAGCACGCGGTCGATGTCGCCCTGATAGACGATCAGCTTGTTGTGATAGCAGGTTTCGAGCTGATGCAAGATTTCTTCGAGCGGCGCGTTGAAGTCGAGCGCCTCGATGCGCCGGCGCGGGATCATCACGTCGTCGACGGTGATGTTCTCCAGATCGAACAGGTTCAAGAGAATGCTGCGGTGTTTGGTCGGCATGAAACTGCCCGATTCCAGCACGATGCTGCGCAGTTCCTCAGTGGACAGCCGCTGCTCGTTCGCCTTGCTCGTGTTGATGTGCAGCACGCGCAGGATGGCGTTGGCAAAACCGTTCACGAACCAGATGACGGGCTTCGTCACGCGCATGAGCGGCGCGATCAAAAGGCTCGCGGGCAGCGCGATTTTCTCGGGAAAGGTTGCGCCGACGATCTTCGGCGTGATTTCCGCGAACACGATGATGAGAAACGCGACGATGCCGGTCGCCACCGAGAGCACGAGATTGTCGTGGCCGAACGTGCGCAGCGCGATCGAGGTGGTGAGCACCGGAATGATCGTGTTGAACAGGTTGTTGCCGATCAGGATGACCGAGAGCAGCAGGTCGGTGCGCGCGAGCAGGCCTTGCGTGGTTTTCGCGCCGAGCGCGCCGTGATTGGCGAGATGTTTGAGCCGATGGCGGTTGAGCGCCATCATCGCCGTTTCGGAGATCGAGAAAAAACTGGAGCAGATGAGCAGGACGAAGACGGCGCAAATCTGCGCCCATAAGGGAAGGTGGTCCACGCGTCGAGAGGAGTGAGGGGGCGGATGGGGAAACTATAGCAGAGGGGTGCGGCGCGACTGGGGCGTCCGTGCCGCTCGTTGGCCGAACGGATAAGGCCGGGCGGGCGCGGCGCTCGGTTTCGTGGGACTCGCGCGCGTGCTATCAGCGACTTGCCGCGAAATTGCCGTAAAAAATCGCGGACGAAAAAAAACCGCGCAATTGTGCGCGGTTTTTTCGAAATTCTGGTCGGGGTGAGAGGATTCGAACCTCCGGCCTCTACGTCCCGAACGTAGCGCTCTACCAGGCTAAGCTACACCCCGAATTTTGCTGCTGAACTCTGCTGCTAGACTCAACCACTCGCCGGGTCTTGTTCAAGACTGGCGCGTCGTCGAGTAAGAACATAATTCTAGCAGGCTATCTTTGTAAATGGAAGAGGGGAACGCCGAAATCGCGTCTGCGGCAGCTTGGGCCTCGGCCTTCGCGCATTGCAGCGTATGGTCGAGTGCGCCTGAACGGGTGATGGCCGCGAAAATTTCGTCGAAGCGCGTGGTGCCGCCCTGCTCGATGGCCTCGCGCGCGAGCGCCGCTTCCGCCGCCGTGCCGTGCTCGATCAGCCAGATGAGCGGCAGCGTGGGTTTGCCTTCGCGCAGGTCGTCGCCGGCGTTCTTGCCCATCGACTCGGGCGTGCCCGTGTAGTCGAGCCAGTCGTCCATGATCTGGAACGCCGTGCCGATGCGTCGCCCATATTCGGCGGCGGCTTCTTCCGCATGCGCGTCGGCGCCCGCGAGCACCGCGCCCAGTTGCGCCGCCGCCTCGAACAGCTTGGCCGTCTTGTAGCGGATCACCTGCATGTAGCGCGCCGTGTCCACGTCGGCGTCGTGCATGTTCAGCAGTTGTAGCACTTCGCCTTCCGAGATGATCGTGGTGGCGGTGGAAAGGATTTCCATCACGCGCATCTTGCCCACGCCCACCATCATCTCGAACGAGCGCGAGTACAGATAGTCGCCCACCAGTACGCTCGCCGCGTTGCCGAACAGGGCGTTGGCCGTCTGGCGGCCGCGCCGCAGGTCGGATTCGTCGACCACGTCGTCGTGCAGCAGCGTGGCCGTATGGATGAATTCGACGACGGCCGCGAGCACGTGGCGATGCGAGCCGCGGTCGCCGAGCGCGCCGGCCACGAGCAGCAACAGCGCCGGACGCAGCCGCTTGCCGCCCGCGCCGATGATGTACTCGGAGATCTGGTTGATCAGCATCACCTCGGAAGCCAGGCTTTGCCGGATGACACGATTCACCTGCTCCATGTCACTGGCGATGGGGGCAAGCAGGGTGGCTGCGCTGGGAGATGGGGTGGCGGTGGACGACATGATGGCAAATAAAGGTAGTGCCGCGAATTATAAGGCGAATCGCTCTCAGGCCGGACGCTGCCCTGACGTCCGGCCGATGGCACCCTCTATTTTTGCCGCGCGGGACGGGGCTGCGGCGGGACCGCGGCGCGTGGCTGAGCGGATGGCGGGGCGGCGTTGGCAGGCGGAGGCGTTGCGCGCCGGGGCGCAAAGCACAGTTGACGGAAACTCGCAACGGTTTTGACCGCGCAGCTAACTCTATGTATAATCTAAGGTTTCGGGCGCGCAGTGTGCCCGGAATTATTGAAGAGTGAGGTTTTCAATGTACGCGGTCATAAAAACCGGCGGCAAGCAGTACAAGGTTGCCGTTGGCGAAAAACTTAAAGTAGAACAGATACCGGCTGACATTGACGCAGAAATCACGCTCGACCAGGTGCTCGCAGTGGGCGAAGGCGAATCGATTAAGTTCGGTACGCCGCTGGTCGGTGGGGCTTCCGTCAAGGCCACCGTTGTGTCGCACGGTCGTCACGCCAAAGTGACCATTTTCAAGATGCGTCGCCGGAAGCACTACCAGAAGCATGGCGGCCACCGCCAGAACTACACCGAACTGCGCATCGACGCGATCAACGCGTAAGCGCACGCAGGTAAAGGAGCAAACAAATGGCACACAAAAAGGCAGGCGGGTCGTCACGTAACGGCCGCGATTCCGAGTCGAAACGACTTGGCGTGAAGGTGTACGGCGGCCAGGCTATCCTCGCCGGCGGCATCATCGTTCGCCAGCGCGGCACGCGCATGCACCCGGGCAACAACGTCGGCATCGGCAAGGACCACACGCTCTACGCGCTGGTCGACGGCCACGTCGCGTTCACGACCAAGGGCGCATCGAACAAGCACACGGTCATCGTCGTTCCGGCAGCGGCCTAAGCTTTAGACCGCTCACGAGCGGGCTACAACGCGACGCAAGGAAAGCCCCGCGAAGTTTGCGGGGCTTTTTGTTTGTCTGCGCATTGCCTCGCGCGCGACAGCGCCGCCGTTGGCCGTTCGGCCAGGTTGGCCGGCGTCGCTGGGGCGGGCAAAATACCGATATTCACGGGACGGAGTTACGCATGAAGTTCATTGACGAAGCGAAGATCGAAGTCATCGCCGGTGATGGGGGCGATGGCAGCGCGTCGATGCGGCGCGAAAAATTCGTCCCGTTCGGCGGGCCGGACGGCGGCGACGGCGGGCGCGGCGGCAGCGTTTACGCGGTCGCGGACCGCAACATCAACACGCTCATCGACTACCGCTACACGAAGAAGCACCAGGCGCGCAACGGCGAAAACGGCCGCGGCTCCGACTGCTACGGCAAGGGCGGCGACGACATCACGCTGCGCATGCCGGTGGGCACGACCATCACGGACCAGGAAACGGGCGAACTGATCGCCGACCTGACCGAGCACGACCAGCAGGTCATGGTCGCGAAGGGCGGCGCGGGCGGCCTCGGCAACCTGCATTTCAAGTCGTCCACGAATCGCGCGCCGCGCCAGAAGACGGACGGCAAGCCGGGCGAGCGCCGCATGCTCAAGCTCGAACTCAAGGTGCTGGCCGACGTCGGTCTGCTCGGCATGCCGAACGCGGGCAAGTCCACGTTCATTTCCTCGGTGTCCAACGCCAAACCGAAGATCGCCGACTATCCGTTCACCACGCTCGCGCCTAATCTGGGCGTGGTGCGCGTGGGGCCGAGCAAGAGTTTCGTGATCGCCGACATTCCGGGCCTGATCGAGGGCGCCGCCGAAGGCGCGGGCCTCGGCCATCAGTTCCTGCGCCATCTCCAGCGCACGAATTTGCTGCTGCATCTCGTCGATCTCGCGCCGTTCGACGAAAGCGTCGACCCGGTCGCGGAGGCGAAGGCCATCGTCGGCGAATTGCGCAAGTACGACGAAACGCTGTTCGAGAAGCCGCGCTGGCTCGTGCTGAACAAGCTCGACATGGTGCCGGAAGACGAGCGCGCCGCGCGCATCGCCGATTTCGTCGAACGCTTCGAGTGGGACGGTCCCGTGTTCGAGATTTCGGCGCTCACGGGCCAAGGCTGCGAAAACCTCTGCTACGCGATCTACGACTACGTTTCCGAGCACTCGGACGCGCGTCGCGCCGCCGAGGCGGAAGACCTCGCTTCGGACGTGCGTTTTCGCGAGCAGGATGCGAATGCGCGCGTGGCGGGCAGCGAGGGCGGCGAGGGCCGCGCGGCGTCGCCGGAAGAGTAACGGGTAACGCGGCTCGCGGTAGTAACGGGAATAACGGCAGTACCGGGCAGTATCGGCAGTATCGGGGCCGCACGCGGCCGGCGTGCGGGCCGTGCCCGCGGCTTCAGGCAATATCACGCGTCATAGTCATTAGGGGAGACCGCGCAGCATGCGTTCCGTCATCGCCGATTCGCGGCGTCTGGTAGTGAAAGTCGGTTCGAGCCTCGTCACCAACGACGGCCGGGGCCTCGATCATGCGGCCATTGGCCGCTGGGCCGCGCAAATCGCGGCGCTGCGTGCGCAGGGCAAGGAGGTCGTGCTCGTGAGTTCGGGGGCGATTGCCGAAGGCATGCAACGGCTTGGCTGGACGAAGCGGCCACGCGAAATCGACGAACTGCAGGCGGCTGCCGCTGTTGGCCAGATGGGGCTCGCGCAGGTCTACGAGAGCCGTTTTGCCGAGCACGACATCCGCACCGCGCAGATCCTGCTCACGCATGCCGATCTGGCCGACCGCGAGCGCTATCTCAACGCGCGTTCGACGCTGCTTACGCTGCTGCGCCTGGGCGTCGTGCCCATCATCAACGAGAACGACACGGTCGTGACCGACGAAATCAAGTTCGGCGACAACGACACATTGGGCGCGCTCGTCGCGAATCTGATCGAAGGCGACGCGCTCGTGATCCTCACCGACCAGAGCGGCCTGTACACGGCCGACCCGCGCAAGGACCCCGGCGCGACGCTCGTGCGCGAGGCGGACGCCGGCAAGCCCGAACTCGAGGCGATGGCGGGCGGCGCGGGTTCGAGTCTGGGGCGCGGCGGCATGCTCACCAAGATCCTCGCGGCCAAGCGCGCCGCGCATAGCGGCGCGAACACCGTGATCGCGAGCGGCCGCGAAGCCGACGTGCTGGCGCGTCTGGCCGCGGGCGAGGCGATCGGCACGCAACTCATCGCGCGCACGGCGCGCATGGCGGCGCGCAAGCAGTGGATGGCCGACCATTTGCAGGTGCGCGGCCATGTCGTGATCGACGACGGCGCGGTGAACAAGGTCACGGCGGACGGCAAGAGCTTGCTCCCGATCGGCGTGATCGGCGTACAGGGCGCGTTCGCGCGCGGCGAGGTGATCGCGTGCCTCAATGCTTCGGGCGCGGAAGTGGCGCGCGGACTCACGAACTACAGCAGCGCGGAAACCAAGCTGATCCAGCGCCACGCGAGCGGCGACATCGAAGGCATTCTCGGCTACATGCTGGAGCCGGAGCTGATTCATCGCGACAATCTCGTGCTCGTCTGAATCGACGCGGGTTCAACGCGGGCTTGATACGAACCCGCTGTAAAAAAGCCGCAGTGGCCGAAGGGCACTGCGGCTTTTTCATTGCCGCGCGAAGCGGCGAAGATCGGCGTGCAAAAATTAATGTATGAGCATCGACTGCGTGCGGCCGTAGCGCAGATTCTCGAGTATCGCCGGCGCCTTCGCCACCGGCATCTTGTTCGCGCAGAAGTAGTCGCGGTAGAGCACCGACTGGTACGCGTTGAGCGTGCCGCTTTCGATGCGCGACCAGTTGTTTGCGACGGTCTGGTCCCAGCCGTTGTGGTCGGCGTCGAGGCTCGCGTAGAGGCGCCACTCGTAGGTGTCGCAGCGAATGCCCTCGTAGTTCACGTTGCGCGCGCCCGAACTGCTCGTGATGACGATGGTGTAGCGCACGACGCCGTCGCTGCCGACCGTGAGCGAGGCGGGATCGATCGCGAACCTGAGCGGCGAATTGTTCGAGACGTCGAGCGGGAGCAGCGTCGCGCCGGCCTGCGGCAGCGGCGGAAGGCTTTCGAGCTTGTTTTCCTGCCAGACGCCTTTACGGTCCAGCAAGTAGGTGAACGCGCTGTCGTCCTTGTTGGTCGGACCCGAGCTGGAGCATCCCGCCAGCGTCAGAAACAGCACACCGCCTGCGGCGCAGGCCGCAGCAAGAGCAAATCGTTTCAAATTGGTTTTCCTCGAAGCTCCGGCGCTGGTTCACGAACGTGCAGCGCCGCGAATGCGAATCGCGAGGCCCGGCGCAAAAGTGCGCCGGGCTCGCCGGTTCGGGCGTTCATCGCGCCGGTTCCGGGCGGCTCGTCCCGGGCGCCGGTTTCAGGCGTCCTGGTCGTGCTCGTCCGGCGCAGGCAAGATGATACTCCCCGCCGAAGCGCAGTCGCTGTCCGGGCTGGCCGGTACGAACTCCGACGTCACCTCGGTCGTCACCACCGTCGCCGCGCTCATGACGGCGTCGGCATGCGCGGAGGTCACGATGCGCGGGTAACGCACCTCGTGAACCTGCACGTGTACGCGCTCCTGGCGCACCACAGGCCGGCGCAGGAAACGCGAAAGCTCGGTCAGCGCGAGTTGGTAGACGTCGCGCTTGAACTCGATGACCGCTTCGAGCGGCACCCAGTATTCGTTCCAGCGCCACGCGTCGAACTCGGGATGCTCCGTTGCCCGCAGGCAGATATCGCAATCGCGCCCGACCATGCGCAGCAGAAACCAGATTTGTTTCTGCCCTCGATAATGGCCGCGCACTTCGCGCTTGATGAACTTGTCCGGCACCTCATAACGCAGCCAGTCGCGCGTGCGACCGACGATCTTGACGTGCTCTGGATGCAGACCGGTTTCTTCGTGCAACTCCCGATACATTGCCTGCATGGGGGTCTCACCATATTTGATGCCCCCTTGCGGAAACTGCCAGGAATGTTCGCGAACCCGTTTGCCCCAAAACACCTCGTTTCGCGCGTTCAAGAGGATGATGCCGACGTTCGGGCGAAACCCCTCACGATCCAGCATACAACCACCTTCGAATCCTTTAAAATTGCTTTGATTATAAACAGATAACGGCCCTCACGCACCCGCCGGCCAGAAGTTTGGAACGAACCGCCGGGTTGCCGTTGCGTGGGGCGCCGAGCGCGCGCGACCCCGGTCTTGCCGCGCGGCGCAAACGGGGTCGAAAGTCGGCCGCAAGTCCTGCCGGAAGGGCGCCGCACCGGTGCCGCCAAGGTATAGTGTCGGACTCTGCTCGTTCGGCCCGGCGTGATCCGGCTGAGCGAACTTCGCGCGAAATCCACGGTTACACCTTCTCAGGGCGGTCCGCACCGGCCGCCGCTTTTGGAAAATTCTGAATGAAAGCCTCCCGTTTCTTTATCGGCACCCTGAAGGAAGCGCCCTCCGACGCGGAAATCGTCAGCCACAAGCTGATGGTGCGCGCGGGCATGATCCGCCGCGTCGCCGGCGGCATCTACAACTATCTGCCGATCGGCCTGCGTTCCATTCGCAAGGTCGAGCAGATCGTGCGCGAGGAAATGAACCGCGCCGGCGCGATCGAACTGCTGATGCCGGCCGTGCAGCCGGCCGAGCTGTGGCAGGAATCGGGACGCTGGGAGCAATACGGGCCGGAACTGCTGCGCTTCAAGGACCGCAAGCAAAGCGATTTCGTGATGGGACCGACGCACGAGGAAGTCGTCACCGACATCGCGCGCAACCAGATCAAGAGCTATCGCCAGTTGCCGGTGAACTTCTATCAGGTGCAAACGAAGTTCCGCGACGAAATCCGCCCCCGCTTCGGCGTGATGCGCGGCCGCGAGTTCATCATGAAGGATGCGTATTCGTTCGATAAGGACGTGGACGGCCTCAAGGTCTCGTACCAGAAGATGTACGACGCCTACACGCGCATCTTCACGCGCCTCGGCCTCGAATTCCGCGCCGTGGCGGCCGACAACGGTTCGATCGGCGGTTCGGGTTCGCACGAATTCCACGTGATCGCCGAAACGGGCGAAGACGACATCGCCTATTGCCCGACCTCCGAGTTCGCGGCCAACGTGGAAGCCGCCGACGCGCTGCCGCTTGTCGCCGAACGCGCCGCGCCCGCCCAGGCGCTCACGAAAACCTCCACGCCGGGAGCCGCCAAGTGCGAGCAGGTGGCCGAGCTGCTCGGCATCGCGCTCGAAAGCACGATCAAGTCGATCGTCCTCGCGACCGACAACCACGAAGGCGCCGAACCCACGATCTGGCTGCTGCTCCTGCGCGGCGACCACGAACTCAACGAGATCAAGGTCGGCAAGCTCGAAGGGCTCGCCGGTTTCCGTTTCGCGACCGAAAGCGAGATCGTCGAATGGTTCGGCACGCCGCCCGGCTACCTCGGCCCGCTCGGCACGAAGAAGCCGGTCAAGGTGATCGCCGACCGCACGGTCGCGAACATGAGCGATTTCGTCGTGGGCTCGAACGAAGCGGACTTCCACACCACGGGCGTGAACTGGGGCCGCGATCTGCCCGAACCGGTGGTGGCCGACATCCGCAACGTGAAGAAGGGCGATCCCTCGCCGGACGGCAAGGGCGTGCTCGACATTTGCCGCGGCATCGAAGTGGGCCACGTGTTCCAGCTCGGCACGAAATACTCCGACGCGATGAACGCCACCTATCTCGCCGAAAACGGCAAGCCCGCGCCCATGCAGATGGGTTGCTACGGCATTGGCGTCACGCGCATCCTGGGCGCGGCGATCGAGCAGAATTTCGACGACAAGGGCATCATCTGGCCGGAAGCGATCGCGCCGTTCGAGGTCGTCGTGTGCCCGATGGGCATGGACCGCAGCGAACTCGTGCGCGAGCACGCCGAACGCGTCTATAACGAACTCGTGGCGGCCGGCGTGGACGTGATCCTCGACGATCGCGGCGAGCGTCCGGGCGTGATGTTCGCCGACTGGGAACTGATCGGCGTGCCGCATCGTCTCGTGATCGGCGATCGCGGCTTGAAGGAAGGCAAGATCGAGTATCAGGGCCGCCGCGACACCGAAGCCACGCTGCTCGCGGCCGAGGAAGCCGCGCAGTCGGTCGTCGCGAAGGTGCGCGCCGCGCTTGGCCGTTGATCACGGCCCGCTCGCGCGTCGCGGTGTCATCGTCAACCCGGTTAAAGGAGCGCTGAGAGCGTGGAGTACAGTTTCCTGTCCGCTACGATCCTGTTGCTCCTGATCACCGATCCGCTCGGCAACATTCCGCTTTTCATCACCTGCCTGCGCGGCGTCGCGAAACAGCGCCGCGCGGTGGTGATCCTGCGCGAAGTTGCGATCGCGTTCGTGATCCTGCTCATCTTCATGGTGGCCGGCAACGGCTTCCTGCGCATGATGGGGCTCACGGACACGTCGCTGCGGATCGGCGGCGGCATCGTGCTGTTCCTGATCGCGCTGCGCATGATCTTTCCGCATCCGGGCGGTCCGTTCGGCGGCGGCGACAAAGGGGGCGAGCCGCTCATCGTGCCGCTCGCGATTCCCGCGCTCGCCGGGCCTTCGGCGCTCGCCACGGTCATGCTGCTCACCTCGCAGGCGCCGGGCAAGCTGTTCGAGTGGATCGGCGCGCTGGTCGTGACCATGGTGATCTGCGCGATCGTGCTGGTGATGGCCGAGCGCATCCAGCAATGGCTCGGCGAGCGCGTGGTGACGGCGTTCGAGCGCCTGATGGGTCTCGTGCTCGTGGCGATTTCGGTGGAGATGATCCTCGCGGGCATCAGCACGTTCGTGCATCATCTTTGACGGTTGCATCGACGTATCGGCACCAATAAAAAAAGCAGCCCGAGGGCTGCTTTTTTCATGGCGGCGCGAAATGCTGGCGCGGGCCAGCGCGCGCCGGCGTGGGCCCGCGTGGGCCGGTACGGCGTCAAGCGCCTTCGGTGAGCGCGCGAATGGTCGGCAGATTGCGCCAATATCCCTTCGCGTCCATGCCGCAGCCGAACACGTAGCGATCCGGCACCGAAAACCCGCAGTAGTCGGGATGCAGCGGCTTCGCCTTCGGAATGATCTTTTCGCAGAGCACGGCCGAGAGGAAACGCTTCGCGCCCATGTCCATGATGCGGTCGCGGATCGCGGCCATGGTTTCGCCTTCGTCGAGAATGTCGTCGAGCACGAGCACCACGCGATCCTTCACCGATTCGCGCGGCGCCACGCGCCATTGCATCTCGGCGCTGCCCTTGATGGCGTTGCGGTAGCGCGTGAGGTGGATGTAGTCGAACTCGAGCGGGAAGTCGAGATGCGGCAGCAGCATGCCGGTGAACACGGCGGCGCCGCCCATCACCGACAGCACGAGCGGGAAGTCCTCGCTGATGTCGGCGCGGATGGCGTCGGCCATACGGCCGATCGACGCGTTGACGTCGCCCTCCGAAACGATTTCTTCGGAGTGGCGGAAAATGTGGAGGGCTTCTTCGCGATTCATGAGTCTGGCGGGACGGTGGCTGTAGCGTTGGCGTGAAAACAGGTTTGGAAAAGAGCGGCGGCGCGCGCTACAGCATAAACCCGCGCGTTCTTCCATCGCGCGCCGCGTGTCCACGAAGCCGCCGCGCACGGTCGGCGCGCGCCGCGGCTTCGCGAAAGATCAGCGCATGCCGGGCATCATGCCCTTCATGCCGCGCATCATCTTTTGCAGATTGCCGCCCTTCAACTTCTTCATCATGGTGCGCATCTGGTCGTACTGGTTGAGCATGCGGTTCACTTCCTGAACCTGTACGCCCGCGCCCGCCGCGATGCGGCGCTTGCGCGTGGCCTTGATGAGATCGGGCTTCGCGCGCTCCTCGGGCGTCATGGAATTGATGATGCCTTCCATGCGGCGCATCTGCTTTTCGGCTTGCCCCATGTTGGCGCCGGCGGCGGCCTGCTGGAACTGCGCGGGCAGCTTGTCCATGAGCGACGAGAGGCCGCCCATGTTCTTCATCTGCGAAAGCTGCGCGCGGAAGTCGTTGAGGTCGAAGTCGCCGCCTTTCTTGACCTTGTCGGCGAGCTTTTGCGCGGCTTGCACGTCCACGCCGCGCTGCGCTTCCTCGACGAGCGCGAGAATGTCGCCCATGCCGAGAATGCGGTTCGCCATGCGGTCCGGGTGGAACACCTCGAGGCCGTCGAGCTTTTCCGCGACGCCGACGAACTTGATCGGCTTGCCCGTGATGTGGCGCACGGAAAGCGCCGCGCCGCCGCGCGAGTCGCCGTCGAGCTTGGTGAGCACGACGCCGGTGAGCGGCAGCGCGTCGTTGAACGCCTTCGCGGTGTTGACCGCGTCCTGGCCGAGCATGGCGTCGACGACGAACAGCGTTTCGGCCGGCTTGAGGAACGAATGCAGCGCGCTGATCTCGTTCATCATGGCTTCGTCGATACCGAGACGGCCGGCCGTGTCGACGAGCAGCACGTCGTGGTAATGGCGCCGCGCCCAGTCGATGGCCGCCGCCGCGATGTCGACGGGCTTCTGGTCCGGCTGCGAGGGGAAGAAGTCGGCGCCGACCTGCTCCGTCACCGTCTTCAACTGCGCGATGGCGGCGGGGCGGTAGACGTCGCACGAAACCGTGAGCACCTTCTTCTTGTACTTCTCGCGCAGGAGCTTGGCGAGCTTGCCGGTGGTCGTGGTCTTGCCCGCGCCCTGCAAGCCGGCCATGAGGATGACGGCGGGCGGCGCGACGTTCAGGTTCAGCTCGGCGGCCTTGCCTTCGTAGTCGCCGCCGATCACGGCGGTCAGCTCGCGCTGCACCACGCCGACGAGCGCCTGGCCCGGCGAGAGGCTGGCGATCACTTCCTCGCCGAGCGCCTTTTCCTTCACCTTGGCGATGAATTCGCGCACGACGGGCAGCGCCACGTCCGCTTCCAGCAGCGCGAGGCGCACTTCGCGCAGCATTTCCTGCGTGTTGGCTTCGGTCAGCCGGGCTTCGCCGCGCAGCGTCTTGACGACGCGCGCCATCCGTTGAGTGAGATTGTCGAGCATGGGGAGGCGGTGAGCAGTGCGGCCCGGCATGCACGCGCAAAAAGGACGGCGTAGCGATTCGTCGCGATCCCGCGCGGCCGGGGGGCCTATAGTAAACTTCGAACATGGATATTGTACTGTATGCCCTCACCGTGCTCCTGTACGGCGGCTTGTGCGCCGCCGACTGGCGCGCCTTGCGCCGCGCCGGCACGCAGCCGTGGTTCGGCGGCGTGCCGCCGGTGCCTGCGACCCTCGGCGTCAATGGCGGCGTGAACGGCGGCGTGAACGGCGGCGTGAACGGCGGCGCAGTGACGAGCGCCGCGCCGCGCCCCGCGCTCGACGCGCCGCGCGCGCGCAGCTTTGGCGCGCTCTCGCGCGGGCTGCTGTTCGTCGCGCTCGCGGCGCACGGCGTCTTGCTGCACATGACGATCTTCCCCGCCCACGAAATGGTGTTCGGCTTCGCGTTCGCGTTGTCGGCCATGTTCTGGCTGGGCGCGGGCATCTACTGGATCGAGAGCTTTTTCTTCGCGCTCGACGGCTTGCGCCTGCTGCTGCTGCCGCTCGCCGCGCTCGCGTCGCTGATGCCGCTCGTGTTCGGCGGCGTGCGTGTGCTGCCTTATGCCGCGGCGCCCATGTTCAAGCTGCACTTCGTCATCGCCAATATCGCCTACGGGCTGTTCGCGATCGCGGCGCTGCACGCGGTGCTGATGCTGGCGGTCGAGCGCCGCCTGCATGCGTTGAAGGGCGCCGGTTTTCAGCGCAACGCCGGCAATCCGGGCGGCGGCTGGCTGTCGAACTGGATCGAGACGCTGCCGCCGCTCCTCACGATGGAGAAGCTGCTGTTCCGTCTGATCGGCGCGGGCTTCGTGCTGCTCACGGCCACGCTCGTTTCGGGCATCGTGTTCAGCGAGCAGTTGATCGACCGGCCGCTCTCGCTCGATCACAAAACCGTATTCGCGATTCTTTCGTGGCTGATGTTCGGCGCGCTGCTCACGGCGCGCAAGATTTCCGGCTGGCGCGGGCGCGCGGCGCTGCGCTGGGTGATCGCGTCGTTCGTCGCCTTGCTGCTCGCGTACGTGGGCAGCCGTTTCGTCTTCGAGGTGCTGTTGCACCGTCCCGTGGTCTAAGGGCATTCACACGCGTTCCGATGAGACAGATCCTTCTCCTCGTGCTGCTGTTCGTGGTTGGGCAGTGGTTCCTCAAGGCGCTGCGCCGTGCGCAGCCGCAGTCGCGTTCCGGCGCCGATCCGCGTGGCGCGGGGCCGGGTGCCGCACGCCGTGCGAACGGTGAGGGTGCGAACGGCACGACCCAGGGCACGACCCCAGGCGCGAAAACCGCCTTGCCGGAGCCGATGGTGCGCTGCGCCGAATGCGGCGTTCACGCGCCGCGCAGCGAGTCGCTGAACGTGGGCGCCCGCTCGTTTTGCAGCGCCGACCACGCGCGCGCCTACGACGCGCGCAACGTCGGCCAGGATCGTCCCGCGCGATGAGCGGCGCCGGTTCTTCCGCTCGCTCCACTCGTTCCGCTTCTTTATCCCGCTTCTTTGTCCGCTTCTTTATCCGTTTCCCGCTCCGCCATGCCGCTGCATTTCGAAGTCGACGCACAAGGCTGGGTGGCCGGCGCGCGCCGGCTGCCGTCGCCGAATTTTGAAGCGCGTCCGCAAGGCGCGGCGCCCTCGCTCGTCGTGGTCCACAACATCAGCCTGCCGCCTGGCGTGTTCGGCGGCCCCGAGATCGCCGATCTCTTTCTGAACCGGCTCGACTGCGACGCGCATCCTTACTTCGACGCCAATCTGCGCGGCGTGCGCGTGTCGGCGCATTTCGTGATTCATCGCGACGGCACGCTCGAGCAGTTCGTCTCGTGCGACGAACGCGCGTGGCACGCGGGCGCGTCGAGCTTTTTCGGCCGCGAGCGCTGCAACGACTTCTCCATCGGCATCGAACTCGAAGGCAGCGACACCACGCCGTTCGAGGATGCGCAATACGCGACGCTCGCCGCGCTCGCGAAGGCGCTGGCGGCGCGCTATCCGGTCGAGGCGCTCGCGGGCCATTCGGACATTGCGCCGGGTCGCAAGACGGACCCCGGTCCGCACTTCGACTGGACGCGTTTGCAGCGCGACACGCATTGGGACGACGCGCGCTTTCCGTATCGGCATCGGCGCGAGGGAAATGGCCTCGACGGCGGCGGCGCACCAGATGTGGTGCCGTGACGCGCGCCCGGGCGCGTCAGGCGCGGCGAAAGCCCGCGCCCGCCGCATGCTTTCGCGACCCTCGGCCGCACGTGGCGCTGCATAAGAAATAAGCATTCGCCTTGCGCGCAAGCAGGGTGTCCACGCTCCCCTCGCAGACCACTTCGCCTCGCGCGCGGCGGTAACGCCCGCGCCAATTGGGCTTCGCTCTTGTCAAGATGGAACCAGCAAAAAAAGGGATTTGACCGCCCTGGAACTTCCACTATACTTTGTACCCGAAACAAGGCTTCACACCATATGTTGTGTTGTACTGCGGCGCCCCGCTCCACGAGCATGGCGCCGCAAGCATTAGCGGCATAGGAAAAAAAGAACTTGGTTCGGTGCCGCCGGCGGATAACCGGCGCACCGGCTGTATTCGAGAGTGAAGGTGCAGCCAATGATCGCGACATCCACGATGAAGACCGCAGTCGTTCGAGTTTCATCTGCCTTGTCGCATCCGGCAGCCTCGCCAGGCTGGCTTTTCCTCTTCGTTCGATCGCGCGTGCACACGGGGGCACGAGGTCGACGTCCGTACTAATTTCGCGAAATCTTCTTCGCACCTTTTCCAGGACCACAGGAGCTTTGCACATGCAAACGACCGATAACGTCTCGACCCGGTATGAAGGCGCGCCCGCCGCGCACAACCTGGGCGGCCAGCCGCAGGACGGCCAGTCGGGCGCGCAGCAGTTCGCCGACCACAAGGTGATTCGCCGCAACGGTAGCGTGGTGTCGTTCGAGCCGTCGAAGATCGCGATCGCGATGACGAAGGCGTTCCTCGCCGTGAACGGCGGCCAGGGCGCGGGTTCGGCGCGTGTGCGCGAACTCGTCGAGCAGCTCACGCAGAACGTCGTGCGCGCGCTGGTGCGCAGCCGTCCGAACGGCGGCACGTTCCATATCGAGGACATTCAGGATCAGGTCGAACTCGCGCTCATGCGCGGCGGCGAGCACAACGTCGCGCGCGCCTACGTGCTGTATCGCGAGAAGCGCAGCCAGGAGCGCACGCATGCGCCGGAAGCGGCGGCGGCGCCCGGCATCAACGTGACGGACAACGGCGTCACGCGCCCGCTCGACATGCAGGCGCTGCACGCGCTGATCGTCTCGGCAACGGAAGGTCTCGGCGACGCGGTCAACGCCGACCCGATCGTCGCGGAAACGGTGAAGAACCTGTACGACGGCGTGCCGATGTCGCAGGTCTACGACTCGGCCATTCTCGCCGCGCGCACGATGATCGAAAAAGACCCGGCATACAGCCAGGTCACGTCGCGCATCCTGCTGCACACGATCCGTCGCGAAATTCTGGAAGAGGAAGTCACGCAAGCCGAAATGGCCCTGCGTTACGCCGACTATTTCCCGCAGTTCATCAAGCGCGGCGTGGAAGCCGGCCTGCTCGACGACAAGCTCCAGCAGTTCGACCTCAAGCGTCTCGGCAACGCGCTCGACGCGAACCGCGACCTGCAATTCGGCTACCTCGGCCTGCAAACGCTGTACGACCGCTACTTCCTGCACGTCGGCGGCACGCGTATCGAAATGCCGCAGGCGTTCTTCATGCGCGTCGCGATGGGCCTCTCGCTCAACGAGATCGACCGTGAAGCGCGCGCGATCGAGTTCTACAACGTGCTCTCGTCGTTCGATTTCATGTCGTCCACGCCCACGCTGTTCAACTCGGGCACGCACCGCTCGCAGCTCTCGTCGTGCTACCTCACGACCGTTGCCGACGACCTCGACGGCATCTACGAAGCGCTCAAGGACAACGCGCTGCTCTCGAAATTCGCGGGCGGCCTTGGCAACGACTGGACGCGCGTGCGCGCGCTCGGCTCGCACATCAAGGGCACCAACGGCAAGTCGCAAGGCGTGGTGCCGTTCCTGAAGGTGGTGAACGACACGGCCGTGGCCGTCAACCAGGGCGGCAAGCGCAAGGGCGCGGTGTGCGCGTACCTGGAATCGTGGCACCTCGACATCGAGGAATTCCTCGAGCTGCGCAAGAACACGGGCGACGACCGCCGCCGTACGCACGACATGAACACGGCGAACTGGATTCCCGACCTGTTCATGAAGCGCGTGATGGAAGGCGGCGACTGGACGCTGTTCTCGCCCTCGACCTGCCCGGACCTGCACGACCTGTTCGGCGCCGATTTCGAAAAGGCTTACACGGCTTACGAAGACAAGGCCGCGCGCGGCGAGATCAAGCTGTTCAAGAAGATTCCGGCCGCGCAACTGTGGCGCAAGATGCTCGGCATGCTGTTCGAAACGGGCCATCCGTGGATCACGTTCAAGGACCCGTGCAATATCCGTTCGCCGCAGCAGCACGTGGGCGTCGTCCACTCGTCGAACCTGTGCACGGAAATCACGCTGAACACGAGCGACACGGAAATCGCCGTGTGCAACCTCGGCTCGGTGAACCTCGTCGCGCACATGGTCGAACAGGCCGACGGCACGTTCGCGCTCGACCACGACAAGCTCAAGCGCACCATCAGCGTGGCGATGCGCATGCTCGACAACGTCATCGACATCAACTACTACGCGGTGTCGAAGGCGCGCAACTCGAACCTGAAGCACCGCCCGGTGGGCATGGGCATCATGGGCTTCCAGGACTGCCTGCACGTGCTGCGCACGCCGTTTGCTTCGCAAGAGGCCGTGGAGTTCGCCGACCGCTCGATGGAAGCCGTCTGCTATTACGCGTACTGGGCGTCGACGGAGCTGGCAGCCGAGCGCGGCCGCTACTCGACCTATCGCGGCTCGCTGTGGGATCGCGGCATCCTCCCGCAGGACACGCTCAAGCTGCTCGCCGAAGCGCGCGGCGGCTACGTGGAAGTGGATTCGAGCGAGACGATGGACTGGACCTCGCTGCGCGGGCGCATCGCCCAGCACGGCATGCGCAACTCGAACTGCATCGCGATCGCGCCCACCGCGACGATCTCGAACATCATCGGCGTGTCGCCGTGTATCGAGCCGACGTTCCAGAACCTCTACGTGAAGTCGAACCTCTCGGGCGAATTCACGGTGGTGAACGACTACCTCGTGCGTGACCTGAAGGCGCGCGGCCTGTGGGACGAAGTCATGGTCGCCGACCTCAAGTACTTCGACGGCATGCTCTCGCGCATCGACCGCGTGCCGGCCGATCTGCGCGCGGTGTACGCCACGGCGTTCGAAGTCGATCCGACGTGGCTCGTCGAAGCGGCGTCGCGCCGTCAGAAGTGGATCGACCAGGCGCAGTCGCTCAACATCTTCATGGCGGGCGCATCGGGCAAGAAGCTCGACGAGATCTACAAGCTCGCATGGGTTCGCGGCCTGAAGACGACGTACTACCTGCGCACGATGGCGGCCACGCACGTCGAGAAGTCGACGGTGGCGCACGGCGCGCTCAACGCGGTGCCGACGGGCGGCGCGGGCGGCGCCGGCGGTGCGGGCTTCGGCGCCAATGGTGCGAGCGGCGCGGGCGCTTCGAACGGCGCGGGCCCGGCCACGCTGGCATCGGCGCCGGTGGCGCAAGCCGCGCCCGAAGCAGACGGTCCCGTGTGCATGATGCGTCCGGGCGATGCGGGCTTCGAAGAATGCGAGGCTTGCCAGTAACGCCGACGCGGCGCGCGCGGCGCAATACCGCGCGCGTCGGCCGAAGCATCGCGGCACACTGGTAAACAGTCGCCGCGAGTCGTAACCAGCATTGAACCCAAGGCGGCGCGCGCGACGCGCGCCGCTTCACTCCCGGCGACGTGCGCCATGCACGCTTCGACTCGCAAGCGAGTCGTTTCGCAAGGACTTCGGGATTCCCTGGAGTGCCGCGCGAGATGCTCGGAGTACACGCTGCGCACATCGCCGGTTTGTTGATCGGCATGGCAGGCGCGCGGCGAAGAGAGACACGAGACGGCGAGCAGCACGCGAAACACGGCGAGTCCCGCAGCAAGGACCGCCTTCGCGAGAATTTCGCGAGCATTTCGCGAGAAGCGCGAGACGAATGCGCTGGAGTGAAAAGAGCGCTGCGAATGCAGCCATTCGCAAACGCTCGCGATTCATGTGAAGACCTTCGATTGCATCGTCGATACGACGCTCGCGCGACGCATCGGCAACCACGGCGCAACGTGATGGCGAGTCGTTCGCGAGTTCGTCGTCGCATAGCGATCACAAAGTGTTGTATCGAGGTCGCAACGCGAATCGAAAACAGGCTTTTTCGTGTGCGAACCCTTTTACCGCTCACGAAAAGATGGTACAAACCGATCTAAATTGATGGTGACATTTATGCTCAACTGGGATGACGAGATCACGGCCGTAACTCCGTCGAGCGGTGCGCAGCAAAACGCAATGCGCAACCCCGCGGGTGAGGCTGTCCAGGCTGCCGAAGTGCAGTTTGGTCTGCGTTCCGCTCCTCAGGCTTCATCGGCGACCAACATCTTCTCCGCCGACTTCGCCGTTGCACCGCCGCCGCAAGCGCCGGTTTCGAGCGAAGCCCGCGTGAATGTCGCCGACAAGCGCATCATCAACGGCCAGACCGACGTGAACCAGTTGGTGCCGTTCAAGTACAAGTGGGCCTGGGAGAAGTACCTCGCGGGTTGCGCGAACCACTGGATGCCGCAGGAAATCAACATGTCCCGCGACATCGCGCTCTGGAAAGACCCGAACGGTCTGACCGAGGACGAGCGTCGCATCGTCAAGCGCAACCTCGGCTTCTTCGTGACGGCCGACTCGCTCGCGGCGAACAACATCGTGCTCGGCACCTATCGCCACATTACGGCGCCCGAATGCCGCCAGTTCCTGCTGCGCCAGGCGTTCGAAGAGGCGATCCACACGCACGCTTACCAGTACATCGTCGAATCGCTGGGTCTCGACGAAGGCGAGATCTTCAACGCGTACCACGAGGTCAAGTCGATCCGCGACAAGGACGAGTTCCTGATCCCGTTCATCCAGACGCTGACCGATCCCTCGTTCACGACCGGCACGCTCGAAACCGACCAGACGCTGCTCAAGTCGCTCATCGTGTTCGCCTGCATCATGGAAGGCCTGTTCTTCTATGTGGGCTTCACGCAAATTCTGGCGCTCGGCCGACAGAACAAGATGACCGGCGCGGCGGAGCAATACCAGTACATCCTGCGCGACGAGTCGATGCACTGCAATTTCGGCATCGACCTCATCAACCAGATCAAGCTCGAGAACCCGCATCTGTGGACGCCCGAGTTCCGCGCGGAAATCCGCGAGCTGTTCAAGCACGCGGTCGACCTCGAGTACCGTTACGCCGAAGACACCATGCCGCGCGGCGTGCTGGGTCTGAACGCGTCGATGTTCAAGAGCTATCTGCGCTTCATCTGCAACCGCCGTTGCCAGCAGATCGGTCTCGATCCGCTGTTCCCGAACGAAGAAAACCCGTTCCCGTGGATGAGCGAGATGATCGACTTGAAGAAGGAGCGCAACTTCTTCGAGACGCGCGTGATCGAATATCAGACGGGCGGTGCGCTGTCCTGGGAATAACCCGGGCGCACTGCGGAGCAAGTCTTTAGGGGATGCCGGAGGCGGCGCGCGTGCTGCCTCGACCGGCATGATGACCAGGAGCAGGAACGCCTGATGCAAGGAGTGCCCGGAGCCCCGGTGGCTTACCGACATGACCGGCACTTTGCGAACCCTTCAGTGGGATGGGCAAACTTCCCCCCGGAAAAGCGCGCGGGCCATGTGGCCTGTGCCTTCAACGAACGTTGGCCGGTGTCGGTAGCCGATACCGGATTGACTTTGGCGGCGCTGTGCTTCGTGGCACGGCGCCGCCTTACCGCATTCATTAGCGTAAGCGCGCGGGATCAGCGTACGCCGATGAATAGCCCGCTTCGCAGCGTGCGCCCTGAGAAGCGTTCGCGGGAAGCGGGTTTTGACGAAGGGTGTAGTTTGAACTGACTCTCATCTGAACCTGAAGGAGTAAAAAATGGCAACTGCCAAGAAGAAACCGGCGGCCAAGAAGGTCGCAGCGAAGAAGGTTGCAGTGAAGAAGGCCGCTCCGGCGAAGAAGGCTGCCGCGAAGAAGGTTGCGGTCAAGAAGGTTGCAGCGAAGAAAGTCGCCGTGAAGAAGGTTGCTGCGAAGAAGGCAGCGCCGGCGAAGAAGGCCGCAGCGAAGAAGGTTGCCGCCAAGAAGGTCGCGGCGAAGAAGGTTGCTGCCAAGAAGGCACCGGCGAAGAAGGTTGCTGCGAAGAAGGCAGCGCCGGCGAAGAAGGCCGCGGCGAAGAAGGTTGCCGCCAAGAAGGCGCCTGCGAAGAAGGCTGCTGCCAAGAAGGCCGCACCTGCGAAGAAGGCCGCGGCGAAGAAGGTTGCCGCCAAGAAGGCGCCTGCGAAGAAGGCTGCTGCCAAGAAGGCCGCGCCTGCGAAGAAGGCCGCCGCCAAGAAGGCTGCCAAGAAGGCGCCTGCGAAGAAGGCTGCCCCTGCCGCGCCCGCTGCACCGGCTGCCGCTGCGCAACCGGCTGCTCCCGCAGCAACGGTGAAGACTGCCCTGAATCCGGCCGCAGCATGGCCGTTCCCGACCGGCAGCCGTCCGTAAGCCGTACCGGGCGAAGCGCGCTCGCAACGGTTTCCGCGTGCTTCGCCAGACAGACTGATCGAGCCGGGCGACGCCGTTTGTCCGACTCGATCCTGATCCCGTCGCCGGATGATCCGCGACGGGATTTTTTTCGTCCCGGCTTGGGGTGTCCGGGCGGAATGATGTCGATGGGCTTACGATTCGTCAGGTGTCCAGACGAATCTTCAGACAACGCGCGAGCAAGATTCGCGAGCAAGAAAAAAGGCGCATGCACAGGGGAGCGCATGCGCCTGAGGTCCCGCATCCGGCGCAAGGCGCCTTGCGGTACAGGGGAAAACGTTGCTACATAATTAGTGCGTCACGCGGGTGACGCCCGCGCTAGACAGGAGCCGCACGCGTTCGCCGGCGTTGAAGACTTCGCCCGTGGCCGATTGCGTGATGGCGCGATAGTCGCCGTTGTCGAGGCGCACCGTGATTTCCAGGCCGTCGTGCACGGCCACGCCGTTCTCGACCGCGTTGCCCGCCACCGCGCCCGCGATGCCGCCGATGATGCCCGTAACGATCGAGCCGCGTCCGCCGCCGATCGCGCTGCCGGCCACCGCGCCGAGCGCGCCGCCGCCCACGGCGCCCAGACCGCTCGGCTGACCGTTGTTCGAGCTGATCTTCACCGCGCGCACGCTTTCGACCGTGCCCATGCGCACCGTTTGTTCGCGTTGTGCCTGCGAGGCCGTGTAGACGTCGGCGGAACTGCTGTTATAGGCGCAGCCCGACAGCGCGAGCGTACCCGCGACGACGGCTGCCACAATCAGACGACTCGTTGTTTTCATACCCGTAGCTCCCAAAGGCGCCGCGCGTTCTCGCGCGTCGCGCCCGCGTTCCAGTCGGCTCCGGACTCGCGTTACTTCGCCAGTTCGTAGCCGAATGCTTCCTTGAACCGTTCGTTGATCTGCGCCCGCGTGGGCGCGTAATTCTGCGGACCTTGATGCTCGATCTTGAGTGCGCCCATGAGGCTCGCGAGACGGCCCGTGGTTGCCCAGTCCAGACCGTTTTCGATGCCGTAAAGCAAGCCGCCGCGGAATGCATCGCCGCAACCGGTCGGATCGAGCACCTGAGCGGCGTTGACCGGAGGAATCTCCTCGATCTGGCCGCCGTGGTAGATCTGCGAGCCGTGTTCGCCGCGCGTGACGATGAGCGCTTCGACATGGCTCGCGATTTCTTCGAGCGACCAACCGGTGCGATGGCTCACAAGATTCGCTTCGTAGTCGTTGACCGCTACGTAGGTCGCAAGTTCAATGGCGTGGCGTAAAGACGCACCATCGAACAGCGGCAAACCCTGACCCGGATCAAAAATAAACGGCACGCCGGCCTTCGCGAACTGCTCGACGTGCTGAACCATGCCGTCGAAACCGTCCGGCGCGACGATGCCGAGCTTGATGCCGGGCGCTTCGTCGGCGCGGTTCAAGTGCGATTGCATCATCGCGCCGGGGTGGAATGCGGTGATCTGGTTATTTTCGAGATCGGTGGTGATCATCGCCTGCGCGGACCACGTTTCGGGCAGCACGCGCACGTGCGCTTTCGAGAGGCCGAGCGAATCGAGACGATCGAGGTAAGGCTGCGCGTCGGCGGCGCCGAGCGTCGCCATGATGCGCGCGTCGCCGCCGAGCAGATGCAGCGAATAGGCGATGTTGCCGGCGCAGCCGCCGAATTCGCGGCGCATCGTCGGCACGAGGAAGCTGACGTTCAGGATGTGTACCTGATCGGGCAGGATGTGCTCCCGAAAGCGACCTTCGAAGGTCATGATGTTGTCGTAGGCGAGCGAGCCGCAGATCAGCGTAGCCAAGGCGGAATTCCTGTAGGACGTGGAAGAAGCGGGGCGGCGCGGCGGCCGGAATGCGCGAAGCCGCGGCTCGCGCGGCGCGCGCCGCCGCCGGATTACTTGAGCGCGGCGAGCGCGGCGTCGTAGTTCGGTTCGTTCTTGATTTCGCCGACGCGTTCGGCGTGGATCACGTTGTCGTTCGCGTCGAGCACGACCACGGCGCGCGCCGTGAGGCCGGTGAGCGGGCCGCTCGTCACGTCCACGCCATAGGCTTGCGCGAACTCGTGGCCGCGGAACGTGGACGCCGTGACGACGTTTTCGATGCCTTCGGTCGTGCAAAAGCGCGTGGCCGCGAACGGCAGATCGCCCGAGATCACGATGACGGCCGTGTTGTCGAGTTTGGCGGCGGCTTCGTTGAACTTGCGCGTGGAAGTGGCGCAGGTGGGCGTGTCGAGGCTCGGCACGATGTTGAGCACCTTGCGCTTGCCCGCGAAATCGGCGAGCGAAACGGGCTTGAGATCCTTGCCGACGAGCGAGAACGCAGGTGCCTTCTGGCCGACGTTCGGGAACGTGCCGGCGACTTCGATCGGGTTACCGCCCAGCGTGACTTGACTCATGATTGCTCTCCGATTGCGTGTAGTGATGAATGGCGCCCGATGCGGCCGGACGCGGAAAATGCGCGGGCGCGCGGCGAGGCGCGTCCGCCGGGAAAGACCGCTCAGGGATAGAAAATCTCGATGCGGAAATTCGATGCCACGACGTCGCCGGTGTCGAGCCGCACGATCATCGTTTGCGTGGTGTGCGCGGGCAGGCCGGCTTCCACGTGCGTGCCGGGCGTGACGTAATCCTGCGGCCACAGCACGCGGCGCACGACGATGTTGTTCTGCCGGTCCAGCAGCGACAGTTCGATCGCGGGATACGCGAGCGCGACGTTGAAGCGGTTGCGCAGCGGTACCTTCAGTTCGAGATGATGCGGCTCGTTGTCGACCTGGCGCAGATCGGACGGCTCGACCAGCAGGCCGTCGATGTCGCGCGGCGGCAGCACGCGGCAGCCCAGTTGCGCGCACGCCTTCAGATACAACGGCTGCGAGTCGGGCCAGTAGACCATCACCGTTTCACGCTGCCACCACGCGAGTTGCACGACGAGCAGTGCGAGCAGCAATAGCGACACGATCACGCCGAGAATGCGCCAGCCCGCGCGGCGTTGCGCGCGCGCGCGCGCAGGCGCTTCGCGCGTGACCGCGAACGGCGGGTTGCCTTCGTTGGATTCGAGCGCGCTGAACGCGGGCATCGGTGCGGGTTCGGGCGCGGCCTGGCGCGGGGGCTGCTGGGGTTCCGCGGCTAAAGGCGCGGCCGCTCGAACCGGCTCTTGCGCGTGGCTCGGGTTGCGCGCGAGCGTCGGCTCGGTGTCGTCGACGGACGCGCGCGACGCTTCGTTAAGCGACAGCGTGGGCTCGACCGATCCGGCGGCGCCAAGACCCGGCTCGACGCGCGTCCAGCGCGTGGCGGGCGGGAACGGCTCGGCGGCTTCTGCGGATTGAGCGGATTGAGCGGATTGAGCGGCGGCGGACGCGGCAACGGACGCCGCCGCGTGCGCGGCCGATGCCGCCTGCGGCGCGCTGGCGGCGGGCGCGGGGGCGGGCACGTCGACCGGCTCGGCCGACGCATCCGGAACGACAGGCGCCGTGGGCGCGAACGGAGCGGCAGGCGCAACCGCGCCGCGCGGCGCGGCGGGCGTCGGGTCGTCGACGATCACGCGCGCTTCCACGTTCGGCGTCACGCCCGGCGTCGCGCCCGGCGCGAGACCGGCTTGCGGCAGACGATCGGCGTTGTATTGAAGACGCGGGTCCAGATGACTCTGCGTGGGCGGCGCCCACGGATCCCATGCACGATTCGAGAAATTGGGCGCTTCGCCTGGCTGCGGCGGCGCGGCTTCGTGGATGGGCGCGGGAGTCTCGGGTTTTGCCTCGGCATGCGCCGCAGGTTGCGGCACATCCGGCAAAGGAGGCGGCAAATCCGGTGGCAAATCCGACGGCAATTCGGGTTGCAGGTCAGGCGGCAACGCCGTTCGCAACGGCGCAGGCGCTTGCGCACCGAGATCGGCATCAAGATCGGCATGAAGATCGGCATTAAGCGCGGGATGCGTCGCGCTTCGCGGATCGAGCGGCGCGGTCAGACTCGCGGCGAGTTCCGCCGAAACCGGCACGGCCGACACGAACGCGCTGCCCTCGGGCATTTCGTACAAACTGCCCGTTGCGTCGAA
Organism: Paraburkholderia sp. J41; assembly: GCF_905220235.1. Classification (NCBI taxonomy): domain Bacteria; kingdom Pseudomonadati; phylum Pseudomonadota; class Betaproteobacteria; order Burkholderiales; family Burkholderiaceae; genus Paraburkholderia; species Paraburkholderia sp. J41. The sequence continues at coordinate 13,497 of NZ_CAJMZE010000029.1, read as the reverse complement.
CGCTTCCTGGCAATGTCCGCAACGCACGAGGCCGCGCCGCACGGCAAGCTGCGTGGGCTGGATGCGGAATACGGTTTCACAGAAGGGGCAGCGCGTTGCCAGAAGCATGTGGGCCGAGGATCTGAATAGACCGGAGGGTTGGCGATACCCGCCATTCTACTGGCAATCCGTCGCGTCCTACGACTTGCGGCCGTGCGCAAGGGCCGGAACACCCATGCACCGCGCGCCGGCGAGGCGCCTACGCGCGGCGCGTGCCCGCGAGACAGACCCAGCCTTCGTGCTCGCGCCACACCGAAATGTCGATCCAGCGCGCGTAAACCTGCGCCACTTCGTCGGCCTGGCGCGCGAGGATGCCCGAGAGCGCGAGGCGGCCGCCGGGCTTCACGCGCGAACTCAGCATCGACGCCATGAGCTTCAGCGGATTCGAAAGAATGTTTGCAACGACCACGTCGAATTCGCCGGCCTGAAGGTCGTCGGGCAGGCCGTAAGCGACCTGGGCGCGGTTGCGCTCGCTGTTGTAACGCGCCGATTCGACCGCTTGCGGGTCGATGTCGATGCCGATCACGGGATTCGCGCCGCACTTCTGCGCAAGGATCGCGAGAATGCCGGAGCCGCAGCCGTAATCGAGCATCGACTGGCCAGGCTTCACGTGCTGCTCGATCCATTCCATGCACAGGCGCGTGGTCGGATGGCTGCCCGTGCCGAACGCGAGGCCGGGATCGAGTTCGAGCACGAGCGCGTGAGGATCGGGCGCATCGTGCCATGACGGCACGACCCAGATGCGCTCGCCGATCTGGATGGGATCGAACTGCGATTGCGTGAGGCGCACCCAGTCCTGTTCCTCGACTTCGCGCAGTGAAAACCGGGGCGTTTGGGCCAGCGCGAGTTCGTTCGAAGCGGCCGCGAGCAGCAACGCGGGGTCCTGATCGGCGCCGATCAGCGCGATCACGCGCGAATGCTGCCACGCGGTGCGCTCGGGCGTGAGACCCGGCTCGCCGAACAGCGGCTGCTCGTCGGGCGTGTCGGCGTCGGCGTCTTCCACCGACACCGAAAGGGCGCCAAGCTCGATCAGCGCGTCGGAGAGTTCTTCCGCGCGGTCGCGTTCAAGCTCGACGATCAGTTCCCTGTAGCTCATGAATTACGCTTCGTCCTTTTTCACGGCCTGACGCTCGGCCAGACGGCTTTCGAGGTAGTGAATGCTCGTGCCGCCTTCGACGAACTTGGCGTCGAGCATCAATTCGCGATGCAGCGGAATGTTGGTCAGGATGCCTTCGACGACCATTTCCGAGAGCGCGATGCGCATGCGCTGGATCGCCTGCTCGCGCGTCGCGCCATAGGTGATCAGCTTGCCGATCATCGAATCATAGTTCGGCGGCACGAAATAGCCATTGTAGGCATGCGAATCCACGCGCACGCCGGGGCCGCCCGGCATGTGCCACGACGTGAGACGACCCGGCGACGGCGTGAACTTGAACGGATCTTCCGCGTTGATACGGCATTCGATCGCGTGGCCCTTCAACTGCACGTCGCGCTGGCGGAACGAGAGCTTTTCGCCGGCGGCGATGCGGATCTGTTCCTGCACGATGTCGATGCCCGTGATCAGTTCCGTGACCGGATGCTCGACCTGCACGCGCGTGTTCATTTCGATGAAGTAGAACTCGCCGTTCTCGTAGAGGAATTCGAACGTGCCCGCGCCGAGATAACCCATCTTCTTGCAGGCGTCGGCGCAGCGGTCGCCGATGCGGTCGAGCAGGCGGCGCGCGATGCCCGGCGCCGGCGCTTCCTCGATCACCTTCTGGTGGCGGCGCTGCATCGAGCAGTCGCGCTCGCCGAGCCACACGGCGTTCTTGAACGAGTCCGCGAGCACCTGGATCTCGATGTGACGCGGATTCTCGAGGTACTTCTCCATGTAGACCTGCGGGTTGCCGAAGGCGCGGCCCGCTTCTTCCTTGGTCATGTTGACCGCGTTCACCAGCGCCGCCTCGGTGTGGACGACGCGCATGCCGCGGCCGCCGCCGCCGCCCGAAGCCTTGATGATGACGGGATAGCCGATCGTCCGCGCGATCTTCACGATTTCCTTCGGATCGTCGGGCAGCGCGCCCTCCGAGCCCGGCACGCAAGGCACGCCGGTCTTGATCATGGTCTGCTTCGCCGTGACCTTGTCGCCCATCATGCGGATCGTTTCGGGGCGCGGGCCGATGAACGTGAAGCCCGATTGCTCCACGCGCTCGGCGAAGTCGGCGTTTTCGGAGAGGAAGCCGTAGCCGGGGTGGATTGCTTCGGCGTCGGTGACTTCGGCCGCGCTGATGAGCGCCGGCATGTTCAGATAGCTCAGGTTCGAAGGCGCCGGGCCGATGCAGACCGCCTCGTCGGCGAGCTTCACGTACTTGGCTTCCTTGTCGGCTTCCGAATAGACGACGACCGTCTTGACGCCGAGTTCGCGGCACGCGCGCTGGATGCGGAGCGCGATTTCGCCACGATTGGCAATGAGGATTTTTTCAAACATGGTGGGTATTCGACTCATCAATGGGCGCCGGGAAGTGCAAAGGCGCGCCTGTCGATCGGAGTTGGCGCAACCCGTAGGATCGGCCGCGCGTGCGCCGCGATGCGCGATCCGCCGGGCGGCAAGCGCGGCGTGCCCGTGTTCCGGGCCGCGCCGCGCGCGGGAAAACTCAGGCGATCACGTAGAGCGGCTGGCCGTATTCCACCGCCTGGCCGTTCTCGACGAGAATTTCCTTGACCACGCCGGCCGTATCCGACTCGATTTCGTTGAGCAGCTTCATGGCTTCGATGATGCAGAGCGTCTGGCCTTCCTTGACCGTGTCGCCCACTTGCACGAACGGATCGGCGCCCGGCGACGGCGCACGGTAGAACGTGCCCACCATCGGCGAGGTCACGACATGGCCTTGCGGCGCGGCCGGCACGGCGGCGGCCGGTGCGGCCGGGGTGGCTTCGCCCGCCACGCCCGGCGCGGCGACCGGGGCGCCCGCGAGCGGCGCGGCGTATTGCGCGGCCGGTTGCACGTAAACGGGCGGCGCGTTCTTGACGATGCGCACCTTGCCTTCACCCTCGGTGACTTCGAGTTCCGAGATGCCCGATTCGGAGACGAGGTCGATCAGAGTTTTCAGCTTACGTAGATCCATGATGCAGCCCCTTTGCTTGAATACGTGAGGTGCCGGGGCATCTTGCAATCAATTGCACGCCCGGCACGGGTTGGATGTTGTCTGGGTTCGGCGTCGGTCTCGGGCGCGGAATCAGGCGGCGCGTCCGGCGGCGAGCCGGTCGAGCGCGTATTCGAGCGCGTAGAGATAGCCTTTCCAGCCGAGGCCGCAGATCACGCCTTCGGCCTGGTCGGAAAAATACGAATGGTGCCGGAAGGACTCGCGCCGATGCACGTTCGAAAGATGAATCTCCACGAACGGAATGCCGACGCCCGCCAACGCGTCCCGGATCGCGACGCTCGTGTGCGTGTACGCGGCGGGGTTGATCAGGATGAAGTCGGTTTGCTCGGTGCGGGCCGCCTGGATGCGGTCGACCAGCGCGCCTTCGTGATTGCTCTGGAAGGTCGCAAGTTCCACGCCGGCGTCCGCGGCACGGTCGAAAAGCGCCTGGTCGATCTGCGGTAACGTCACGCGGCCGTACACCTCAGGTTCCCGGGTGCCGAGAAGATTGAGGTTGGGTCCGTGCAGAACCAGCAGTCGCGTCATGGTCGCTTCTTTTTCCGTGGAATTGCGCGAACTTTAGCGCCGATTAGAGAAATTTGTCTAGTTTTACGATGACTCGATATGGCCCCGACGCTGCCCGCGAAAGCGGCAGCGCGCTCATCTTCTGTCAAAAAACGTAATCTGGAAGGCAAAAGGCGCCTTTTGGCGCCTAAGGTTTTGCAAGTGTTGACGATGCGTCAAAGTGCGTCGAGCGTGCGGCGCAATTCGTCGGGCTTGATTTGCCCTAATTTTGTCGCGCGTACGGCGCCGTTCGCGTCGATTACGACGGTGTAAGGTAATCCGCCCGCGTTGTTGCCGAAGGCCCGCGCGACGTCCGCGCCGCCGAAACCGGCAATGAAAATGGGGTAGTCCACCGGCACCTTTTTCAGAAAGGTTTTGATATTCGCCGCCGAGTCGACGCCGAGCCCCACGAACTGAATGCCCTTTTTGGCGTACTCGCGTTGCAGCGAAGAAAGCTCCGGCATTTCTTCCACGCACGGGCCGCACCACGAAGCCCAGAAGTTCACGACAATCGGCTTGCCCTTATAAATGGCGAGCGACTGCGGCTTGCCGTCGGGGTTCGTCACCGCGGCCGACCAGAGTTGCGTGACCGCGTCCTGTTTGCCGGGCGCCGCGGGGGCGGTCGCCACTGCCGCGTCGGCCTCGCCTGCATTGCCGCCGCTCGCCCAATGTCCGGCCAGAATGCCGCCGCCCGCGGCGACCGCCGCCACTGCCACGCCGGCCAGAATCCGTTTCGTATTCATCGCTGCCGCTTCAAGTATTGAATCAGGTGGTGGAGGAGGTGGCGCCGCTTTCGTCGATGAGCGCCTGAAGCGCCTGTGCGTTCACGCGCGGCAGGCGGCCACGCGCATCGGCGCGCACCGCGCCGCGCAGGTCGTCGGTATTGTAGAGCGCCACGTGAATGCCGACCGGCTCCTCGTCGCGCGCCGGCCGCCACATGAAGCTCAGCGTTTCCACGAAGCCGCGCGCCGCGAAGTGCCGCGTTTCCGACACGTCGTATTGCACGTTGGCGTTGAGGAGCCAGATGGCGACGTCCTTCGCGTTGTCGCAAAAAATCTGCAAGTGGATGTCGGAATGCTCGCCCGCCGTGCCATTGAGCACCGCGCCCGTCAGGAACGGATTGAATTCCTGGAGCCGCCGCATCCATTCGAGCGCGATCTCGCGCAGCCGCCGCAGCACCGCCGGTTGGCTGTCGCCCTGAAAAAGCGCCTGATATTCGCGGATTTCTTCCTCGATCTGGTCGTTATCGGGCAGCCAGGTGCCTTCGATACGGGTTTCCCCCACCACCTGCCGCGCGGCTTTGCGCTTGGCGGTGGCGTAGTCGAGGCCGTCTTCGGCGACCATGCGTGCCGCCGCGATGGCGATTTCCTCGCGCACGCGCTGAGGATCGAAATGTGATCTGCGAACCATTCTCGAATCATACTAGAGAACGCTTGGGGCTCTCTTTCACCCACCTTGGCGCGGGTTGGGAACGGGTTCGAGGAAGAATTGGGGGACGGCGCGCGCCGTCTTGCCGCGCCGAGCGGCTTGCCGTCCCGCTGCCGCCCGTCGCGCCGGAATGCCCCGGACGGCGCGGGCAGCCCGGGCACCTCGGGTACAATACGCGTCTTGGCTCCGGCGGCGCAGGCTTCCGATGGTTCCCCGGCGTTCCCAGGCGGGTTCCGTCAGTCCGCCGTCGCGCTTCCCCATTCCTGAATCCGTTCACGACGCCCGCGCGGCGCGACAGGCTTATGCACATCCATATCCTCGGCATCTGCGGCACGTTCATGGGCGGTCTTGCCGTGCTCGCGCGCAGCGCCGGTCATACGGTGACCGGCTGCGACGCAGGCGTCTATCCGCCGATGAGCACCCAGCTCGAAGCGCAGGGCATCCGCCTGATCGAGGGTTACGACGCGAGCCAGACCGGGCTGAATCCCGATCTTTACGTGATCGGCAACGTGGTCTCGCGCGGCAACCCGCTGATGGAGGAAATTCTCAATCGCGGCTTGCCGTACACCTCGGGGCCGCAATGGCTCGGCGAGCACGTGCTGCGCGACAAATGGGTGCTGGCCGTGGCCGGCACGCACGGCAAGACCACCACCAGCTCGATGCTCGCGTGGCTGCTCGAGGACTCGGGCCTGAATCCCGGCTTCTTGATCGGCGGCGTGCCGCTCAACTTCGGCATTTCGGCGCGGCTCACCGATTCGAGCTTTTTCGTGATCGAAGCCGACGAATACGACACCGCATTCTTCGACAAGCGCTCGAAGTTCGTGCATTACCGGCCGCGCACCGCGCTGCTCAACAATCTCGAATTCGATCACGCCGACATCTTCCCGGATCTCGCCGCGATCGAAACGCAGTTCCATCACCTCGTGCGCACGATTCCGGGCGTGGGCCGCATCGTCACGAACGGCCGCTCGGACGCGCTCGAACGCGTGCTCGCGCGCGGCGTGTGGAGCGAGGTCGAGCGGTTCGGGGTGGACGGCGGCTGGCAGGCGCTGCCCGCCGAAAACGGCGTGCCGGTGGACGAACGCTTCGCCGTGTATCACAACGCCGAGCGCGCGGGCGTGGTCGACTGGCAGATCCAGGGCGAGCACAACCGCCTGAACGCGCTCGCGGCCATCGCCGCCGCGCGCAGCGTGGGCGTGCCGCCCGCGCAGGCGGCGCAGTCGCTCGCGAGCTTTCGCAACGTCAAGCGCCGCATGGAAGTGCGCGGCAGCGTCGACGGCGTGACGGTGTACGACGACTTCGCGCACCATCCCACGGCCATCGAAACCACGATCGCCGGCTTGCGCACGCGCGTCGGCCGCGACGCGTCGGGCCAGCCCACGCGCATTCTCGCCGTGCTGGAGCCGCGTTCGAACACCATGAAGCTGGGCGTGATGAAAGCGCAACTGCCCGCGAGTCTCGCCGACGCCGATCTCGTGTTCGGCTACGGCGCGCCGAGCGGCAAGGACGCGCTCGGCTGGGATCTCGCGGGCGCGCTCAGCGCGCTCGGCGAGAAGGCGCGCGCCTTCCACGATCTCGATGCGCTCGTGAAAGCCGTGGTCGCGGCGGCGCGCCCCGGCGACCAGGTGCTCGTGATGAGCAACGGCGGCTTCGGCGGCGTGCATCAGAAGCTGCTCGACGCGCTTGGCGCGCGCGACGCCGCGAGCCATGACGGGAGCGCCGCGTGATCGTCTATCTGCACGGCTTTCGCTCGTCGCCGCAGTCGTTCAAGGCGCGTCTGCTCGCGGCGCGCTTGAGCGAGCTTGAGCGCGGCGACGAATGGCTGTGCCCCGCGCTGCCGGTTTCGCCGAAAGAGGCCGTCGAACGGGTCGAGCGCGACGTTGCGGCAAAACTCGCGGCGAATCGTGCCGGGGGTTTCGCTGAAAAGCCGGCGGAAAAGCCGGCGGAAAAGGGGCAAGCGGACGAGCGCGTTACGCTGATCGGCAGCTCGCTCGGCGGTTTCTTCGCCACCTGGCTCGCGGAAAAGCACGGCTGGCGCGCCGTGTTGCTCAATCCGGCCGTCGTGCCGGACCGCGATCTGTCGAAGTATCTCGGCGAACAGCCGCTGTGGCACGGCGGCGGGAGCATCGTCGTCGAGCCGCGCCATCTGGACGAATTGCGCGCGCTGGCCGTCGCCACGGTCACGCAGCCCGCGCGCTACTATCTGATCGCCGCGACCGGCGACGAAGTGCTCGATTACCGCGAGATGCTCGCGCACTATCCGGGAGCGGCCACGCACCTGATCGAAGGCAGCGACCACGGCATCAGCGAATTCGCCGATTACGTGGACGAAGTGCTCCGGTTCTGCGACGCGCCCTGAAAGCGTCGTCGCCATCGTCCGGCGTGTGCGGCCGTCATCGACGAAAGCCGCGCGCCGAACGCCTATATGTATACAGCAGCACCGCCCGCGCGCCGTGCGCCGGCGGTCGTAGCAAGTCAGACGAGAGTGTTGAGTGAACGTTTTCTTTGAGGAATCGGGCAGTTTCAAGGCCGGCAGCGTGCTGTCGAAGCAGGGCGACGCGTTTCAGGTCGAATTGCCGGGCGGGCGGCGCGCCAAGGTGCGCGCGAAGGACGTGCTGATCGAGTTCGAAAAGCCCGCCGCCGCCGAGTTGATGACCGAGGCGGAAGCCGCGTCGCAGGAAATCGATCTCGACTTCCTGTGGGAATGCGCGCCCGCCGACGAGTTCGCGTTCACCGCGCTCGCGAGCGAATACTTCGGCGAAACCTACGGCCCGGTCGAGCGCGCGGCGCTCGTGCTGCGCCTGCACGGCTCGCCGGTCTATTTCCGCCGCAAGGGCCGCGGCCAGTATCAGCGCGCGCCCGAGGAACAGCTCAAGATGGCGCTCGCCTCGCTCGAGCGCAAGCGTCAGCAGGCGCTCGTGCAGGCCGGTTACGAGGAGGAGCTGAAGGCGGGCAGGCTGCCCGAGGCGTTCGCGGGCAAGGCGCTCGGCCTGCTCACCCGGCCCGACAAGAACTCGATCGAATACAAGGCGCTCGAGGCCGCCGCCGCCGCGCGCGGCATTTCCATGCCGCGCCTGATGCTCGAAAACGGCGGCGTCGCTTCGCCGCGCGCGCTGCACGAAGCGCGGTTTCTGGCCGAATTCTTCCCGCACGGCACCGGCTTTCCGCCCGTGGAAGTGGGCGCGCTGCCCGACGATCTGCCCGACGCCGCCGAACACGTGCAGGCGTTTTCCATCGACGACGTCACGACGACCGAAATCGACGACGCGTTCTCGATCGAGCATCTGGCCGACGGCCGCGTGCGCATCGGCATTCACATCGCGGCGCCGGCGCTCGGCATCGCGCGCGGCGACACGGCCGACACCATCGCGCGCACGCGTCTTTCGACGGTCTACATGCCCGGCGACAAGATCACGATGCTGCCCGACGATTTCGTCGACGCCTTCACGCTCAAGGAAGGCGGCATGCGCCCGGCGCTGTCGCTCTACTGCATCGTGAACCGCGAGACGCAGGAGATCGTCGCGACCGAAACGCGCGCCGAGCGCGTGTTCGTCAGGAGCAACCTGCGCCACAACACGCTCGACGAAGTCGTGACCGAGGAGACGCTCGCGGCGGGCACGGGCGAGTATCCGCACAAAGAGGACATCGCCGTGCTGTGGCCGTTCGCGCAGGCGCTGTTCGAAAAGCGCCAGCAGGCGCGCGCCGGTTACGGCCTGCGCCGCGAAGTGCAGCGCAATACCGACTACAACTTCTACGTGGACGGCGAGCACGTCACGATCACGCCGCGCCGCCGCGGCTCGCCGCTCGACACGATCGTCGCGGAACTCGCGATTCTCGCCAATTCCACGTGGGGCGCGTTCCTGCACGACCACGGCGTGCCGGGCATTTATCGCTCGCAGCGCGCGTTCGGCGCGCCCACCGGCCCGAAGCGCACGCGCATGCAAACCACGGCCGCGCCGCACGAAGGGCTGGGCGTCGCGCAGTACGCGTGGAGCACCTCGCCGCTGCGCCGCTACGTGGACCTCGTGAACCAGTGGCAGTTGCTTGCGTGCGTCGAGCACGGCGTGGCCGCGAAGCTCGTCGCGCCGTTCAAGCCCAAGGACGCCGATCTTTTCGCCGTCGTGCAGGGCTTCGACGAAACCTATTCCGCGTACGCCGATCACCAGCGCCGCATGGAATATTTCTGGTGCCTGCGCTGGCTTCAGCAGGAAGGCCGCCGCGAATTCGCCGCGACCGTCGTCAAGGACGATCTCGTGCGTTTCGAGGAAGTGCCGCTCCTGATGCACGTTCCGGCGCTCGGCGTGCATGCGCGCGGCACGCGCGTGCTGCTCGAACTGATGTCCGTCGATGAACTGACGATCGAAGCTTCGGTGCGCATGCTGCGCGTGCTCGATGCGCCGGTCGTGTCGGGCGGCGAGGCCGCCGAGGAAGAAGCGGGCGACGACGAGGAACTGATCGAAGCCGCCGACGAATCGGCGCAAAGCGAAGCCGAAGCGCTCGCGGAAGCGAACGAAACGAACGAAGCGGCGGAAGCAAACGAAGCGAGCCAAGGCGAAAGCGACGGCGACGGCGACGCAAAAGCGCCCGGCGCGGAGCAGCAGCACAGCGATCGGCACGCCACGGAGCCGCGCGAATGAACGTCGACGAGACCGCAGCCGGGGCTCAGGTCGGGCGTTACGCCGTGATCGGCAACCCGGTCGCGCACAGCAAATCGCCGGTCATTCACGCGCAGTTCGCGCAGCAAACCGGCGAGCGCGTCGAGTACGGCCGACTGCTCGCGCCGCTCGAGGGTTTCGTCGAGCACGTGCAGGCGTTTCGCGCGGCGGGCGGGCGCGGCCTGAACGTCACGGTGCCGTTCAAGCTCGAAGCGCATGCGCTCGCGCAACGTCTGTCGCCGCGCGCGGCGGCGGCGGGCGCGGTAAACACGCTGCGTTTCGACGCCGACGGCATTTTCGGCGACAACACCGACGGCTTCGGCCTCGTGCGCGACATCGAATCGAATCTGAACGTGCCGCTCGCTCGCGCGCGCGTGTTGCTGCTCGGCGCGGGCGGCGCGGCGCGCGGCGTGGTGCTGCCGATGCTGGAGCGCAAGCCGCGCGAGATCGTCATCGTCAATCGCACGGCGCCCAAGGCGCATGCGCTCGTCGAGCAGTTCGAAGGCGCGGCGCGCGAGTTCGGCTGTCTCTTGAGCGGCGGCGGCCCGCAAACGGTTTATCGCGACCCGGCTCACGCGCTGCCTTACGACGTGATCGTCAACGCGACGGCGGGCAGCCTGGACGCCGCGCTGCCCGAATGCGACGAGCGCGCGTTCGGGGCGAACACGCTCGCCTACGACATGATGTACGGCGCGCAGCCCACGGTGTTCATGCGCCACGCGCAACGGCTCGGCGCGCGCGCCGCCGACGGTCTCGGCATGCTGGTCGAGCAAGCCGCCGAATCGTTCTTCGTGTGGCGCGGCGTGCGTCCCGAAGGCGCGCCCGTGCTCGCCATGCTGCGCGCGCAACTCGCGGCGCAGCCGGCCTGAGGAAGCGAGGAGACGCCATGCGCAGGGAGGCTGTCGGAGCGCGGGCAATTCACAACGACAGGCGGCGCGCGCCGCTGCACGATCGCGGTTCGCCAGCCCGGCGTGCCGGCGCGCTGCGCTGGCTCGTCTACGTGGCGTCGGTGTTCGCCGTCGCGTGGGTCGCGTTGCAGCTTTTCTACGTTGCGCAAATCGCGCTCTGGAATGTCGTCGATCCGCAAACCACGGCGTTCATGCGCTCCGACGCGGCGCGCCTCGCGCGCGAGCGTCCCGACCTCGCGATCCAGCACGAATGGGTGCCCTACGAGCAGATTTCGCGCAATTTGAAGCGCGCGATCATCGCTTCGGAAGACGCGAATTTCGTCAACAACAACGGCTACGAAACCGACGCCATCCTGCAAGCGTGGGAGCGCAACAAAAAGCGCGGCCATATCGTGCGCGGCGGTTCGACCATCACGCAGCAACTCGCGCGCAATCTGTTTCTGTCGCGCGAGAAAAGCTATATCCGCAAAGGCCAGGAACTCATCATCACGTGGATGCTGGAAGCGCTGCTCGACAAGGAGCGCATCTTCGAGATCTATCTGAATTCGGTCGAATGGGGCAACGGCGTCTACGGCGCCGAAGCCGCCGCGCGCTACTACTATCACAGCACGGCCGCGAAGCTCACGCCGTGGCAGTCGGCGCGGCTGGCCGTCATGCTGCCGCGCCCCAGATACTTCGACGAGCATCGCAATTCCGCGTATCTCTCGCAGCGCAGCGCCGTGATCGCGCGGCGCATGGGCGCGGCGGAATTGCCGCATTGAGCCGCAGCCGCGGCGCGGTTCGCGTCGACATGAAAAAACGCGCCGCCGTTGCGGCGCGTGGTCGTCTGGAACCGGCGAACGTTACTGGCGCGCGAGCCGCGCGTTGTCCGGCATCGGCATGTTGAAGTTGGTGCGAAACGGATTGATGTCGAGCCCGCCGCGCCGCGTGTAGCGCGCATACACGGCGAGCCGGTCCGGTTTGCACTCGCGCAGGATGTCCATGAAGATGCGCTCGGCGCATTGCTCGTGAAAGCCCGTGTGATTGCGAAACGAGATGATGTAGCGCAGCAGCCCCGCCTGGTCGATCTGCGGCCCCACGTAGTGAATCTGCACGCTGCCCCAGTCGGGCTGGCCCGTGACCGGGCAGTTCGATTTCAGGAGATTGGACACGAGCGTTTCCTCCACCGGCGACTCGCCGAGCGCCGCCTTCAGCAGCGTGGCGTCGGGGCGATACACGTCGGTGTCGAGATCGAGCCGGTCCAGCGAAAGCCCTTCGAATTCCTCGAACGCGATCTTGCCGAAGCCGCCCGGCTGGTCGAACCTCACCGAAACCGACGCGCCGCACGCCGCCGAAACGTCGCGCCGGATCGTGTCGCGCACGGCGTCGGCGGATTCGAACGGCGTTTGCGCGAACGAGCCGAGATAAAGCTTGAACGACTTCGATTCGACGATGTTGGGCGAATCGGCCGGAATGAAGAACGTGGCGATGGCGATCTGCGGCTTGCCGCGCGCGTTGAGCCACGAAAGCTCGTACGCGTTCCAGATGTCGGTGCCGAAGAAGGGCAGTTGCGCGCCGATGCCGATCTGCTCGCGCGCGCCGGCGCGCGGGATCGGGAACAGCAGCGAGGCGTCGTACTGTTCGGTGTAGGCGGCGGGCTTGCCGAGCGGTGAGTGTTCGGGAGTCATGATGCGCGGGTATCTGCGGTTGCGTCTGCGGTTGTGTTGCCGGCCGTTGCGGACGCGGCGAGCCGGGCGTTCGCCGCGCCGAGCGCGACGTGCCCGGTCGCCGTGACCGAGCGCGCGGATTCGCAATGGCCGATCTGGTCGTCGAAGAAAAAATCGGGCGCGAACTCGCGAAGGAACGGGCCTTTTTCGAGTCCGCCGAGGAACATCGCTTCGTCGATCTCGATGTTCCAGGCCATCAGCGTGCGGATCGCGCGTTCGTGCGCGGGCGCGGAACGCGCGGTCACGAGCGCGGTGCGAATGCGCATGTTGCGCGCATTGCCGTCCGCGAGCTTTTGCAGGCGGTGCAGCGCGGCGAGCAACGGTTGCAGCGGTCCGTGCGCGAGCGGCAACTCGCGGTTGTCGCGCTCGTGGCTCACAAACGCGCCCAGGCCTTGCTGCTGGAAAATCTGCTCGGCTTCGTCGGAAAACAGCACCGCATCGCCGTCGAACGCGATGCGAATTTCGTTCGCGTTGCGGTCCGGCGCGTTGGTCGCCGGATTGGCCGTCATTGTCGCCGAATTCGCGTCGAAGCGTGGGAACACGGTCGCGGCGGGAAAACCGGCTTCGAGCGCGCCGCGCACGTCCTCGGGATTCGCCGAGAGGAACAGCGCCGCGTTGAGCGGCTTGAGGTAATGCCAGGGCGTGCGGCCGCGCGTGAACACGCCGCGCTGGACGTCGAGGCCGTGCTCGCGGCACGAGCTGAACGCGCGCAGCCCGCTGATCGGATCGCTGCGCGAGAGGATCACCACTTCGACGTGATGCGCGCCCGAATTGAGCGCGAGCAGCTTGCGCATGAGGCCGAATGCGACGCCGGGGCGCGCGGGCACGTTCAGGCGCTCGCGCTGGAGCTTTTCGTAGACGGCGAGGTCGCCCGCTTCGAACACGCGGTTTTCCTCCTCGAAGTCGAAGAGGGCGCGCGACGAAATGGCGACGACGAGTTTGTCGGTGAGCGAAACGGACACGATGGCGGCCTTTTTGCGCGTTATGCGGCGGTGAGTGCGCTCAAGCGAGAAACAACCGATACGCCGGATTCTGCGTTTCCTCGTGATGCGGATAACCGAGCGTGGCGAGGAAA
>NZ_CAJMZE010000028.1:0-79862 GCF_905220235.1 Paraburkholderia sp. J41 | reverse complement strand
AGGCTGGGATCGAGGGTGGCAATGCGTCGGCGGCTCGACGGACGTTTGCAGTGCGGCTGCATCGCGACGGGCGCTCGCTCAAGCTCATACAGGAGTTGATCGGCGTCTCCAGTCTCTCCGCCGTAAAGAACCTCATCGAGGGCGATCCGGTTCGACTGGCTGCGATTGTCAGCGGGGTAATTTGACGGCGACGAATTGTGTGGCAGACGACCACCAATACCCTACGCGATTAAAGCGAAACCCCTTTCATGCCGTTATCAGTCATTGTTCTCCGTGTTATTCTTGGTGCACTTGTACACCATTTTTTGAAAGGCCATGAACGAGGTAACTGACAACGGCGCTGCTCTGCGCACTCTCATCGAACAGGCAGGACTTACGCAGGCCGATGCGCTGGCCGCGCTGAACAGGGGGCAAGCCTTCCCCATCGCACTCTCGACATGGAAAGCCTATCTGGCCGCGCCTGATAGCGCGCGTCGTCGGGCATGTCCCGACAATGTTCTGGCACACGCCAGAAAGACTATCGGCAAGGCTTCGAAAGGGCGTTGACGTGGTGCACTTGTGCTGCACCTACAATCTAACCATTGTCTCGATATGGAAATGGTCATGGGAACGAGATACGAACAGGACGTGGTTGCATGGGCCAACGAGCAAGCGGCACTTCTGCGCGCAGGCGAGCTGGGCGCCATCGACGTTCAGCACATCGCAGAGGAGATTGAAGACGTGGGCAAGAGCGAACAGCGCGAGTTGGCAAGCCGTATGTCGGTCCTGTTGGCGCACCTGCTCAAGTGGCAATTCCAGCCGTCACGCCGCAGCAAAAGCTGGGAGTTCACGATCCGCACGCAGCGCAAGGAAGTGGCCTACGTGCTGGACGAAGCCCCGAGCCTGCGCGGAAAGTTCAGCGATGCGGCTTGGCTCGATATCGTCTGGTCGAAGGCGCGCAGCGCGGCGAGCAACGAAACAGGGCTGGACCTCGATGCGTTCCCGGAAGTTTTGCCGTGGGCCGTCGATGATGTGCTCTCACAAGAATTTCATCCCGAATAACGGAAAACAAGCATGAATCGGGGATCGAAAGAGGTTTCGCAGTTGACCGCGCTGAGCGTCGTTGGCGTCCTTGTAGTGTTCGCGCTCATCGCTGGCTTGCCGCTCACATACGAGGCGCTGAACGCGGTTGGCTTTGCGACGTGGTTTTCTCAGTTGTCGCTTGCTCATCCGCTGTGGATCGGGCTTATTTTGCTCGCGGTCGGCGCGCTTCTTTTCACAGCGGCGGCTCGCTTCGCGAAGCGTCATTAACCATCGGAAAACAGATGCAAAGCGCATACTACAACTTGCTAATGTCCGGTAACGAGGAAGCGTGGACCGGGACATCTTGGGCTATGGAATACACTCGCGTATTCGAGCACACCCACGACGACGTTAAGCGACCATTCGCTGCGCTCGATGATACGGCGATCACTGCGCTAATGAATCTACCGACGCTATTCGCGTACGAGAAGTATCTGCGAGCGCCCGCGCGAGTCGGCAGGATTACTGAAGTGACTCGCAGGCAAACGGAGTTTGCTTTCACGTTCGCGTTCGATCCTACCGTCTCACCCATTCCGTACGATACGTTCACTGGCTTGCTACGCGACCTAGATATTGATCCTAAATGGGAAGTGAATCGCAGTCATTGGGCGGTCAAGAATGTCGATCTCGCCCGAGTGCTCCACAGCGCGGGACTTGTCTCAAGTCCGTCACTTCAGCCCCAAGCTCGTCCACCAAGGGTGTTTATCTCCTACTCTTGGGACTCTCCTGAACATCGTTCATGGGTTAGCAACTTGGCGTCGTCGTTGCGCCGTGATGGCGTCGACGTGATCCTCGATCAATGGCAACTCGGATTGGGCGAGGAATTGAGCACGTTCATGGTCAACGGTGTCCGTGAAAGCGATCGAGTGTTGGTCATCTGCACGGAGCAGTACGTTCGCAAAGGGAAGGAACGTCAGGGTGGCGTAGGCTATGAGCAGATGCTGGTAAGCAGTCAGATCATGCAAAGCGTTGGCACAAACAAATTCGTCCCTGTGGTCCGACAGACCCCGGGTATTGCGCCTGTGCTGCCAGACGATTTAGCGGGCAGGATGTACGTGGACCTTTCCGATGGTCCGAACGCTGCGGTCGCTTACCAACAGCTCGTACATGATCTGCACAACATCCGTGCTCCTCTGCCGCCGCTCGGGCCTCGCCCCGCGGCATCCTAATCCGAGACGCAACGGAAAGCGAAGACCAAATGAAACTACGAGACTTAGTTGATGGTAGCGGCAATCCGTATGTCAAGCGTATCTCTATAAATATGGACGATGTGCCACAGGAGGACCGATACGAGATCGCAGGCATGCTTCGCGGCTTGATGTGCGCGGTCGATGGTTGGGGACGTATATCCGGCCTCACCAACGATTTGTTCGATGAGGACGGTTCGGTAATCGTCACTTTTTCGAGCGTTGAGAAGGCGCAGTATTTCAAGCGGTGCGTCCACCACTACTTTGACGAGTCGATTCTCGACACCCTGAAAGTTAAGAACCGCGTTCGCAAGGCGTAGACCACGGAAAACAACAGCCAGTGCGGGGGATTGATTGATGGAATATCACCGGTTCAATATCGGCAGACCAAATGCCGCGCATGAGACCAACGACTGGTGGGCAGAAAATCTGGCTCGCGGCGTCATTACAGCTGGATTCGATGGCAGTCCGGGCGACGAAGGCGAGCAACATCTACACGCGATGAGTGAAGGCGATTGGGTTCTCGCTTACGTAAGTAAGAGAGGATTCGTCGGCGCTGGACGCGTGCTAGGCGCGAATACGTACAGATTACACGCTCAGCCACCCGAGGGAACACTTTCAGACCATCGACACGAACGTCGCGTGAAATGGGTGTTCGTTATCCGCAATGTGGAGCACGCGATAACCGAGCACGACGCTGCACTGCACCACCCCGTTTCAACGCGTCAACGGGTTACTGACGTTGCAGCAGCAGAGCGGCTGATCACGATTTTGCGAGCCCGCGGTGAGTACCTAACAAGGCCGGAAAGTGCTGCGTCGCCGATAATATCTGCAGACCTGGTCGAACTCCTAAACTCGCTCGATGCACCGATTGTCATTACGAAGAACAAAAAGCCGGGTTCGTCATGGACTTTCCGTGAGGATCGCGAAGTTGCCGGCCGCTACCTCGACGGCTTCTGGACGGTGCGCCCGACACCCGTGGAACACGGGCGTGGCTACGTGCTTCACCACATTGTCCACGAGTCGGTCGTCTGGCTTGGCCTATTCGGCGGGTTAGTCGAGGATGAAGGCGGCCGATATTCCTATGTGATGGACGCGGCGACACCTTTCCTGCTTTCGGATTTCGAGCAGTCAACCGCTGAACAGCGCGTGCTATGGGCAATCCTCAAGCAGGAAGGCCCAGTTGTGACGTACTACTTGCCGCAGGGGCTCAGTGGCGAGGCTCCTACCTTCGCATTTGCGTTAGCCAAGCGGCGCCTGCTGCAGGCCGAGTTCAGGCTTGCGGTCTTCGCGCACCACGGGGCGCGGTGCAAGGTGACGGGTTGCACGGTGCCTCAGTTACTTGATGCGGCACACCTACGAGGTCGTAACTGGGAGGACGGTCACAACGCTGCGACAGATGGGATTCCGCTACGCGTCGACTTGCACCGTGCGTACGATCGCGGTCTCATCGCACTCGATAATCAACACCGGCTGATTGACGTCGGCGATGAGCTGCGCGAGCAATATGCTGAGTACCTGCACGGTGAATGACTAGGAAAAGCCCATGAAAGAATTTTTTCATCTAACCAACGGCGAGGTCGAAGGCCTGATCGTGATGGCTTTGCTCGCCGTTGCGCCCACTGCAATATGGTGGTCGGAGAAGTTTGGAACTGACGCCAAGAACTGACCGGAAAACGTCTAGAAAAGGGGGGCAGTAGTACCATGAGTCGACTTCTACAGGCCTTCATTTTGGCCGTAACGTTGGCCGGGTGTGCAACCACTCCTGTCTCCGACAGTGAGGCCGAACCCGTGCAGGCGCTGGCGTTTGCACGCAGCGAGTCGGCTAACACTGCAATCATGGTGACTCGCGACAGTGGCTTCGCAAATGCAGGGGCCACCGCGAGAATCATGGTTGACGGGAAAGAAGCGGTCAACCTTCGGCCGTCACAACAGGCCCGCATTTATGTCGTCCCTGGCGAACACATCGTTGCGGTGGGTCAAAATTCCGCAAATGCGCAAGCGTCCGTCCAGACAATTACAAGCATCGACCACGAACGGCGCTTTCGAGTCGGTGGGGAGCCGGGGCGGTTCTTTCTGCTCCCTCAGTAGGACTAGGCTCGGGAAAACAGATGGAAAAAAACACAATGACATTACGTGAGATGTTGGAAAGCGCAGCAAAGACCATGGGCCTCACGCTCAGCTGGCCCGCAGAGGATGAGTTCTCGCCCCGCGAGGAAGGGTCCAAGCAGTTGTTCAATCCACACCTCAATGACGGCGTAGCCTATCGATTGCAGGTTGCGAACAACATCATTCTCAGCTTTGCGGGCGGACCGCCTTGGTTCGCGATTGCTGATTTGGGCGCGCTTCGTCGGATCGAAAACGTCGCCGATCACGCCGACAAGGGGGCTGCTGGTCGCGCTGCAATCCTGTGGGTTGCAGCGGAGCGCGGGAAATCGATTATCGTTTAAGCATCGGAAACAGCTCGCTTTAACCATCACGCACGCGGATGGTACGAGCCGGACGGTAGAGCTGTAACGCATTGATCGAAAATCCTGGAGAAAATAAGATGAATTTCGGTTTGCAATGGTGGATGCCGCATCTTGCAGTGATTGTGCTGTTCTTGCTGTACCGACTTTTTATCGCGGCAGTGTTACGTCAGAAATACCGGGCATTGCGCGATTGCCAAACCGCTGCGCAAGTGAATGACCCCGAAGGGAGATGGCACGACGGGCAGAATCCATGCGTTGGTAAAGCGGAACAGATTCGGATTTGGGAGAGGCGGAAAAGTCCGTGGTACTGGCTTCTGATCATCCTCTTTGTCGTCTTCGCGCTACAACATGCGCCGGGTTGACGAAGTATCGAAAGCAGCAAGGAAAACGGCCCATGTACAAAAGACGCATAGTCCGATGGTTTGTCAGCTGGACCGATAGTTGGAACCGAGAGATCCATGAAGCTATCGAGGCAAACGTCTAGGCTGAGTTTCGAAGGCTGTTCCCCGAGGGGGCGCGCGACACAGAAGCCATGATCGAAAAAATGCGTAGCTTTTACTACGCGCGCATGACAAACACGTCAACGCTGCTTGTTGCGATCCTCGCGTTATTCGTCTCGATCGTAGCGCTCGTGGTGCCGTTGTTAATGACCGCCTTCGGATCTTCGCATTGATAGGAAAACTATGCTTCCCACTACCGCTAGACAAGCATTCGATCGGCTGGCAGACGCCATAGAGCGGACTGTAGCCGCACGGGGTTTTAACGAAGTCTGCCAGTACGCAGAGCAACTTGGTTTGAAGGGCGGTAAAACCAACTCGATCACAACGCTCGGATATCGGTTCGACGGCGAGGATGCCTCCGGGGCAAAGATCGAATTGTATGTTCGGTCCTATGATCCAAGCGGCCCCTGCCAGAACATTCCCGATATCAACCGCTTCACAGTGACGATTACCGAAAATGGTGTCCAGACAGCGAGATATGAGAACGAGTACAGTGATTAAGAAAAGGGAGCGTGCGCCGACTGAAGCGCTTCGGCTCGTAACTCGGAAAACAAAATGGGATCGAGAGAGCACTATACCGTTCGCGTCACCTGCCCATCTTGCGGTCGCAGGGGCACTGCGGGCTGGTCGGAATGGGATCGTCCCTCCGCATACAGTGGCACAGGCCGCCGACTTGAATCAGTGCCTTCTGGATTCATCGTTGGCGCCGACAAAGACACGGACGGCGATCCGACTTTGGTTTGCGAAACGTGCGGTGTTGCTGCTTAACGGACCGGAAACGGTTTGGCCGAGTGGCGGACGAAACGACGGAGAAGCAGTAAGGGTGAGAAATGGAGCTACCTGAACAAGGTGTCGATAGATATCAGGCCATCGGCCAGCACGAAGCCGGTCACTTTTTTGTTGCAAGAGCGATGGGCTTCCGCGTTGAAAAAGTTACGCTGAAGTTCATCGGGAGGGGAAACGAGAAAGAACCGCCTCACCGCGGGGAGGCGAACATTCATCTATATCGGAATCTGCTCGGTATCGATCAGGTTTCGAAATACTTGAGGGATCGAATTTCGGTCCTCTATGCGGGTGCGCTCGCAGAGGCCCTCAAGGGCCACGTTATCGACGAGGAAATCGCAAAATTTTCGCAAGAAACTAACGCAGCCGTCGATGTCGCCAAGGCGAGCGAGTATCTTGAGATGTTGCTTAATGTCGAGCGTGGGGACGACGTTTCACTCGCCGATCCCGAATCCCGTCGATGCACTCGGAATGCACTATGCGGGGAGTTGTATCAGAATGCGGCGGACGTCGTGATGGCTCACGCCAATGCAATCAAGGTTGTAGGCGCCGAGTTGGCACGCAAAGCTATGGAAAATTGGGGAAGAGAGGTCGTGCTTACGGTAGATGAAATTGACCGACTTCTTTCTCGCCTCGATGCAAGCGAGACGAACGACTAGCGGTTTCGCGTTTCGCCTAAGTCGCGATATTCACTACGGCGCGATACCTAAACGAAATACGTGACAGAGACCACGGAAAACTTGCGATGACCGATGTTCTTGCTTTCGATTGGGGTACGACGATGGTGGGTGTTCTGGACGTCCAGACGGGGATCTATACGCCGTATCGCGGGGTAGAAAAGAGCATTGAGGGGGCCACGCGCATACTCTCGGCAGAGGGAGTCATCGTCAGCTTCAATGGGACCGCGTGCGACCTGCCGAAGCTCTTCGAGCTGCTGAAGTTGGATCAATCGGAGCAAGTCATCGGAGCGACGCACGACGATATGCTGTTGATCACGTCCAACGCTCGGTGGCCATCCGATGCCGGTACGGGATCGATTAAAGGCCCCGGCTTAATCGCGACTTATAAATACTACTTAGGGAGCAATGTACCGGTCGCTCCTGAGGGCCTAACGGACGAGTACGAGGTAAGCAACTGGCGTGATTGCCACATGACTGCCGCTCTCTGGAAGAAATGGAAGCGCGGCGAACTCGCGGAATGAATCGGAAAACGTACCTGTGACAACATATGACCGATAAAAGAGAATACCGAAAGCGGCAGTTTCTTCGCTCGGTCAAGACCGTCGCGGAATATCTCGATGTGGTCAACAGGCAATTGGACGGTTCGCCAAGTTGCCTGTTTCGCGGACATCGACGCGCGGATTGGCCTTTACTGCCTTCAGCGGCAAGAGATTCTTTTATAAGTCGGAGAGAAGAATCGAACATGCTCGCGGAGTTCATCCGACGGTCATTGCCCCACACAACGTCATCGGGCCTGCTGTCTAGAACCGATTGGCTCGCAATCGCACAACATCACGGCATGCCGACCCGCTTGCTCGATTGGACGGGTAGCGCCCTGACGGCATTGTGGTTTGCTGTCGAGAAGGCGGCTGAAGGCAGGCGCCCGGCCGCAGTCTGGGTACTGCCCTACACGGTCGACGACTTTCTCGATGATGAGGAAAAAGCCCCATTTGGGCTACACGAGACCGTGTTGGTGAAGCCACGTCACGTCACTCCCCGAATTACTGCTCAGGACGGCTGGTTCACGCTACATAGAAGCGGACGCACGGACGCAAGTGCCGGTCCTTTCTTGAGCCTAGACAACAATAAAGGGTATCGCGAGCGTTTGAAGTATGTGACTGTTCCGGCCACAGCATTCGGGCAAATTCGATTCGAGTTGGCGACCGCGGGGATTACAGCAGCGGTGATTTATCCAGATCTTGGCGGTGTCGCACAGTACGTGACGTGGGCCCACAAGCATTTAGGGGATGAAATTAATTATCGACTCGGGTCACGCGAGCCACTCTAAGATAGTCGCACTACCGTGCCCGCAGTCTGGGGGCCGGCAGCGGCAAAAGGAAAACATATGCGACCGATATTTGTTATTAAAGAAGTTTCTCCCGAACATTGGTCCTTGCATTTGGCGAGCGGCGCTGGCGCTAGTGCCGGCCGTTCGCTGTACCCCAGTGCGCAGCTCGCGGCGGCGGAAGCGCGTTCGCGCAACGCAGACGCGGAAATTGAAGTGCAGATTCAGGCGGCGGACGAGCGAATTCCTGCAACCATCCGTCCGACACTCGTCGCACTCGCGGCCGCTGGCTACGGGCAGGCGGCACGCACGTACCATCTGTCGCGCCGTCAACTTGCTGCCTTGGGCCTCAGTCATGACGACATCACTCGGCTCATTCACGTTCCGATAGCGGCCGGTGAGTGGAATGCTGCGGGCATCGAAGGAGCTCAACGCGCAATTGCCCGAGACCGGCAAGACATCGAGCTTCTTCGCCAACGGCAGGTATAGGAAAACATCAAGCATGAGCACATATGCAAAGGCGCAATGGTAGAGTGCGACCGCTACGTGCCAGCCGTATCGCCGGCGCGCTTCACGCTCAAACAGCCGAGTTGACGCAGACCCACAGAAAAATGTCGTGTCGCTTCAGCCAAGTTCGACCGTCGGGGAGACTATACGATGCCAAACGCTTTTTCGCGGCGCTTCAATTATTGGGATCTGGTGCGAGAATGCACCGAACTCGGCCTGCTATGCGAAGCACTCGACGAAATTGAAAACACGGACCGCCGCCCGATCCCCGCCAAATTTCTGGATCGGTTCGACGCGCACCTGAGGCGCATCTCGGAGTTAGCCTCAGCGGAAAGGATCGTCCGGTCCGAGGCTCAAATCGAGCCGGGTGAGTGAATGTCAAAGCCATTCTGAGATGTCCGCCTTTCGGCTAAGTTGAAATGTCCGGGCCTTACGGGGTTAAAAGGTCTGTTTTTCACAGGTTACCGCTAACGCAGTGTCGAAGGGCCGCGCTTGAACTGGCAGGGCGCTTACGTCCATTCAGCCAGCACCTGCAGGCCGACGCCCCGGTTTGCTGGACGGCCGTTGCGCCTGCCTGCGTTGTGCCAGATCCACGATGACCTGTTCGATATCGGCCTGCGTGAACTCACGTGGCTTCTTCTTGCCCGACAACGGATCGTTGCGGCTCGTCTTGCTGGTGTCGCCCCGGTTCGTTCGTGACGGAGCCTTGTTGATTCGACTGTTATCGCGTTGCGCCTGGATCGCCTGCGAGATCTGAAGTGCGTGGCTCAGGCGCTTATGCCCGACGACGCTGCCTTGATCGACGTTGGCCAGCTTGTCGTATTCCCGGTACGGCACCCGTCGTGCGCCTGCCCGAATCTCAATGCGACCGTCCGGGTACTCCCAGACATCGATCTCACGATGAATCAGTTTGCGGTTCTCCGGCGTATCTTCCAGCAGATACATCACACGGTCGTACTGCACCGTGAGCGACTTCGTGACTTTCCGTGGTTCACGCCAGGTTAGCGTCGAGTCCAGACTCTCGTCGGCGCGCAACGGCCGATGCGCATTGAAATTGCTCTTCGGCACTTTGCCAAAGCGGGCGTTATAGCTCGCCATGAAGGAGGGCGCGTATGCGTTGGCCTCAGCTGTAGTGTTGATGCCGCGCAGTCTCAGCTCCTTCACAAGACGATCCTGCAAGGTCAGATGCGCCCGCTCCACGCGCCCCTTGGCTGAACTGCTGTTTGCGCAGAAGGTATCAATGTTCAACTCGTACATCGCGCGGCTAAACGGCGTCACGCGATTCCCCGTCTTGCCGGGATTGGCATTACGGAACACGCTCGCCTTGTCGCTATAAAAAGCGCCGGGCTTGCCGTGTCGCTCGATGTATGCGCGCGTTGCCTCGAAATAGCTGAAGGTCGATTCCGTGGCCGTGAAATGCAGTTGCATGATGCGGCTCGTTGCATCGTCCACGTAGACCAGCAGCGTACACGCCGGCGCCCGGTCCTCGAACCAGCGATGGTCGCTGCCGTCGATCTGGATCAGTTCACCGAGGCAGGCCCGGCGCGCCCGGGGTTGATAGACCTTCGGCGGACGCTGCCGCCGTGGCACCCACAAGCCGGCCTCCGTCATGAGTCGTCTGACCGTTTCCTTGGCTAACCGGATGCCGTGGCACTCCCACAGCTTCTCGCATGCCAGCGTCGGCCCAAAATCGGCGTAGCGGTCGCGGATAATCGATAGCCCCCGATCTGCCGTCACCGCGTCGAGTCGGTTGTTGCCCGGCCTCGAGCGTCGACGCGACACAAGGCCTTGCGGTCCGTCCTCGCGCAACCGGCCAACCAGCCGACGAATCTGCCGTGTCGTCAGCCTGAGTCGTTCCGCCGCGCGCCACGGCTTCAGCTTACCGTCCGCCACGTCCTGGATAACCTTGAATCTGTCCAGTTCTCGCATCGTCATCGTGATCCGTTCTGCCATCGAAGAAGCCTCCGGCGCTGGATCTCCAGCGGCCGATCAGCTTACGACGGGTCGAAAAGCGGACATCTGAACTTAGCTAGAAGCGGACATTACAACTTAGCTGCTACAGTGAAAAAGATCGATAAATAAGGTTATGTTAAATTAAACCGCGTCGCTGAATGGAGTTGTCACATGATTAAATGCTCGCTGTTTTCAAAGACCCTTGGCCATCTGGATCGCGCCTTTAGCGAAAGTGACACACAGGTCATTGTTATCACCGATACGGCCAAGCTGAAAGCCGTGATGGAGGCTAACAGCCGTTACTACCTGAATGAAGCAAGGGTCGAAATGCACGCCCGGTATCTTGATAAGGGCATGTTTGAAATGCCGCTTGTGGCGCCGACTGTGGACTCACTGAAATGGGTCGAGGGCTTTCATCAGATCAACGCCGCTGTGAACGGCCAACTCTCTATTCTGCCGGTCACTACCTCTGCTTCGCATGCGGAACGGGTAAAGGCGCTCGTGGGAGCAAGCGCGCCAGACTCCGCGTACGAAATCTTTGATTTTTCCGAGTGTCATGGTGTAAAAGTGGCTTAGGTCTCGCACTTGAGATTTTCAGGTTTCCGACCGTTCGCGGCGTTGCCTGAATGCACTTGCGAAATATAAAGGAAACCTAAAATTCCTCAGTCTTCTCCAGACAGGAATTCAGCCTGCCCCTCGTGGTGGGCTTTTTCTTTTCCGCACTCCACCTGCGGCGCGACTGCCGAGCGCTTGAACGGTTGCTCAAGTACCCGCAATGACACGCACCAGGTCATCCCGCATCTCCGAAATGTCCAGAACGTGCTGCGCGCGCGTGATCGCGACATACAGCAACCGAAGTTCATCTTCGTCGGGAAATGGACTGCCGTTGCTGCCGCGAAAGCGGAAATCGTTCGCCACCCTGACCCGCTTCCATTCCAGTCCTTTGGCGCGGTGTACCGTCGAGATAACATAGTCGGCCTGGGCTTCCGGCACGCATCGCTGCGCAAGCGCGCGCAGATATCCGGTGCCCATTTCGTCGACGATCTGCACAACCGGCAGCAGGTCCTGCCCGAATGGCGTACGCGCGAACGCCTGCGCATCGGCCCAGTTCTCAAACAGGGAAAACGCGGCGGGTTTGAATGCGCGCTGCCCAGCCAGCAACAGATCGGCACCGTCTGCAAAGGCGGTGACTTCTGCCGCGCTCATCCGGATCGCCGGGCGGTGGCCAGCTTCAAGTCCGGCCGCCAGTTGCCAGATCGCCGTCACGTTTTTGCGACACAGCACCGCGTCGACCGGCGGCGCGAGCGAAGGATCCTCGACCAGCATTGTGCCGATGGCGTCCTGCCCCCGCAGCGGCACTGTCTCGCCCAGGCGGGCGAGCAGGCGGCTCGCCAGCGCTGCAACGGTCGCGCCAAACCGGAACGATTCCGTGAGCGCACATTCGGGGGCCGCGATCTGCGACATCGCATTGACGGCGCCGCGCCACTCATAGATCTGCTGGTACGGATCGCCCACGTAAATGACCTGTGCGTGGCGTTGCTGGGCAAGCACCGACAGCATGACGGCATCGCTGTCCTGCGCCTCGTCGAACAGGATGTAGTCGGCGTCGATGCGCGGTCCGGACATGGCCCACAGCTTGAGCACGACATCGGGCGACACGGCGCTGCGCGACTGTGGCGCCGCACTCTCCTCCCAAATCCGCCGGAGCGCAGGCAGCAACCACGCCCGCAGCTCGGCCGCGAAGACCTCATCGAGCTTTTCGTCAACCACCACATGGTGCACCTGCGGCTCGGCGTCGGCCGAACGGCAGAAGCGACCGAGCGCGTCGGCAATCAGACGGCCCGTCTCGAACGGCAGGAGTTCGACGCGCCGCCCGGTCACCGTGCGCGCCTCGACCGGTCCAATGCCGAAACGCGCGGCCAGCATATGGGGCGGCTCGGGTTCCAGATTACCGCGGTTTCTGAGCGACGCGCTGACGGCTGCCCACGCATGAGCATGCATCGTTCTCGATGCTACGTGCGGCGGAAACCGGCGCGCCGCGGCGTCCGCGATGGCGCGGTTGAATGCGAGGTAGAGGCCACGCCGCCCTTCGAGCCCACGAGCGATCAGCCCGAGGGTCGATGTCTTGCCGGCACCCGCATACGCCTTGATCTTGAGGTCGCCGTCGCGGCGGGCAGCGTCTAGCGCGATCACCTGCTCCGCCGTCGGCGCGAATGCTCCGGTCATGCGGATCCGATCACCATGCGCGGTCTCGCCAGCAGGGCGTCCCGCTCCGCGGCCCGCGTCGCGCCCTCGCCGTCGACGCCGTCACGCGCGTTCATCTGCGCCCACGCGACCTGCTGCTCCGTCGTCATGACGGAGAGGGCGTTACGGATGATCTGATGAGCCGCTCGCAGTTCATAGATGAGCAAGCCCTTCTCGGCCTGCAGCGTGGCAATTTCGAGTTCCGTTGGGTCGATCGACATTGCGGTTCCTTCTGGGCAGACGAGTGCGCAATTCTCGCACGGGACCCGTCGACCGGAATAAAGTGATACCGTTGCGAGGATAATTGAGTCACCACGCACGGAGCAATCCACACGCTCCCAGCCGTATGGCGCCGACGAGCGGCCGCGGCAAACACCGCCACCGGTTGCGAACTTCTGGTCTCGACCCGAAGCGGCCGCCCGGACGCGTACCGCTTCAACGGCACGTTTTGCAAGGTGCAGTGGACATTCTTCCTTTGAGCCAGTCGAAGAACCTCGCTCGGGACGAGCGTCGGTACTCTGCCTCCGGAAAGCTATAGATTCGCTCCCTTAATGGTCAGCTTCCCGCGACCCAAATAGCGAAACTGGTAAGCGAGCTATGGAATCACTACAATTAGCCCGATCGAGCAACGTCAAGTGCAGTTTGGTCGCTCCATACGGCCGGCCCAAAATCGTATTCGAAGCGTGTTGACTCATTCAACGTACTGACGCCCGCTCACCGGAACCTCAAGACCAAAAATGACCAACGAGAATTCACCGGCGCAGTCAACTCTCCAGGACGAGACCATCAGCAGCAAAGAGAAGATGCCTCGCAAAGAGTTGTTGCGGGGCAACCGGGAAATCGTCACGGACCTCTACATCGGTAGCTCGATTGAAAACGAGCGAAACGACTATGCGTTCAAGGTATACATCCGGCTAAACGGCAGGAATCAGATGATCCGGAAAGTCTCTTTCCAACACAGCGTATTTGACGGTTGCTACTTTAATAGCTGTACGTTCGATTCCTGCGACTTCACCGGGTGCCGGTTCGTTGGATGCAATTTCCACCAATCGTCATTTGCCGGCTGTGATTTTAGGTACGTGGTTTTTGAGCGTTGTCAGATCGACGCTGATATTCTTCAGCGGGAGGCACCGCGGGAAGAAAACCTGAAAATGCGATTCGCTCGATCGCTGCGAATGAATTTTCAACAAATGGGCGATGCGAAGGCTGTTAATCAAGCGATTTCTCTTGAACTCGAGGCTACCGAGCATTATCTAAAGAAATCATGGTCTTCAAAAGAGAGCTATTATCACAAGAAATATTCAGGCTGGAAGAAATTGTATCAATTTTTAAAATGGATCGAATTTAAGATACTTGATTTTATTTGGGGGAATGGCGAAAGCATAATCAAACTTATACGATCTATATTTTTGGTTATTTTGCTTATTACTTTATATGATGTCAGTCAATTTGGTAATGCATGGGATCTTAAGAGTTATATCGCAAGCCTAACGGCGTCGCCGGGAATATTTTTCGGCATCGCTAACTCCCATCAGTATCCAGTCTGGCTTTCGTCCGCCATAGCTGCGACACGCTTGATTGGGTTTGCGTTTTTGACGGCGATTCTTGTTAAGCGATTCGGACGGAGATAAAAATGCATATCTATGCCTTTGGCTCCGTGTGCCGTGGTGAGATCGATCACGGCTCTGATGTCGACTTGCTAGCGTGTGTAAATGGGCCCTCTCCTCGGATTGATCCGCAGAAGTACTCCATATATCGCTACGAACGGCTAAAAACCATCTGGAATGAAGGCAATCCGTTCGCTTGGCACTTGCATCTCGAATCAAAGTTGTTGTTTTCGTCGGATGGCACGGACTTTCTGGATTGCCTCGGGAAACCTGCCCCCTACCGAACCTCCCTTGACGACTGCGAAAAGTTCAAACAGCTCTTTGATCGCTCATATCAGGAATTGCAAACTTCGCCGAACAGTGCGGTCTTTCACCTATCTTGTATGTTTTTGGCCGTGCGCAATTATGCGACCTGCCATTCACTTTCAGTCGGGCGGCCAATTTTTTCGAGATATTCACCGCTAATGCTGAAGCCAAGTCTCCACATTGACCCTGCAGCGTTCTCGATCCTTACACGTGCACGATTGTTGTCAACCCGTGGCTATGGAGAGAACATTCAGCCGGAAGAGGTATCCGTTGCCATTAAAGCGGCAGCCGTAGTTCCATCGTGGATGGAGACGTTAAAGAGTGAGAGACTACAATGAGTGAGTTTAATAATCGCATTGATGCCCAGCGTCTTATTCTGAGCATCGTTAACAGAAAACGTTGGGACGAGGAATTGTTTGGCTTATCTAAGGGGACGATCGATCGCTGGATGCGGGTTAACAAAATCGATTCGTCTGGCGGTCTTGCGCACGCCATCCACGAAGCGGCAGATAAGCTGTTTTTTCTGGCGAACAAAAGTCAGGAACAAGTGACCGAAGAGTACCGATTGCTCTCAGTCGAGGTTTCCGAGTTAACTCAGCGTATCGGAAGTATTATTGCTAGCATAAGTTAGTGATCACTCCCCGCGACAACAAACGCCAGCGTATCGGCGGAAAGGGGCCGTTATCAGCTCCAGACCCGCCGCTCAAGCGTTTGCATGATGACGTCAATCAAAGTCGCGCTGCGTCCCACCGCAAGCCAGTAGTTTTTGGCTCGGTCGCGTAATTCATGCAATGGGCATATACGACTCAAGGGACATTCAATTATTTCCGGTGAGAGACCACTCGTCGACCAAGAGCAGACAAGGCCCGGGTCGAACTGGATTTCGCTGGCTGGAGCGTGCGTGCGCCATTCCGGGAGACGATGGGCACTTGCATTGCCTCTTTCAACCTGCGGACCAGTTGGTTCCTAGATTACCGCTCGCCCATCGTCCCGCTGATTCACGCAGGCCGCGCTGATTTTATCCAAATTGAAAGGGGTTGCGGTACTGGGGCCAAGCGGCAGATCGGCGTTGGGCGCACGGCCATAAAACATCGAACTAGGCGCAGGAACCACACAAAAAATGGCGGAGTGGTCTCGATCATTTCGCAGCGACATCACGGGAATCGCTACTCGAATCGACATCGCTCAACTTCGCAAGTACGGGAAAGCAGATCAGGACCTAAGCCAATTACTTATGTGAAGTCCGATTTTTTGCATGTCTGAGAAATTAAAGTGGTTTGTTTGATCAAACTCGGGATATTGATTCCAATGATCGCGCAGAGGTAAGCACTGCGCGTAAATGTCTGAAGAGAGGCTACTACTTGTTTCGGGGACCAATCCATCGTTCGGGTTTGAATTAATCATTTTTTGCAGTCGCATATTGCACAAGGCGCCAACCAGTGGCATTCCGTGTAAAGACTGACTTCCGCCGGATATGCTGAGGATCGGAATCGTCTCCGTGTCGTAATTCTGGCTTAGTAATCTATGTATTAATGGCGCCGACTCATGGTCCGTTCCTAATAGCTCCTCGGCCGCAACTACTTTTTTTGCTGTATAACCAGTCAATGGTACCTTGCAAATAACTCGTGCAGCTTTAACTGCGGTGTTCAGCCATTTATCTCCTCGAAAAGCGCCATTGTGTGGGGTGCCCAACGTGACTATCTTATTTATGAACCGACAGGCTTCGGGATGGAAAGTAAAGGCTCTCGCTACTAGCCCTCCCATACTGTGACAAACGAAACTAACTTTTCTACATTCGATGACAGAATCATGTCGATTCAGCTCATCAAGGATCGAGTGGAGCGCCACGGCCGCTCTTTCAATTCCCCGGGACGATTTGTAATTGAAAATAAACACATTAAATCCAAACTTGGAGAGGTAATCGAATAACGTCTTCATATTACTTCCATGTCCAGTGAACCCGTGGATGAAGATGGCGTTATGATTATCTTCAAACCTGAAGTCATCAGGTGTCGCCCAATCGCCGCTTCTACAGGAGCGAAGCTCCTCGCTCGCGATGGCTTTTGTAGGGTTTGGGAGTGTCGGCATATTATACCTCGACTGCAAAGACCAAAACTTCCGATTCGAACGCCTTAATCTCAGGTTTTTCGGGCTGCTTTTCGCTTGGATCAATCAAGTCAAGGCTATCTTCGATAATCATAGTAACTCCTTCTCGATCGAATTCGACGACTCGACCGACTCCACACAATTCCCCGCTGGTATAAAGTCCCAAAAGTCCAATTTCGTCATCTCCCGGCAGATCTCTGAGCATCGGCCACGATAGCGTCGTCTTAACGGCCGGGATTGCTGCCAGCCGTTCGAGGAGCTCATGAGCGGAGGCGCAAGTAGACATTCGCAAGGAGAAGACACACCCATCCGACCGCACGCGAGATTCGTACGGCGAGTTAAGCTTGTGTAGTTCATCGCGAATTTGTTGTTGGTTCTCTTTCGCGACAATCGAGATCTGATCAGGTGATGGCTTCGCGGCCTGATTCGTGACGCCCAGTGCAGTTGCTGCCACGCCACCTTCAGCGCTTTCGAGCACTAAGATCAGCGAACCTTCTGACACGTTGTCGCCGACCTTCACCTTGACTTCCTTGATTGTGCCAGCAGCCGTGCTGGGCACATCCATTGTCGCCTTGTCCGATTCGAGCGTGACGAGGGATTGCTCTTTTTCGACGGTGTCACCCACTTTCACTAGTACCTCAATCACAGGGAGAGCCTTGTAAGCACCGATGTCGGGTACCTTGATTTCTTCGTCAACCTCTGGATTCATTCTTTTCTCCCGAGATGTGCTTCGGACGCAGAAGCCGGAACGTCGGCGGAAAGTGCCCACGTTGATGCATGCCACAATGACCACCGGCCGTGGAACTGCCGTGCCTCGTAAAGACACGAACTCGGCTTACCATCACTGGGAGCAGCCGGTTTGAAGTAATCGCTGTTTGAATACGCGGCGATCGATACAACGACAGCGGCCCAGATCGCGAGCGACAGTTGGGCCCCGTATTTGAAGGTTTCAAGATTATCCGCGTTTCGATAATAGCGGAACACAAAGAACCATTCGAACCACCAGAATAGCGGTGGCGCGACCCCCCAAATGACTGCCAGGATAAACAGCATGACGGGTGGCCTACAGGGCGGGGCGAACCACGCCGCAAGCAATGTATAGATAAAGAAAGCCACTGAAGCAAGAGCAACCGCCCAAAGCCAAAGCCGCGCCTGGCGCAAACACGTCTGCTCCGGCCGGAACTGATAAATATCGAAGCGAGCCGGGTCGGGCGTTGCGGGTGGGGGCGGGGGAACACCAAGTGCTAAATTGGCCACTAGTTCCAAGTCAGCGATGGCGTCTTGGAGACCCTTCAGCCGGGCTCTAAATTCGGCTGCCAACTGGGGGTCCAGGGTTGTTTGCGTGTTGGGCGCCACGTTTTTCGTCCTTTCGAACCGTTCACTGCCAGTGTAGGCACGAAACTGCTGTGTGTTACGCTCTCTGTGCGGTGCCCCACCTTACTCCGCAAAAAAAGTGCACTTTGAACAACTGATCGACATGGTCGCGCTCCGTGGACACAGACGTGTTTGAACTTCCGAGCGCGGTGCTTACGATAGTCGTGCCGCAATTCAATGTCTGCTAGCGGATGCGGCACGGACGCTCGATACTTTCGCCGATCCTCGCTTCTTGGCTGGCTAGCGCCTGACGCATCGCCCGAGACTGGGCATTCAAGCGGGCATGTCGGCGGCGAGCTTGCCGCGAAGCGCGACCTCGTCGCTACGCGACGTGCATTGTGCGAGCTCAAACGGCTGCACCCAAATCGGTTCACCAACGTCCAGCGGGACGTCG
The DNA here is from genome assembly GCF_905220235.1 of Paraburkholderia sp. J41. Lineage (NCBI taxonomy): Bacteria > Pseudomonadati > Pseudomonadota > Betaproteobacteria > Burkholderiales > Burkholderiaceae > Paraburkholderia > Paraburkholderia sp. J41. Next base: position 61,364 of record NZ_CAJMZE010000028.1, on the reverse strand, counting down.
GTGAACCGACCCGGTCATGCCGCCGAATTCTCACGGTGCTCGGGCAACAAGATCGCATTTGCCGACGCGACCTCTTCTTGCGTCAGGAGGCGATTCACGGGCGTACGCTTCAGCAAAAACGCCGCCACAGTATTGTGGACACAGTACTCGACCGCACCACGGATCTCGCGCTCGGCCGACTCGCGTTCCCACGGATGGGCGGACGACGGGTACGAAAAAATTCCCGCACGCCAGACGCCTGCGATGAGACGGAAGCTGAGCACATTGCGCTTCGTGCGTGCACTTTCGACACAGATGCGCTCGCTGCAAACCCGTTGGAAATGAAACGAATCAATCCGGAAGCGCTCGTACTGATCCACGTAGAACTCTGGCGTCGTGAACACGAGTTGTGCGAGATCTTCGTCGCTAACGCCCGGCATCGACGAGACGGAAACGCTGAGGTCGCCGACGAGCTCAGGGAACCGCGGAGACGGCGTATCGAGCCACTCGAATTTGCACGACACCTTTAGTGCCCCCAGATCAAGTTTGTCACGGGCCGCGACCGTTTCCTCAATCTGAAGACGCACGCCATCTGGCACGGAAAGGCCGACCGATTCAAGCAGGTCGGAATAACGCTGGAGCAAAGGCGGCGGAACTCGCAAGCTGACGAGCTTCCCGCCTTTCGATGTTTCTGACATGGGACCACCAAACGGTTTTTTTGGTTAAGGAAGTACTGCAAGGACAATGCTAACCAATTTTTCAGATGATGCCATTTCTATATTGATGTCATATCAAAAATGATATCGAAATTCAAATACAATCATATTTATCAAAATCGCTCCTATCGTCGGAGCGGAACCTAGATGGTCTTTTTGAGGTGCCGCCACACGGAGCCGCACCCAGCAAACTCCCCACTAGCGCGATGTATAAAATTCGTGACAGAGACAGGCGGAGTGCTGCTCAAGATGAGTCGCTCCGTTCGCCAATCTCCATCGCGCGAAGGCGCGCGAGCACGTTCACATTGCGTCACGGCAGCCACGTTCAGGATATTTTTATGGTCGACAGGATCAACTCGCTCGCAGCCCAGCAGCGACGAATCGAAACGAAAGCCATCGCGCTTGCGGAGAACGCACGAAAGCTCGGCGAGGATCTAAACGCTGCGTTCAACGGAAAAGCGGTTTCCGGATCGAGCAGCCATGTCACCCTGGAACAGTACGGCTACGACGAATATATCTATGGCTGCCTTTGTTATCGCGACCGTGAATTGTCAGTCCTATATCGCACGACCGACGAGGATGCGGCAGATGCCCACAGTGGCACGCCAAACGATGTTCGTTCCTACAATTCAACGCTACTGGCAGAATGCAAGCCTGCCTGGCTTGAACACATCTTGAATGAGGAGACCATAGGGTCACTGTTAGACGCTATCGGCGACAGCCTCACCGAGCGCGAAGGGCGCCTCGATCGGGCGCGATCCGCCCTGCACGCGATCACAGAAGTTGAATCAGCCAACCTGGATGCCCAGATGGCGACCGCCCTCGAACAAGCAGGAGATGTCACGCTGAGTGGCCGGTGGCGCGACACGCTCGATGCTTCTCATATGGATTCGGCCGACAGCCTAGCGCGTAGCAGCAGTTTTCTGGAGTCGGTCTGTGCGACGATTCTGCGAGCGCGCGATGTTGAGCTTCCGAAAGACAAGTCCCTCAAACCACTTCTTGATGCCTGTGTCAAATCGCTCCCCTGGCCAGACAAAGCCGCACTGGCCGACGCCAAGCAGGCATTCGCTGGCGTGCAATCGATCGCAGGCGGCGTGGGCACGTTGCGTACACGATTCAGCACCGCCCACGGTGCGACCGCGCATCTGCCATCGCTCGATGGCGGTTGGGCGGTGTTTGCGAAGAACGCCTCTGCAGCGCTAGCCATTTTCCTGCTTGATCGTCACACAAGGAGTGCTCAAGCCAATTCAAAGGGTGGTCAGGATGACGCTTGTGCCTGAGCCACTGGAGGCTGTTCAGGATCGCCGAGCACTGTACGCGTGCCGTTGTGCCCTTCAGCACTGGCTGCGCAACGAGTTTGACTGCGCGGGCGGCGAAGAGTTTATGCTCAACCTGAGCGATGCAATTGACCACGCGCTCAAATACGAGCATTGCGGTCAGCAGGCATGGGATCTTGTCGTCAGCGAGATCAAATTTCGAATCGAACTACTGGAGGGTTACTCGCTCATCACCGGATGCACCACCCTGTTGACGTTCGTGTCGGGCCAGCGAAAGCGTCTTGCTTCTATCGGGGTTCTTCGCTGAAACACACCATTCAGACGCCGATCCCAGCCGCGCTGCTGTTCGTGTAACAACGAGCGCGAATTCCGGAGGTCGCGAGCCAATTGTGTTGTATGCCCCGAATTAGAAAAAACTGCCAAACGCCGGCAGATAGCGTTGGGAGAGATCAGCCCTATGTCGAGGCAGCCTCGGCGGACACATAAAACGGGTCTAGATCCTAATGGTAGGGAATGGTTCTCACAACAGCCGTGCTATGCTATGTCCCTTGCTTAATGGAGTGCGTCGCAGATGGCCTGAAGCAGCATAAATGAATCCGATGCGATTCCGAGCGTCTATCAGGTTCCCGATCTCGAACAAATCCTCGCGGACTCAAGTGCTTTATATGCTGTTCCAAATTGATGACATACGACTAAACGTCCGTGAGTTCCTTCGGCAAATATACCCGGAAGTCGTCTCAGATTGGCAGAACACGTTTGAGAGCGCGTTTTCCGATTTGGCGAGGCGGGGTTTAATCGCGCCAGATGACCACAACCGATATGGCCTGACTCCGCTCGGTGAGTCAGAAGTCAGCCAATACGGCAGGCTTCCGAAGCTTTGCTAAGCACGGCGGGGTGAACGAGCCCGCAGCTCAGTGCGAGAAAGCGATTGTGGATGCCGCCGCTGTCTTGCAGTCAAAGCACACTGTTTGACAAACGGTACTTTTATGTTATACTTATAACTGTCTAAGGAGTGCGTCAAATACCAGACGGGAACAGACGGCCTCGTATCCGCACACTTGGGCAAACTAAAAGGCCGCGTTCGCGGCCTTTTGTTTTTCATGCCTCCCAGATCAGCAGCCCGTCGGCGCGCCATTGATCAAATTTCCCTTCGTTGTTCTTCGGATAGGCGCTGGTCATCCAATGCATGTTCGCGCGGCTTGTCGCGTTGGGCTGATCGAGTTCTACAGACGCCATCAGGGGATCCCCGTCGACGCGCTCGACACTCAGCAGCAGGACGGCACTCGGCACGTTTCCCTTTGACGCGGATTGATAGACTGCCTTAGGGCGAAGAACCGTATTCGCCAAGTTGGCAACGATGTCAGGCGGGACACTATGCTTCGTGAGGATCTTGGCCAGAATGCTTATCGACGTCACGACGTTGAGATCAGGCGTTTCCAATGCTGTCAGTACTGCCGTCGGCAGTCGGCCGATCAAGACCTGCACGGAAAGAAAATCGCGACCGAGTTCTCCGGCCTCGTAGGCTTTAAGAATCCCTCGAGGCAGGTCCCGGGTTAGTTCAATACGGCCGGGTAGGCTCATTGCTGCGTCCAGGACAGCTGCAACAAACCCTCTTTCAAATGCACGCTTATCGCGCGCGCCTCGTTGCACATCGCCCTGCCTCCACCGCTCTCGTATTGACGAGACCAATTATATCCTTTAGTCATCTGACCCCATTAACACTCAAGCATGATAATTGTTATTATCATGCTTGCGTTTGATTGCTAAAATACGGGGAATTCCCGTCGAACCTCACTCTGGAGGACGTTTGCGAAACGATTCCGCGCCGCCCGATACGTCTGCTGCCGCTCTGACCGAGCGACTGCGAATCTTTATCTTCAGCGCAGCCCTTCCCGTCAGCCGGCTCGCGCTCGACGTCGAAGGCGCTGAGCGGTTTTCAGTCTTCGGCGACGAAGGCTCTCCTCAGATGCAGCTCGTGCGCGCCATGCCACCGTTCACGCCAGCGGCCGCCGAAATCGTCAACGCGATGGTGGACGCATTCGGCACCGATCTGTTCACGGACAGGCTTGAAGGTCGGTTGCAGGCGGTGATTCGCTTCGGCCCCGTTCGTTTCGCCCACGTCATCCTCGCTTTCGAGGCACGGTTTCCCTCTCGCCCGCTGTCGGCGCTGGCGACGCGTTTCCAGCAGATCCTCGACCGCCACCCCGAAATCGGCTACGCCGATGCGCATCTGGCTCAGTCAGATCGGTCTGCCGGTGGGCGGCCCCAAAGCCCCATGAGTGCGATTTCCGCAGCGCCGAAGGCGTATGCGTGTTTTAACCGAGCCTGAGCGTTAGTTGCATTAGGAGCAGTGTTGTCCGAAACCCTTGACCGCCAACGCCTGTACACCGCGAAAGATTTCGCGGCACTGCGAGCCTTCGTCCAGCGCCTGCCGCCGGCGGTCATCGCGCGAACCTATTTCAACGAGGACTACGACCCGCACGCTGCCACACCCGGGGCGACCGAACGCTATCTGCGAGACATGCTGGCCACGCTCGTTGAGCTGGCGATTGATCACGGCTCCCCTGTTCTCGCCGATCACCTGAGAGCCTCCATCCGCCGACACGGGAGCGCGCGCCTCACCGCGGCCTCTCTGAAGATGGTGGAGGACGCAGCACGTCTCGCAGCGGCGCGACCGGCTGCAGAACATGGCATCGGGATGTGGTTCCGACCGTTGGTCACGCGCTATCTCCGCATGCGGGGCGTGTCGACGCTCGAAAACCTGATTGCGTACTGCAACGCACGAGGCGGCAGCTGGTGGCGCTCCGTTCCCCGGATCGGCCCGGGCCGCGCGCGCGCGATCGTGGGATGGCTGCGCCGACACGAGCGAGATATCGGGCTGCACGTTGATGCGGATGTGGACCTTGTCGATCCACTTGTCGCTCCCGACGCCGAGATCGTCGCCGTCGGCGGCACGGCTGGCGTTCTGGCTCCGCTCGAGCGCATGGCGCTACGCGAAGTGCTCGATGGCTCTACCGGCATCAACCGATCCACAGCCTTCCCGTACATTGCCGCCCAAAACGATCTGGCCGCCGTTCGTGCGTGGCTGCATCTCTACCGCGATCGACCGAAAACACTACGCGCCTACACCAAAGAGATTGAGCGATTTGTGCTGTGGGCTGTCACCGTTCGCGGAAAGGCGCTCAGTTCCCTGCTCGTCGATGATTGCGAAGCCTACAAGGATTTTCTGAAGCTGCCCTCCCCGTCATTCATCGGCGCGCGAGCACCGCGCTCGTCGCGCCGGTGGCGACCTTTCGCGAGTGACCAACTAAGTCCCGAGTCCCAGGTATACGCGGTTCGCGTTCTCCGCGCCGCCTTCGCGTGGCTCGTCGACATGCGTTACTTGGCGGGAAATCCTTGGAAAGGTGTCAGGGACCCGGAGACTATCCGGCGCGAGGGAGAGATTCAGATCGAGCGTGCGTTGAACGGCGAGCTGTGGTCCGATGTTCGCGCTCATGTTCGACGCAGGTGTGCCGCAGCGGAGAGCCAGCGCTGGCGTATCGTGCACGCATTGATGTTGCTGATGGGTGACTCTGGCCTGCGGCGTGAAGAAGCGGCGGCCGCACGACGCGAGCGCCTCCAGCCGTACGTGAGCGACAGTAATGTGGAAGTCTGGGCTTTGACGATCGTCGGCAAGCGCAACCGGGAGCGCACCGTTCCCGTCAGTGTCGAGACCGTCGACGCGCTGCGCGCGCACTGGCAGGACAGGGGTGACGACTTTGATGTCCCTGCCGCTGCCGGCCCCCTGCTGTCACCGCTGATTATTCCTCACACCGAGGCAGCGCGCCGCAAGCATGTCAGCGGCGAACGCATGCCCTACGAGAGCAACCATCTCTACCGATTGATCGAGTGGCTGCGCGCACGCCTACTTGCTGAACTCCAGAATCTTTCGCCCGCAACGCACGCTCAGCTTGAGCAAACGACGCCGCACGCCTTTCGCCACACCTTTGGCACGTTGGCGGCCGCTAACGACGTGCCACTCGACGTCGTTCAGCGCGTCCTCGGGCACCGGTCGATTCAGACGACATCCATCTATCTACAGGCGGAAAAGCGGCGCATGATGACCGAAGTCGGCGCTATGTTTGGACGCCGCCTCGAGTCCGAAAACCAGCGGCCTGCCAACGGTGTCTCTGAGCCTATCGACGTAGCGTCGGACATCTAGCGGTCTCCTCACGGGCTCCAACTTACCCGGCGAGCCGCTTCTGCGCCAGCAGCAACCAATAACGGGTCACGGCGATGTAACGTCTCACCGCGAGCGCCCTTCCCTCGGTGCATGCTTATAGCGAAAGATCTCCAATGTCGAGCCGGTCGCGTCGCAGTTCGTCGAACAAAATCTGCCGAATGGACAGGTCCCCCCAAGAGGGCCGCAATACGGAAATTATGTATTGGTCTGCGCGAGGCGATCGCTTGGGCCCAACATCAAGGTCGAGTGGTCGACTTTCAACAGATCAACGAGGCGTCGACGCACTCTCACGCCACTCGTGCGCGAAGGGGCTAACGGAAGCGGTGGACTCTGGCCTCGATATTCGCGACTCTCACGGATATGGGACACATGGAGCTACTACCTTCAATCGGTATGTAGACGGTAAAACCGATAAAACGAGCGCTGCCCACTGTCCGAACCCGCCGCGCACGATGATGGCGTCCCTTCCGAGGGCAGATCCCTCAGTTTCTACGTGAAGCCTCGCTCAGCCGATCTCGGCACCTGCCAGTTTCTACGTAGAAACTGGCGCGCGCGACAATCAATTGCATATCTCGACTGGCCCGAACGGATAATTGCATTTCCCTTCATGGTCGTGTCTGCTAACCGATCAGGGCGAAACGCGACATCGCGTTTCAAGGGCACTCCGAATAAAGTACTCGAAACTCATGTTGGGCAGATTTCACGCGAGGAATGGTCCACTGAAAGCGGCTCTCGACCCATAGTTTCTACGTAGAAACTATGGGCGTAGCGAGAACCGGGCCGATAGGGTCACGCGCCGACCGTCATAGTCCATCCCAGTTTCTACGTAGAAACTACGGCTAGTAGTTTCCACGCGAAAAAAGCTACAACAGACTCGAAGTCAAGCTCCGAGCAATTCGCCAAAGACATCGGACCGTGATTTCACCCGGTACAAAGCAAGATCACTCACATTATTTCGTTGATGACTATCGCTATCTAGGCGAATTTTTCTTGAGAAATTTAGATTATGAAACTATCATCATTCACACTCTACGCGCGTGCAGTTTCTACGTAGAAACTGCACCATCACGAGCAGCACGGAAACGATCGGAGTACAAATGCCCGCGAAAATTATTACGGTCTTCAATCAAAAGGGTGGGTCCGGAAAGACGACCACCTCGTGCAACCTAGCCGGTGTCTTGGGGTCACGCGGATTCAAAACTCTGCTCGTGGATCTGGATGAACAGGGCACGGCCACCTTATCCGTAGGTGCCGCAGCTGACGATCGACCGTTTCCGGCAGCTCTGTCAAATCTTTCTCGCTCTCCACGCCCAGATCGCGAAATCGCAAAATTCGTCGATGACTACGATTTCATCGTCATCGACTGTCCGCCTGCCATCAGGTCGAGCGCGCCCTCCGTCGCACTGCTAATCTCCGATCTCGGTTTGATTCCCGTAGGTGCGTCTGGCGGAAATCTGTGGGCCGTCCAAGAGGCCAAGAGGCTAGGCCTCACTGCACAAGTGACAAATGGAGATCTAAAGCTGCGTTCCCTCGCTAATATGGATCAAAAAGTCTCCATTGTTCAGCAAATTTTTAAAGCGGCTGAACAGGATGAGGAAATCCCAATGCTCAAGACCCGGTTGGGCTTCCGCACCGCTTACAAGGAAGCTGAAGTATCAGGAACTACGGTCTTGCAAATCCGCGGCGCAAAGGCAGCACAAAAGGAAATTAATGCTTTCGTGGACGAAGTGCTTGCCGTAATCGGAGAGTGACAATGGCGAAGAAAGATTTTTCCGCAGCGTTGAACGCGGGCGTGAAGCGCGACCAAGAGTTGCGAGATAAATCCGTCGTGGGGCGTTTCGACCGTGTAGAGGCTGCGCTCGACGGCCGCGAAACGCTCCTTGATGCGGCAGCTCCGGTGCAAACGCTTAAAACGGACTCGACCAGTTTCTACATAGAAACTCTCGAAAAAGAGGGGAAGGTCAGAACTGCGTACGTCTCGTGGCCAATCGATAAGATTGATGACAATCCTCTGAATAGCCGAACTATTTATCAGGAAGAAAAAACCGCTGCCCGCGCAGCATCAATGGCCAAAGACGGGCAGCTCGTGCCCGCGTTAGCGGCACGTCACCCGAGCATCCCTGAGCGGGTGATTCTGATTGATGGCCATTATCGAAAGCAAGGTGCATTGCGAAATCGCTGGACCGAGCTAGAGTTGAAAGTGTTGGAAGGCCTTGAACCCATCGACTTTTATCGGTTGGCACGTGCGGCAAACAACGAGCGTGAACAAGAAACTGTCCTCGATGTCGCGCTGGGATACAAAAAATTGCTCGACGAAGGATATGCGAACTCAAATGACGAGCTCGCGGCCTTGGTGGGAGAAGGAAAAACGAAGGTCAGTAAAACCTTGGCCGTCTTGGACTTGCCACCAGTCTTGCATGAATTCATTTCCATTTACCCGGAGCAATTTGGCATCAATATTTCGTACGAGCTGGCCTTGTATTACAAAGCCACAGATGAAGCTCGGACGAAGGAGTTCGCGCAGCGCATTGTGGAGGAGGGACTGTCTTTCCTTAAGGTAAAGGCAGCTCGAGAGGGGCTAGCTCAGCAACGTGCACCACGGAAGACCTTCTCTCGTCAGTACAAGGTGTCGAATTCCGCAGGCGCTTCGATCGGGACGATTAAGGAATGGGGCAGCGGCAACATCCAAGTAAGTCTTGCGCTCGACAACCCGGAGCGTGCCGAGGCTTACATCGAGGCCCTCCGTCGGCTGCTGGAAGCCGATGGGCACAAAGCGAAGTAAACGCAGTGCAGCGTAATGGGCGCTGCACATACGCAACCTCAGCGGTCACCTTGCGCCGACTGCCGCATCTTTCAGAAGGAAGTTCAACAAATCGCGATCAGTCGGCTTGCCCCACACCTGTTCGGCCAGCCAATTGAAGAACGACGATTCAGCCGTCTTCTTAATCTTCTTTCCTGCCAAGATTTTCAGCTGGGTCGCTGCCTGATCGTTGTACTTGCTCACGTACTCATTCTGCTCTTCTACATTAAGCTCGTTGAAATAGCTCTGTGCTTCGGTCGCACGGTAAGCTTGATATTTTGCGAGTAGTTGGTCCTCTGCGCGGCCTTGCCTGGCCTCCATCGCGATAACCCCGCTCGTGGCATGCGTGCGCTGCTCCTCGCTCTGCCAGCCGGCCTGAAGGGCTTTGCGGAAGTACGCACCTACATTCTCGATGGGTTGAGCGTTTTTCTTGATGACCCGTTGATCAGTGTATTTGATCGCTTTTTGAACAGCGGTCGCTCCATGCTCAGCCAACAGCTTCCGCGCCTCGGTCAGTGGAATGTCGAATCGCGTCATCGCGGTCAGGAGCTCAAGGTCATCTTCCTGGACCGTATCCGCCTTTCTCTTTTCCCTGATGATGAACTGAATATCCGCGACCGTCCGCCCGACCTTGAATTCAACGAGCTCAACCTCGTGGTCCGCGATGCGATTAATCTCCTCGATTGCGGGAAGAAGGACACGACTCTTGAAGGTCTTGTATTGAGCGTAAGAGCCGCGCTTCCACTCCATGCCCAAAAGCAGATCTCGCAGTGTATCAACACTAAGTCTCGGAGTGCGTCCGACTCCTTCGTAACGGACAACGTTTTCCCACAAGGTCAAAGAGTGTCCCCGCTTGAATTCGCGAGCGATCCGCATGTCGATGCTCGCGTAAATTCTCGGATTCATCAAAATCTCGCGGATATTCTCGGAAAACTGATATCGCAGCGTTGACCCGGCCAGCTTTGCTCCAGCAACCAACCCGCTAGCATTCCACACCGGCGTGCCCGAAAGATGATCCCAGTTCACAACAAGCCCTATCAACGAATTGATCGTTGATTTGACGTAATCCCGGTTCTTTGTGTTTAGCCCAACATCCGAGATGAGCTCAGTGACAGCGTACTCGAACCATACGCGTTCACCTTCCTTGTTTTGCTCAATCGCATTTTTGATGAGAGCGTTGAACATTTTCGCTTGCTGAAGCGATATCGGACCTGCCTGCGGTGCGATGTGCACGGCAGGAACCGCTTTACGGAACGGCTCGGGCAGATCGGGAATTTGAAACAAGGCGATCTGCGTGGGTTCGAGCTTGGATTCGTTCTTTTTGGACACTATGCGTCAAAGAGATGGATCAGTTAAAGGTAACAATACACTGTACGATGTTCACCTTCAAGAGCTTCATCAGCAAGACGGCACAACAGCCTTGGCTAGAACCATAGACGTTGACCAATCGGCAAAACAGGCAGATCTCTAAAATAAGTGCATTTAAATCATATACTTACAAGTTTGTGACCGCTCACTTCCGGGTCATCTTTACCCCATACATGTTCACCTTTCCGCAGAAAGCTGCTCAAAAAGATGAGCTTTTGCCCCCTTGACAGAACCATAGACGTTCACCTAACGCCGCGAAGCTGCGTGTTTACCGGAAAAGGCCGCGCTGCGAACCATAGGGGTTCACCTAAAGACGCAAGCTGTGCTCCGAACATCCAGCATTAGGCAGATTTACTGAACCATACGCGTTCACCTTTTGAGTTCAATAAAAACAAAAAACCTTAAAAATCAGTGATATACGACGTTATGCTGCACGATTTCTCAGAACGCACGCAGGAGCAAGGTCGAACCAGCGGCATACACGTAAGACCGAAACGACGGTCTCTAAGCACTGCGGAATTGGCCGAAAACCATGTGCGTTCACCTTTTGCCCATGTGCATTCACCTGTCGAACCATCCGTGTGCCCCTTCCGTACCATGTGCATTCACCTTCCGACCCATGGACATGCCCCTCGAGAACCATAGGGTTGAACCATATCGGGCTGAAACCCCTACGGGATAAGGCTTTGCGGTGTGTAAACTATTAAAGGATGTAAACGTGTTAACTGAAACACGTAAACGTCGCTGGTGCTCTTCAACATTGTCAAACGAGCTGAACCATACGCGTTCATCTCATACGCGCCCGCGGGTTCAAATCTCAGACATCCCGTTACGGTCGAACTCATCGAATCGACCCACGATCGGCCCACTTTCGTCTAGCGACTTGATGCCTTCGTTGACCTGAACCATAGACGTTCTCCTGTCGGGCATCGGCTGAAAGCAGGGACCATAGACGTTGACCTATTTAGCAATCGCCTCAAAAACGTCAAACCGTTGGTGTTGGAATGGGATCGGCCACAAGAGAGCGGCCAGCGACGTGGCGATTGACGTCGTGCAGCTCGTTCTTGTCCATCGCACAACCCAAGCCACGTCGATCTTCCTGCGGGCGGAAGGGCAACGGATGATGAATGAGATCCGCTCGATGTTTGCTCGCAATTACCCGGCTACAACTAAAGATGACGAGCCGGCGCTCGATCGCTTCCAATGACCGAACACACCGAACACTGAAAGCCAGATCTCCGATCCCGATCCACTCGTGAGAATTTACGCGTCGCCCACTCAACTTAGGCTTTCGCTGAAGGTAAAACTCCGGGATTTGACCGGACTGACTGCAAATTTATATCAATCTCCGGGCTAAACCCGGACTTTCGGATGGTCCGGTAAAGTCGCATCCACTTCTTTCGCTAAATCTCCGGAAGTCGCCAGCGATGACTCGACGGCCTCACTCTCGAGGTCCGCTTCGAACCACAGCAGCATGCGCGACAGAAACTCCTCGAGCTGGCCGAGATGCGGAAGAAATCGTTCCAACTCAGCAATTTCAACCTGGAAAGTTTTCCGATCTCTCGAGAGACGAATCTTGACGTTCGATATCTTCCGTTTCGGTCTGCGATTTGTGATGACCAGGTCGAGGATATCGCTCACCGACGTGCATCCTAATGAAGCAGCTTGTCGAGCACGGCGCGAGATCTCTTGCTCGCCGTGCTGACCTAAGGCGTCAAGCAAAAGGTCACCTACCCGAAACGTAATAGGTTCGGGGCCGCCCAGCGCGTCTACGACCGCACTGGGAATACGAGTCAATGAGATCGTCCGCGAGACGAGCGAATTTGAGACTTCAAAAAAATCCGACATGCTGCTTTGCGTCGGCCAAAACCGTCTCGCGAGCATCGCTCGATAGAAGCAGCCTATTTCGAAATGAGAGGCGCCTCGGTTTCGCAAGTCCGCGTGTACGCTTTTAGCCGTTACCCGGTTCGGCACCCGTTTTGAGTCGAAGATGAAGGTCATTTTACGTTTTCGTCGAAGAAACGCTGCCTGAGAATACCGCGCTGGCATCGCAGTCAAGCGGCGGCGGATGCTCCAGCGCACTACGCGCACGCGCAACTGCGTGTCGCGCCCTACCTTCCTGGGCCAGGCATTCAAGCTGATCGAGGAAGCCGAAAAGACCCGGCGGCGCATCAGCGGCCAAGAACAGCCGTGTGCGCTTCTCGTGGCTCTGCGTGGGATAGGTGACGAGCCAGAGCGCCGGGCTGGCATTGAGGTTGACGTGTGCGCCCTCCAGGCGTCCCCGCAGTCGTACGATGGACGCGTATTCGCAGCTGCAGTCGAGCTGGGGGCTTCGCCGAAGGCGAGTGGCACGCAGGAAGGCCTTTCTGCGCGGCGCTACCGCCTGCTCCTCATGCCGGCGTCTCACGAACGCGCTGACGCGGCCGGTGGATCAGTTCTTCGTGAACATCAGCATTCTTGGCACATTGATGCCGACTCGCGGCTTCCGCCTCGGCCTCGGGACGGGAAATCCCTTTCATTCTTTGGGCGGACATTTAACTTTATGGTTCCAGCAGGCGCAGGCCGATTTTGCAGCTGCGCAGAATCTTGTTGTCGCTGGTGGCTTTAAGTATCTGTCACCCGCATGTGGGTAAGCAGCGCGTCGGCACAGTTTTGCAAATCGCTTGACGCGCTGCATCCGGGCTTCGAGAGTACGAGAGGAACGTCCGCTTCGTTGTCGATGGCCTTCGGAAATTCTTCGCTATACCGAATCCAGTAATCCAATAGCGATTGCTTGTACGTTTGCATAATCATGCTGAGTTGCGTCATGACCCGTACTCGAGCGGAATCGAAAAAATTTCCGACGATGATCAACTCGGGGCTGCGCCCGAACTGATCGTGCATTTCGCTCAGGACGCTAGATAGATAGGAGAGTGCCTTCGTCGAATACTTCTCCATCGACACAGGGCAGATAACGTAATCTGACGCGAGCAACGCACCGCAGGTGATTCGGTTTTTTGACGGTGGCGCGTCGAAGAGCACAATGTCGTAATTCGAAATATCGAAATGCGAATCCTTCTTCGCGCGGCCGTCGCGGAGAAGTTTGGCGATCGCCATGTCGGCCATTCTCCCTTCCAACGCTTCATAACTCAGCATCGTGTTGAGACGATCTAGCGTAAGGTCCGACGGAATCAGGTGAGGGCCATTTTCGCCATACGGCATTTTGACAACTTCATCGAGTGTTCGTCTCCCTGAAGGCCAATTCGGCATGAGGTTCCCGAAATGGTAATCGACCAGCTGCGACGGCGGCTTTCCGATCTCGGCCGCTTCTTCGAGAGTTAACTCAGAATCGTAGCCCAGGCTCGACGTGAGGTCCGCCTGGAAATCCAGGTCAATAGTCAACGTTTTCAGCCCGCGAAGACTGAAACAGGACGAGAAGTTGCCGGCCAGTGTAGTCTTTCCAACGCCGCCATTCGGTGCGTAAACGGTGGCAACGACCTGCTTACGCTGGCCTCGCTTTTCTTTTGTCTTTTTCGTGGCCCTGAAGCGTGCGAGATCAAAAATGTTCTCGACTGAGAACATCCGCGTTTTCGGCCCCGAGTCCTGGCGCGCGACCTCAATGCCCGACTCGTCGACCATTCGGCGAACACTGTCGGTTGTGGTGCCGAGTAATCGCGCCACTGCCTGGACTTTGTAGGGCTTGAAGTTCAAAACATGCCTCTCGGACAAGGTTAGCGTTCCGAGTATTCTGGGCAAAGATCGCCGCTTCTGCAAGGATTTGGTTTTGTATTGGCAAAAAATCCTAGCAGCATGCCTAGCATCTAGGTTATATGAAGATTGTTAAATTTGACGTCGAAAAGCTAGCGATCGAGAGGGAGCTTAGGTGACGACCAAAATCCTAAATTATTAGGATTGGAAATTGCATTAAATGGATAATTTACGGCCTAAAATGACATCATTGTATCGAAAAAAGAAAAACCCATGACAGGCGCATGTCACCAAAAAGGCCTTTTTTCCACCCGATCAAAAAACCGCGGTCTTGATTTGAAAGACGTTTTTGCACGCGTCGCCCAAAAACGGCGTTGTGCAAAACGTGCAACGTGGTTGCCACGTTTTTTCAGCAGCGTATCTGTCGGCCACGGGGGGAGCGGATGAAAAGATAGCCAAAAACATCACCATTCCGGGAAAACAACAGCAGGCGCCTGTCACCAGCTCTGCAAACGCCTCGCCCGGGCAATGGTATGGAAAATACCGCTGCTTTTGCCCCTAAGCGACCGCACCTCCACTGTTTCAATTGACGCGAACCAACTCGTCTTGCGCGCGCGTCATGCCCCTGTTCCGTCGTTCCCGAAAACAGGTCGCCCTCTCCACAGCCCCGGGCGGCTACTCCGAAGAAGATCCCGAAAAGATCATCTTCGATCGCGGCACGCGCCTGCGCGTCGAGGCGAACCACTGGAAACTCTTCAGCTTCGTGATGGCGGTCGTGGCGGCCGGCGCAGTGTGGACTCGTCAACCGCCTCCCTCCGTTGTGAAGTCCTACGGCATTTCTGCCGATGCGGGTGGGCGACCGCTTATCCGGCAACTCGCGGCGTACAAGCCTGACGACCAGGCGCTGCGTTCGTCCATTGCGGACTCAGTGCAGCGCTGGTTCACGATCGAACCGGTTCTTACGCCGACGATCGAAACGTCGCGCCTCGCGCGCAACATCAACGCCGTCAAGGCGCAGATGCTCGACAACGCGAAGAACCAGTTCGCCTCGTGGCTCAAGCTCGATGCTCCGTTCCAGACCATCACCGCTAACCCGAAGCTGGTTCGCGAGGTGAGGGTAGGCAGCGTGTCGGTGCTCGACGATTCGACCGTCATCGTGGAGTTCTCCACGACCACCACCCAGTTCCCCGCCGACAAGCCCGTTGAGGTGCGGTACGCGCTCACGCTGCGCTACCAGATCGTGCCGGCGAGTTCCGACGATGCGGTTGGGACCAACCCCTTCGGGATCTTTTTCCCGTTCTTCACGCTCCAGAAAACCGCATGACGATCCCGGCAAACCGCTATCTGCTGCCCGCCGCGCTCGCGTGCGCGCTGTTTCTCTCGACCGCGCACGCCGCACAAGTCGCCCACGCCGCGCGCCAAGCGCCGACTGCGACCGGCCCGCTCGATGTCGGCGCGATCATGGGCGATCCGATGAGCCCGGTGAACCCGTACAACAGCGGCTCTGACCCGGTGGCGATGCCCAATGACGCCCGGATCGTGGTCTTCAACTACAGCCGCGACCAGATCTTTCGCATCATGGCGGCGCCTCTCAAGCTCACGACCATCGAGCTCGCGCCCGGCGAGAAGCTCATCGTCGACCCGGCGATGGGCGACTCGGTGCAGTGGATCATCGACACGGACGGCGCGAACCACGTCTTCGTCAAGCCGGTGCGTCCCGGTCTCGTGAACACTTTGCACCTCACCACGAACCTGCGCGAATACGACATGACGCTCGTGTCGTCGCCCGCTGGTGGCCTGTTCTATCAAACGGTGCGCTTTCACTACCCGGAGTCGCTGATGGCGAAGGTTCGTGCGCGCGCCGGTGTTGATGGCTCTGCCGCCGGCGCGGAGGGTGGTGGTACCAGCGGAACGGATTCAGGCCCGCTTGGCGTTTCTCCGGACAAGCTCAACTTCGATTACACCGTGTCCGGCTCCGCGCCGTTCAAGCCCGAGACCGTGTTTGATGACGGCAGGTTCGTCTGGTTGCGACTGCCTGCGGGTGCGCCGTTCGCGGTGCCGATCGTGAACGACCACGGCGACGATGTCGCGCCAAACTTCATTCGTCGTGGACAGTACATCGTGGTGCAACAGCTCGCGGACACGATCGTGCTGCGCGCGGCGAGCGATGAGGTCAAGATCACGCGCGGCCGCCACGGCATTTTCGGGTTCTGAGCATGTCGACCCCGAACCCGCAAACCGCAACCGATCAGGAACGCGTCACGCGCGGCAAGTCGCCGCGCCGCGCGCTGGTTGCCGTCGGCGTGCTGTTCGCGCTGATCATCGGCACGCTCGGTTTCTATTACCAGTCGAAGGAAGCGAGCAAGGCCGACGCTGACGCAAAAGCGGAGAAGGCTGCGAAGACGGCGGCTTCGGTCGACCATGCGCCGAACAGCACCGATATCGACAAGATTATCCGGGACCAGCAGGCCGCCGCGCGTGAGGCAGAGCGCAGGGCGCGCGAGGCGGCCGCCGCCTCGGCGCCCCAGGCTGGCACGAAGCCGGGGCTGTCGCTCGACCAGTTCGCAAAGGAAGCGTCGTCGTCAGGACTTGCGGCAGACGCTAAACACGACGACATCTATGCATCGCCCATCTTCATTCCCGGGCACAAGGTCAAGGAAGGGACTGACTCCGCGGCCGCTACCGGCATCGCAGGACTTCTGACGCCCGGCCAGATGGCACAACAGGGCACCGCAGCCCAGCAGTCGGCCACGGCATCCGCAGAGGCGCAGGCCAGGGCGCTCGCCGCCGCATCCGGTCAGGGCGGCGCGCAACCGGCTTCGTCCGAGCAACGCGATCTCCAGTTCATCAAGGATGCAAAGGCGCAATCCGCGTCGGGCGAGGGGTTTCTCAGTGCGGGCTTCGTCGGACAGACCGGAGCGTGCACGCTGTCGCCTCCGCACCATATCGGCGTGCTGGTGATCGAGGGCGAGAACTCCGACCGGCCCGGCACGGCCGCGCTCATGGTCGAACAGGATGTCTACGACAGCGTTACAGGCACCTGTCTCATGATTCCGAAGGGGACCATGATTACCGCGCCGTATCAGAGCGATATCAAGGTGGGGCAGGAAAGCATTCTCGTGGCTGCCACCGAGATGCGCCTGCCCAACGGCAAGCAGGTGCCGCTCTATGGCGCGCAGGGCGCCGACCAGAACGGCTACGCGGGCTTTTCCGGTGACGTGAACAACCACTTCTGGAAGATCTTCGGCGCCTCGTTTCTCACGGCCATCCTGCTCAACCACTTTGACGGCAGCGATACGAGTTCGACCACGAGCGGGCCGTACGGTGTGACGCAGGTCGGCAATACGGCAGGGCAGGTCGCCGCGCAGACGTCGCAATCGATCCTGAACCGCTACCAGAATATCCCGCCCACGATCACGATCAAGCCGGGTCAGCGCTTCATGATCAAGGTGAACCGCGATATCCACCTGGAGCCATATCGTGGGTAAGCGCGCCCTTGCAAACATCCGCCAAATCGGTCTCATGTTTTGCCTGACCGCTTGCGGCGCGGTGCACGCGGCTTCGATTACGCAGGTCATCAGCCCGGTGTCCTTCGTGCTGGGTTCGGGCAGCGCGCGCGAAGTTGCGCCACTGGACGGCAAGCCCGTGCTGTATTGCGGACTGGGTGCGTTTGACAGATGGGCTGCGCCGCTGCTGGGTCAGCCGGTGCGCAGCTCGCCCGATGCAGGCATGACCGTCTCGGTCGATGCGCGCGACGTGTCGCTCGCTGCGCTGATGGTCCGCAGCGGATGGCTCCTGCCGCCCGATCTCGATGACGATGCGCAGGCCGCAATGACTGAGGGTCGTGGCGGCTGGGCGTGTGCGAATGCGGTTGCGCCGTTCGAACTGCTGCACACGAGCGTCGATCCGAAGGTGCTCGCCGGGATCGCGCTCAACGAGTCCGCATACAGGGGGCGTGCATGGCCGTGGACGCTGAACGTCGCGGGCGAAGGTTTTTTCTTTCGCTCGCGCGAGGACGCCTACGGTGCGATGCGCCGGCTCATTGAAGCAGGTCGTTGCGACTTCGACGTCGGCCTCATGCACGACAACCGTAACCTTCGTATCTGTTACAGCACTTTCCAGTGGAAAACAGTGGCCGACATCTTTGACGGATAACGCTCGGCAGCCTATTTCCGCGACGTATCGCAGCGCTCTCGACCTTCCAGATACTCGGAAACCGCTTCCCTGACGACGGTTTGTATGGTCACCCGTTCGTTGCGTAGGAGGGTTTCCTGCGCAGAATGCTTCAGCAACGCATCGAAGACGGCTCGAGGGAGCCGAAGAAGGATCTGCTGGTTATTGGATTCTTGGGTCACGCTAGGTTCGCCCATGGCGGGGAAAGTAGAAAAATAATATTATAATGGGCCGTAAATGCCGTGGTCGTTTTTGCGGTCGGCCACGACGATACGCTCATGCAGAGGGTATCGTCCAAAACTGACGTCGATGCGGAGCTCGCGATCCTGGGTTCCGCCATCCGCGGCATCCGCAAGGAAAAAAACATCTCCCAAGAAGCATTGGCGGACTGGGCCGGATTGGATCGGAGCCACATGGGGCGCATTGAGCGTGGCGAACGCAATGTGACCGTGCTAAATCTGTTGCGAATCGCAAAGGCATTGGATTGCAAGTTAGCTGAGCTTTTCCAAGCTGCAGGTCTTTAGGCGAGCCCGATACCGCTTTTGGTCGAATATTGGCATGTCAAGAACGGTCACAAGTGGAACTCTGTCGGACTTCCACAGCGGGACCTGTCACACGAAGCTTTGCGGTCCCTTCCGCGGTGTATGAGCACGTGATCTCCAAGACGCCTTTGTCAGCGTCGGATGTCCCGAGAGCGCGTTCCGGCTCGTCACGGTTTTCGGGCACAGAAGCTCGGTATTTCGCCGACCAGCATGTTTGTGTCAGTATCTCCACGCGCCTGAAGCCACGCTAAGTCTTGCTTTGACGCGGGGATGCGTTAAACGAGCGAACCAGGCTTGATGCGAGCCCCTGCGGCGTCAACGGAGTTCGCGCGCGAACCGTATGCGCCGAAGTTAATGGAAAATCAGAGGCTCGGCTCTGTTCTCGGGTCAGCCGCGAGTTCAGCATCTTTGCTCGCGTCTTCCAGCACCTTCCGCCCCATTTCTATACGGTCGAACGGATCAAGTGTCGCGATGCCCGGAAAGACGCGTTTGGCATCCTCGAGCTTTGATTGCGCCGCGGAGTCGTCTTCGGCGACCTTCTCCGGGAAGACGGCAATAAACCACGCTTGGAAGACCTGCACCTCTAAAGGACCGCCCTGCCGAAACCGTATGTAGTCCTCCACCGCCAGAAACAGGATGGCGGCAACGTTGGCTTCGCGTAGTTCGACTGACCTATTTGGATTAGGGTCTTGCTCGGCGTGCTTGAAGAAGTTTCGACACGGCTCGTTAACGTAGTACTTCAACGTGTGTCCGGCTGGCAGGTTTTCGCGAGCCTGCTTGGAGAAGCTCTCGACCCCAGTGCTCGCACAGAGCACGTCGATGATCTCCCATGCGTTCGATGCCAGCGAATACACTGATACAGGATCGCCGCCATCGAAGAAAAGGCGAATGGCCGTGATGAGTTGCCGCCGGGCGGCGTCGACTTTCGTCACGAGCATGTTCGCTTACTCCCCCTCGTGTTTAGTTGCAGTAGATGAGGTCGCCAGATAGTCGCGAAGTTGGAAACCGAGCGATGACCCGGCGTCCACGAGCCGGTCAAGAATGTCGAGCGTCGCTCTGCGTATGTTAGCGTCGCGAATCAGCGCCTCTCTATGCTCATGCACTGCAACTTGGCAAATGGTCTCCGCATGCCACAGACTATTCCCGTCGTCGAACAAGTCGGCCGGGGATCTGATCAAGGCGTCGCGTAACTGGGGTAGGGACGAAGGTACTGCCGACACACGGCCGATACCTGCCATCAGCCGCAGCAGGTGCTCTAGACCTACTCGGCTGTCGCCAACGGCGGCGAGGCAGTCGGCAATGAAACGCGGGCGCGACTTGAAAAGCTTCAGATCATGCCAAGTCTTCGGCCATGGCATCGAACACAGCAGAAGCGTCGTGAGCACCTTGTCGAATCGGCTGTAGGATCGTCGACTCTTGGTTCTCAGGGAATCGTCAGCGAAGACCTTCGATGTAGCCCGGTCCCATATCCGCCAGAAGGGCGCCGAGTTCGCAAACTCCTGTTTCATGCACGCGCCAAGTACAGCGTCCAGGATCCTTTCGCTTAGCTCAGGCGCTTTCTCCAGGCAGTAGTCAAGGACCTCGAACAGCGATGAACTAGCATCTGTCTGTGTCATGAGTTCGAAGGCTAGCAGGTCGCCGAACTCATGCCGTGCCTCGAAATCTACATGGCCGGGGTCGTGCCGACGCACTTGAGGTCCATCTTCCTGGTCGGCCATGAGCTTTGCCAGCGTCGAGAGCGACTGAATTCGCCAGGTGTCGGGCGTATCGCTGCGTGATGCGTCGAGGGCAATCGTCCACTCCTTGACAGCAGCCAGGCTGCGGGGTGTCGGACGCAACCCCGGCTTCATGTCCCGCAACTCCTCGCTGAGTGATTTGATAGTCGCCGCCCGAGCTTCATCGACGAAGTCCGGGGCACCTGCTCGCCGGCGCTCAATCGTCGCGTCCAGTCTTTCGGCATACTGCGCCAGGCCGGTAGTCAGTATCTCGGCCAAGACTGGCTGCTTGGGCCTCAGTTCATCGGAGATTGTCCTTGCCGCCGCTCGGCGTAACTTCCACATCGGCTCGGTCACAACGTTGACCAAGGCCTCAACCATCCTGGGAAGGGACAGGTCGACGGCAGCAAGCGAGATGACCGTACGCGCCCGCACTTCACCCATCGAAGCGTCTCGGTACAACCACGCATCCTTGTCTTCGCGGTCTGCGGCGCGATCAAGCACGAGGTCTCGAGCCCACCGGAGCGCCTGCGAGGTGTCGTTGGGCCACTTGCGAATCAGGGCACAGCTCAGTTCCTCCTCCAGCCCGGCGACCATCTCGATGTCTTGTTCTTCAAGTTCATCGCAGAGGCGAAGGAACTCTTCGTATGGATCCGAAGGCGTCGAATAGCGGTCTGCGGTCCCAGGCTCTGCCGTTGAGAACCGCCCTGTGACTGCTGTGGCCCAGGTACGTACGGTAGCCATGCGGTTCATGCGTTGCATGCGGACCTGGGCGTTCTCACTGGCCTGCTGAAGCTCTGGTTCGAGGTTAGCGATCTCGAGCGGCAACCACTTACTGTCGCCGACTGGTTGCCCAATCTTCAACCCGCGGGAATCCATTCGCTTTAGCCCTATGCGCCAACCGTCAGGGAATTCGTCGCCATTCAGGGCTGCAAGATGGGCGTCCAGGATCGCGTAAATGGCCTCGCGAAGGTCTGGTCGCTCGAACTGTAGCCGAAGAAACAGGCCCTCCAAGGTCTGTTTCCGGTGCGGCAACCGATTGCTAGCCATGCGCTCCTTCTGCCTAGCAGCGTCCCATCCATCGTTGCCGCCGTGGATTGCCAGCGTAGTCCCTTCTTGTACGACGCGACCAATGTCGGCGGAGAAGAACTGGGGACACTTAAAGATGGAAAGCAGCTTCTCGGTGACAAGCTCCGGGCGGGCCATCAAGACCCCCGCCACCATTCCTGTGGTAAAGCTCGACTCCCCCATATCTAGGATGAACTCGAGCACCCGGGAGATGGCCTCTGGATGCGCTTCGGCATCAAAAAGTAAGCGTTCTTCCAGCGCCATCAACGCCGCGTTCAAGATGTAACTGGTAACCGACTGCCCGCGATACGCAACCCACAGGCGAGCGTCGTGAATGTGTAATCGACAGTTTGGGCTTTGTCCAAGAGGGACGATCGACACTTCATTCACACTCGTTCTCGCGAATGAGGAGGCCGCATGGTTGCACAGGTCAACCACGAAACGCACGCTCTTCGCTCGTGCGTAGAGCAACAATGAACGGAATGGGCCCTGAAAAACCGACGGTGGGAAGAATGAATGGGCCGCACGGTCGCTGAGTCCAAGCTCGGCTTCCCACCCCATCCGGCTGAACTCTCGATCAACCTTCGGCCCACGCTCTGTGTACAGGGACCAGAACACCCTCCATGTTAGGTCTGGAACGAAGAAACTAGCCTCGCGACAGTGCTTGAAGTCGACTAAGAATTCGAGACGTTGCTCCGCACATCGATCGTGGCCGTCGGGGGCAACCAAGAGGCGCTGCAAAAGCGCCTCGATGAACGTTGTGAACCGGCCGGAGTCCGCACCGGCGCAGCGGCACAAAAGCGCATAGAAGCGCTTGCCAACAGATTGATCGCCGTACCAGCTATCTTGATCGCGCCTGCAGAAGTGCTCAGCGATGTTGAACACATCGAGCACTCTCTCCGTAGGTTCACTCCAGCTATCATCATGAGATGTGGCGTCTTCCGCGAGCTGGACAACCCACGAGTTGCATTCTGGTGGCATGCTCGGGAACGCTCTTGCAACCAATCCGACTACAACGTCCCAGGCTTTTCCTACGGGCGCGGCCATCCCGAGCCGCAACACGAGCTCCTTGTTTTCAGGGTCGTCCGCTAGGTGCGAGTAGTCGATAGAGGTTGGCCCTTTGCAAGCAACGCGCAGCAAGTGGCTAAGACGCTGCAGGAGGCTGGCATTGTCGAAGGACACACTAGTGCCAAGTCTCGGGACAAGTTCATTGACCAGATCTGAGCGAAGAAGGCCAACGGCTACCTCGTCTCGCCAGAGCTGCGGGATGGTTGAATCCATTCCGAGCGCGGCTTCGAGCAGCGTATAAGCATTCGCGTCGCCTTCGGCCGAACGCTGTGCTGTCCATGCGCGCAGTGCGCGTCGCATGCCGGCATGGGAGCCAAGTTTGCTGAAGAGCTCAGCCCAGGCGCACTCGGCACCTCGCACCTCTCGTTCAACCCTAAAAAAGAGTGACCAGTCCTCCAAGACATCGTGACTAGGAGCTACCCGGTCCGTCGCATCTTTTACAAGCACCGCGTCTTGCACAAGTGAAGCTACGGCCTCGGCGTCGTTCGGCCCTTCGACGAACTGGGCGAAGCGCTCCGTTCGCGCATAGCAAACCTCGTCGAAAGCTACTCGACGGCGTGCGGCTAACCCAGCTGGCAAGCCTTTACTGGGCGCGATTCGTTCCATCCAGAGGCGCAGCCGCAAGTCGTTGCCGGCCGTTTGGGGTAGAGCTGCTCCGGCCGCAGTATAGCTAAAGGCAAGGCGGAGGTAGTAGGGCGCTCGGAAAACTTCTCGCACCCCTCCATCCGCGTCAGCGATATCTTGAAGAGCGGTCCCGGCCACCGCTGCAGAAATCTCTGCATCGGTCAGCAAAGGAACGTTGACGACTTGGTACGAGAAGTCAGAAAGGAAAAGAGAATAGAGCGCGTTAAGCGCGTAGGAGCGAGTCGTGACACAAAGCCTGACCCTCTTGTTCCGACGGACCAGCGCCAACAGTTCCTCAAGGGCACCTGGATTTCTTCCTTCCAACGCCTTCTCGAGCGAATCTATGACGATAGTCGGGGTGCCACTGCACAATAGGCTCGCGAAGCTAAGCACCGGATCAGGCATGTCCTTGAGTGACTGAACCGCTGCCAAGCTCGGTTCGTCGAGTTCGTCTGCCCGGAAGAAGAACAGCGGACCAGACTCGCGAAGCAGTGGTGCGAGTTCCGCAACGACCGCTGACTTACCCGAACCGGGGCCACCGGTGATGATGACGAGTTGCCGTTCATCGAAGCTCGTCAACACCTGACCGACGCACTGACCGCGGGGAATGTGCTTTTCGTTAGGAAGCCTCGTCGAGATGAGCGAGAGCTGAAGACTTGCTCGGTCGCTGACGCGCGCAGCGATGTGGCCAAGCCCCGTTTTCCCAGACAGGCGGCGGACGGCGTCTTGGATACCGACAGGCGCGGTCGTCGCCCAAGTCTCCCGAGTGACAGTGCCCACGGTGATACCTTGCTCGAATACATACGCGAACAGGCCGCTCCACACCTGCCCTCCAGACTCGTCGGGCTCACTCGACGTCAAAAGCGCTTGGACAAGGCTCAGCTCTTGCGAATCCTCTGTGCCGAGGTCATGCATGTCGACACGCAGCCGCTGCAAGAGGTCGAAGACGAGCTCGTCGGTGTACTTCTCGGCTAGCGTGGTCTTGGAGACTTCCTTGAAGGCGCGCCAGGTACGCTTATGCTGAGCGTCAAAGAGCTTCGATTCGACCTTATGGACAAAGTCGGTCAAGTCGAGCGAGGACCGCGACAGCTCGCATAGACGCTTGGCTGCCCTAGTGGCCGGTGTCCCCGGAGCCACCGTTGCCAAAACCAGCACGTCGCTGGCCCGATCAAAGGGACTCCCTTCTGCACCAAGAAAGTCTCTCCAGGCGCCTTGCAACCCATCTACGAACTCGGTATTTCCGGGCGTCGCGTCGAGTCCTCGTTTGCACTGGATGAGCTGTAGTCGGGAGCCCTCGTTGTCACGAAACTGACAGTAGATGTCGTCGGTATGCGCGCCGGTATAGCGGGCTTCAAATCGAAGCGTCTCGACGCGAGCGCCGTGCAGGCCGAGGGCAGTCGGCGCCCCTGTCAGCATGTTTGCAAGGTAAAGCGCCCCGACCCGAGCCTGGAACACGCCACCTCCTCCACCAGTAGCAACGGTGCTCATGAGCTGGGTGCCCGTTAAAGGGGAGCGTTTCTGTTTGTCTTTCTTGTCCATCGGAAAATGGTCTCTGCTCGGCGCAAGCTACTGAGGACTCAAATGAGTCTTGATAATCCACCTTTCCGGCTATCCATCCAAGCCAACCAGCCGCGGCGATAGGCCCGGGCATCGGCCAAGGCATGATGGATTCGGGCGTCCACTTCATAATACGACGTAACAGACTTGTCATAGACCGTCGTATCGATCAGAGGGCGTAAATCAAAATAGTCTGATGCGAGGTTAGCGGGGCGCGGCAAGCCGGCGAGGCGGAGCAGGAAAGCAAAGTCTGTGGGTGAGTCGCATGCCGCTTGAACCTTGCGTGGACAGTCTGCAAGCCATTGACGGAGTTCAGCGCGCGCCTCCTCGGTGCTGCGACCAACGCCGTCGAGCAATGGTAGAACCTCTCGTTTGACGAAATCGGTGCAGTCAGTGAGGCGCCACGTGTCTGAAATCTCAATATAAAACTCTCGCCTTCCATCCTCCGTCACCAGCGCCAGACTTATGAGTTGCGGCGCGGGTTCTGAATATCCCGTGTACTCGGTGTCGAGGAACAACAGCATGGATGTTTGAATTCAGCGTTTTGATCTCGTCGACGACGGAGTTAGGCGCTCATTTGGATACTTCTCGTCACCGGTTCTGCGGTGAGGGCAGAGCGCAGGACATCTGGTAATGATGGCACATTCTCACGCGCCGGCCAATCGCTGACGAATACCTTTCTGGGCCGGAATCTACCGACGTACGAATTTGGGAGGCCGGTGGTCCTATGTCGATAAGATCCGTTATCGGAATAGCATCATCGATGGTGTGGGCTAGGCAATGACGGTGTCCGTGTCTTACGCTTCTGGGACTGCTGCCGACGTTCGGAGGCCAACGTGAAGCACTCAAGCCAGGGTGAGACATTCCGACCCGCTTCGATCGATGCGTTTCCCGATCACGCATCACTCGCGGCGTTGCGTGCATGGTATGAGGGTTTCACAGCCCGTGCTGCGGTAACCCGCTACCTCTCGCACACGCGTGCAAAAGCTCAGTCTTCGCGCGGTATCCTTGGGCGTATCAGACAACGCCTGGTACGCATCGCTGAGGCATACGGACGCAACGACATCGCCTCAATCTTCACAAGTCGCGGCACGGATCGCACCCGGCAGGCGATACCGGTACACCGGGCAATTGAGGCATTGCGAGATCTGGTTGTTCGCGAACCACAGATTAACGACGACATTCGTCTCTGGTTGCCGCCACGCACGATCGCGGCCTTGAGAGCTCAAGGAATTGCCACTCTCGCGGACCTGACGTTAAGGGTACCCCGGCGCCGTCTCTGGTGGGTGAACATTTCAGGCATCGGGCCGGCGTCGGCACGAGATATCGAGGTATTCTTCTGGCGCCATCCCGCGCTGACGGAAACCGCTCGTCTGCTCGTGGAACGCTTTGAGTCGCACGACCACTTCGTTTGTCGGCAGTTCTCCTGTGTGCGCAGGCTCGACGGCTCTAGGGGCAGGTACCGTGCACCGAAGGCTAGGTGCCTGCTGAGCGCTACCAACGACCGGGAAGCAATCGAGGCCTGGCTTGCTTTGCACGAGACGGATGCGACGTCGAGGGCATATCGCAAGGAGGCGGAGCGTCTGCTTCTTTGGGCGAATCTGGAACGTAGGCGCGCGCTCTCGTCGCTTAACACCGAAGATGCGATCGCCTACAGATCATTCCTGCGTCTTCCTGAACCGAGTGATCGGTGGGTTGGCCCGCGGCGAAGTCGTCAGTCGGACGAGTGGAGACCTTTCTTTCGCCGGTTGCGTCCATCGTCTGTGGCGTACGCTATCTCTGTGCTGTCCGCAATGTTCCGATGGCTTGTCGAACAACAATACCTGGTTGCCAACCCTTTTGCGGGTATGGCGGCAGGTATCACACGATCCGTCATAGCGCCCCCCATGCGATCATTCCGGGATGAAGAGTGGCGATATGCCCGACGCGTCGCCGACGAGTTATCGACAGCACACGGCTGGTCACTAGAAGCGACGCAACGACTGTGCTTCATTCTAGACTTCGAACTGGCGACAGGACTTCGTGCTGACGAACTGGTCCGGGCGAGGACGGGGGACATATTCTTCGGCGACGCTGCGGATGTATGGTTGCGTCTGTGCGGCAAGGGCCGGCGTGTTGCAAAGGTCGCCATTCCACCGCTCGCAATGCACGCACTGGAGACTTTCCTCGTACAGCGAGGCCTGCCAGCCGATCCTCGGCAATGCAAGCGGAACGTTCCGCTCGTACCAGCGTTGAGCAGGGAGCGAACGGTGAGCGTTTCCGGGACCCGGCTGCGTTCTATCGTGAGGCGATTCTTCGGTCTCGTCGCGCAGCAGATCCATGCTTCCGATCGGGTCGCCGCGCACAGGTTTGAGCAGGCGAGCCCCCACTGGCTTAGACACACGCATGCGACATATGCGCTCGCGCGCGGCGTCGATCTTCGAAACGTCCGCGACAATCTTCGGCATGCGTCAATCACAACGACCTCGAAATACATTCATGCTGATGAATTGCTGCGGATGAGGCAGTTCAGCGCTGCATTCGCTGCTGAGCAATAACTATCTGGAGCGAGCCTATTTACGTCCTTGCAGGCTTGCCTGCAAAAGTTCGTATTCTCTGATCAACCGAAGATTAATAGACTGCGACCTTACAAGGTCCGCTTTCAACCGATCGATCTCTTCATGTGCCTCGGCCAGCTTGCGCTGTAGGATGTCGGTAGTATCAGGCAAAGCTTTCGTGCTGCGCTTGCCGGCTTTGCTCTGCAGGGCACGGACACGCTCGGCGATGTCGGGGTAACGATTGTGGATCGTGGCGTTGCTAACCCCCGCTTCGCGGGCAACGCCTGCAATGCTTATCCTTTCAGTAGAGCTGGACTGCATCCTCCCATGCTGCAATCGTCGCAACGCAAGCTCGAGGCGACGGCGTGTGGTACTCCCATGTTCATTCACGACGCTTAGCCTCCGCAGCAGGAAGAGAAGGGGGAATATCCGCTCCCAAGTCGGTGAGCACGCGCTCAGCAGCACGAAGATGATCGATGCATCGTTGTTTTGATGGTTCGCCCAGGTCCGGGCATTGCAACACATCGATCTGCTGTTGACGTATTCCTTTCCAGATCTCCACATGCGTCGAGTCGATTACCGCCTCTCCGCACGAAGTACATCTCACGGCATCATATAACCCTTGGCCGCCGCAGCCGTTGCCGCTTGCCATGCACCACGAGTGCCCGGTCCCGCGGATGAACACGTTCTCACCCAGCTTGCGGCAGAAGTCGCGCATGTTATGTACGGTTTTGAGCTCTCCACGGCCGCGGAACGCCATTATGCGGTGCCCACCCTTGCCAGCTAGCGAGCTATGCGTATGCATCCAGCTCTCGATCAGCAGAGCCTGCAATTCTTCGCGCTCGGTCAGTATGTCGCTGATAAGAGAACGGTCTGCCGCACTGTCGTGCCGCGCATAGTAAAGAGTCATGTCGAGGGACCAGTGCTTGAAGTGTTCCCGCAGGTAGCGAATATCTCCCAGCACATGTTTTGCAACGTACACCGCAAACGTACGCCTGAACTGATGGGGTGAGAAGGGCCATTCTCCACCGGGATGCACCTGGTCCCGTCTAAGTACACCCTCCATGTCTTCCTCCTCGACTTTGACTCCAGAATTTTTGCCGAACTCATGCAGCGCCCTCCGAGCCACATCGCGACCGACAGCAGAAAACCTCCCGGACACCTTGTCGGTCAAAAACAGCGCATTTATCCCCCGTTTCGCACGCTCTATTTCGACTTCTATTTCGACCCGAGCCCGTTCGTCAAGATCGCGGGACTTCGCTGCACGCTCTAAGGCCTTGAGCCTGTTGGCGATTCGTGCACGCTCAGCTAGCCCGAGCCTTGTTGCAACGGCAACCGCCTTGCCGACAATCGCCGGAACCATCCATTCAGCGGGTTTTGGATCGCGTTCGAGCTTGTAAGTCGTTCCCTTCAACCAACAAACGGTCTCGCCGTCATAACCGGTTCGTTTGACGAAGCATCCTACCTCCAGCGAAGCGAGCTCCGAGTCGCGCATGCCCGAGAACGCGGCGCAAAGGATGTAGCAAGCAGTTCTAAGGTGAACAAGCTCAGTCTGTACCTGTCGCCGCGACCGATAACCTTGCATCATAAGGCCATCGGATTCCCGTTGGGTCCAACGATGTGAA
The DNA here is from genome assembly GCF_905220235.1 of Paraburkholderia sp. J41. Taxonomy (NCBI): domain Bacteria; kingdom Pseudomonadati; phylum Pseudomonadota; class Betaproteobacteria; order Burkholderiales; family Burkholderiaceae; genus Paraburkholderia; species Paraburkholderia sp. J41. Next base: position 32,406 of record NZ_CAJMZE010000028.1, on the reverse strand, counting down.
GCTTTGATGCGTAGATACTCCTCCTCAGTATTACAAACGCTGGCGAAACTTGACGGATACGTATTGCGGTGTGCCTTTTTTACATCTAGGTACTTGCGCCGGGCACGCCCTGCGAGCCGATCACGCAAGAGCAGTAGTGCTTCCGCGCGATTTTCGACATAGTCCAAAGCGGTTTGCACAAGCCTGCTCAGAATCCGAAGAGGAATTACTTAGGTTGTCGCCTGCCTCCAATTCTCTCCTCTTGGTCGGCGCCCCGTTCTGGCGAGGCCAGTAGCTGAGCCGTACTTCGGCTGCCAAGGATAGTCAGGCATCCGGTCTATCAGGTGATCACGCAAGCTGTAGTAGGTCGTGACTGCGCCCAACACCATTGCAACTGTCCCCGGTTGGAATCCTCGCCCAACACTTGCGGCATAGCGGCCACAATGTTCTGGCGTAAGCTCACTGAACGAGAAAATCTCTTCGTCTATCATCCATGAGACAACGTGCCTGATCTGGCTCCAGGTAGAACGCACCGTTGCGGCAGATACAGGCCGTCCGAGATGGCCGCCCGGAACGCGCCAGCGCGTGTACAAGAAGCGCTTGACCGAAGCGAGTAATGTTGAATAAGCGGGGTCCGTAAGCCGGTATCCTCCCTTGAACGGGTAATTGAATATGATACGCGTTTCCCGGCTGTTCTTCGGTGCGAGGTAGGGCGCAAGATTCCACGTGTCGTCACCATAACGGGAGATGACTGTGCCTCCGCGTTGGCTGACAATGACATTGTCCAGGTCGCCAGCCTGCACCGAAGCCAGATCGACGAGATGTTGACCCGTGCTATGCATGACCGACAGCCAAGAGCATTGAGCGGTCACGCCACATTGGATGCGGGGCTGTCAAAGCCTTTTCTTTCGCTTCCCTTATCTTATGAGGGGGAAATTGAGATGCAATGACTTTGTCAATTTCCCTTACTACCCATCCGTAGATTTTGTGCCATTGATTTCTGCCAATGAGGTTGCGCTCTTTAACGAGCAACCAATAGAAGCTATAGAGGCGATACAGATCGCTTTCCATAACAACCTGATTTGGGCATCTAAAGCAATAAAGGAATGCAGAGCATGCCGTTCTCCCATCTTTCGGTGCGTATCGTCCCTGAAATGGAGATGAGCACCGACCGACGCCCGTGTTGTTTTCCCCTTTGAGAATTCGCTTGACATCGTCGATCCCGATACGCATCTCTTCTGCAAGACTCGCCAACGTTACCGCGTCGTCAGTCGTTCCACGAAGCTCAGCTTCGAGACACTTGCCTAAAAAATGGTGGTTGCGAAGCATGTCAGGAGTTACCGCGAGATAATGGGTGTCTGTGACTTGCGGTTTGTTGCCAAGCAAGTTGGCGGTCGTGACCACATCTCCTCCCGTGAGTTCCCACATGCGCGAGGCAAACGTCTTTCGCAATCGCATGATTGTGATTCGTAGGGGTGGTGCGTTCTCGGAACGAGTGGATGCGCTATATGCGAGCAGACCGTGACGTTCCACAAAACGTTCAGCGCAATACATGAACATGTGAATGGAGAAGAGTCCGACAGGGCCAAGATCTTTCCGGTGACCTCGGCGATACAACCAAAGGCGGTTCCGAAGCTCGGTAGGAGCCTCGTCGACTAGGTCACTAGTCATAGTTAGTAAATCACGTATGAGTGCGGTAGTGTCCGCCGTAAGCATGCTGATATGTTCTGCAGGCTGTGGCTTTTGAAACGATTGTATGGAAACCGAATTGCCACGTCGTTTGTACGTCGTTAGCAGACAGTGCGTATCAGGTTTTAGCGGGTGTGGTTGGACGGCGTCACGTTCCATTTCGTAGAGCGCGGTCGGATTCCTGCCTGTCCTTGCCGCAACAAGCAAAAAGTAGACTAGCAACCTGTCTGATTCGTTGCCGTCGAAAGCGCCATCCTTGATTGCACGTAGATCGCGAGCGAGGGCGAACATCAGTGCCTGCATTTCTTCTTTTGTGTAGGGCTGATGCGATTTGTAGGTTCGCGCCACATCAGGGAATGGCCGTCGTGGAAAGCAGTCCATGCTTAGTTGGCCCGTTAGAACGCACTGCGCAAGAACTGTGCGGAGGCCACCGTAGATCGAGCGCGTCGTCGCATAGGACAAGCGACCGGTTTCTGTTCGAGAAGGGCGATTCGTCAGCCAGTTGATGAACTGATCGAGCAAGGGACGATTGAGGTCCGCTATTCGATGAACAGGAGGAAGAGAAGCTTTCTCAATGTCGAGGAACTCGAACCATACCTGCAAGGAGCTTTGAAATATGGCCTTGATCGTCCGGGCATTGCGCGTTGTCGTGAGCCGTCGCAGGCAGGTTGCCATCGTTTTGAGGAGATCGTCACGCTCTGCGTGAACCCGTGTCTCCCTGTGGCATTGCCAACGACGAAAATCCAGGATTGATGTCGTTTCGACGATCCACGGATTTTCTTCTTCAACTTGGAGCGTATCAGCGCGCTGCGGCACTGGGTCGCGATGATAGTCCTTGCGTTTCACTCGGTGTCTCCTGCAGCGAGGAGTGCATCAATTTCCTGCTGGTATCGGTTGAGATGTCGTTCACCAAGCATGTCGAGACAATGGACATATATCGTCGTGGTTGAAATCGAAGCGTGACCTAGGCGATCGCGGACCCACGCAAGTGCATACCCCAGGTTGCGGTGTTGGCTTTCCGCATATAGTTCTAACGTGGCAAACGTATGGCGCAACATGTGCGGGGTGACTTTGAAGCCAAGATCAGGGCGGAGCGGCTCGCTTGGGCACCACAATTTTCGGTAGGCGTTACATAGCCCCTTCTCACTCCACGGCGCCCCGTGCCGATTGAGGAATACATACGGTGAAGCTTCACCTTGAGCGATTCGATAGAGTTTTGCACGCCCGGCGCCCTCGCCGAAACTGATGAAGTCAAACAGGTCTTTGAGCAGTTGTCCCGAGGCATAGATTCGGCGTGGCCTGTTGCCCTTCAGTCTCATGTCGGAGGGACGGAGGTCGATTGCGATTCGGTGCGAAAACCTGCTGGGCGATGGGTCAAAAAGGTACTTCGTAGGAAAAGTTCTGCATTCCTCGTTACGTAGACCCGTTTGAAGCATGAGTTTCGTCATCAGCCTCAGTGTCCGGCTGCCACAGTGTCGAATGAGAAGCCGGCACTGGTCTATATCGAGAAATTTGATCGGTTGGCGAGGTACAATCGGAAGCATAGACTCTTTGATCACGCGATAAAGCGAATCCTCCTTGCAGTCACAGAGCGAGATATCCCACGGAATGTTATTGATCCGATTTCGCGCCGCGGCCCAATTGTAGAAACGCATGATCTGAGCTAGTCGTTTGCGTACCGTGCTCGGCTGCATAGAGTGGCGCCCAGAGGATGCTTCTCGGACTTCGAGGGACCAATTGCGATAGAGTGCGACGTTGGAGACCTCATCGATAGTGTCCGTTCGTAACGGTGCTACATCCCACGACAGTGAATTCGCTTCGAGCCACGAAAAATAGTCGTAGATTCCTTCCGCATAGCTCTTCCACGTGGCTGGACTTCTTGTTCTGGGATTCTCGAGCGCTAGCCATAGAAGGTAATCGCTCGCTGGCTTGACTAGTTCTAGGTCCTCGTGGCAAATGAACGGTATCCCGGGGTAGGGATGACCTTTGTAGACGAATTCATTCGTTGAGTAAAAGAGCCTCATTTTGAGTGCTCGCTCTTAAGCGCGTCTAGGCAAACCTTTACTGACAGAACGAAATCGAGCCCCGTAATATGCGCTATCAGATCGATGGCGCCAGCACCCCCTCTTTTCCCTTGGTGAGGTGGCAATAGCTCGTTGACCCATTTCTCTCCGGTGAACACAAATCGGAAGTCGCGTCCGCCGTGATTTACGTGAACGCGGACGCTTTCGTGTGATGTGTGTGACCGGTAGTCTCGATCAAGTTTGCAATAAGCACCAGTGAAGCGAAGGAGCACATGGAAAGGCACAGCCCTAGCGCGCTCGATGTCGGCGACAGTCCACGGTCCCATGAAAGCACTCCTGAACGACACTGCTGCCGCGAAATATAGGACATAACCGGGCTATCTGCGGTAACTGTTACAGGATTACAGTTCAGATCATCCTAAGATTGGAAGACACCGACACCGCAAAGTGGTTCTCGGAAAAGGTAGGGGACACCGTCATCCGCAACATCCAGGTATCGGGCGGCACGAGCCGCGGCAGCGAGGGGCATCTGGGCGAGTTCAACGGAAGCATCACACGCTCGCTGCAGCAGGAGACCGCGCCGCTCATCCCGACCGCGCTGATCCAGCGACTTCCCAACCTTCAGTACTTCCTGCGTATCTCCGGTGGCGCGGTATATCAGGGCCGTATTCCAATCCTTCAGGGCTAATCCAGCAAACACATGAATTCGACCGTGTTCAAGAAAATCATCCGTGAAAACAGGCTGTCCTCCCGGCTCGTGCCCGTCTTTACCCTCGCCCCCGAGCTTGAGCTGGCGTGCACGCGCCTGGCCGATTTCATCGGCGAGCGTTTCGTGGGGGAACGGGAGCCGCTCCTTCGCGAAATGCTCGAAGACGGCCTCGACGGGTACAAGCGGGTACGCAAGACTGGCGAGCCGCACGTCGCGTTCATGCGCGGGCTGTTCCAGCGCGCGCATCTGCTCTACGCCCGTCGCTATGTCGCGCGGGAGGGCGAGCGCGTGCATGTCTGGTCGCCGATGTTCGAGGCCGTGACGGCGTTCGAAGCGCGCTATAGCGATAGCGTGACCGAGATGATCGACGAGGCCTGTCCGGAGCGGATCACGCCCAAAACCGCTGCGTTCCAGCTTGCCGCGCGGGCATTGAACGGCGAAAGCTTTCGTCTCTACTTCGAGGACTACGATGTCGCTCACGACTACGCTGATCTCGAAGCTGTCGGGGCTTGACGAGTCCGATGCGACGCGCATTGTGCTGTCGGTGCGCGCGCAGGACGATCTGACCGCCATGCCGCCCGCGGAGTTTCGCGGCGGCCGATCTGCACGTGCGTGGGCGCTCGCAGTCGTGATGGCCCGAAATCCGGTGCGGTTCTGGATCGGGCTGACGGGTCTGCTGGTGTTCCCCGCATATCTGATCTTCCAGATCGGAGCGTGGATCCATGGCTAGCGGAAGCCGCTTCGTCAGCCACGTGAAATGGTGGTTTTTCGTGCTGCCGCTGCTCGCGTGCGTGATTCTTCCCGCAGTCCCCGATCGCGCGCTCTTTGAGATCAGCGACGCGGAATCGCAATCGGTGGCACGCGCACTCGGCGACGATCGCGCAGCGGCGGCGGTTGACACGACGAACGCGTCGTTCCGGCGCATGTTTGTCAACACGGGGGCGGTGCAGGCGACCCTTGACGCAGGCGGCGACGACGAGCTCGACGCCGACGGCATGCACAGTTTCGCGCGAACCTGGGCCCGGCAGTTCTGGATGCTCATCTACCGAGCAATTTACCGCGCGGTCGTGATGCATACGTGGCTGGCGGGCATCCTGCTGCTCTGCATCGCTGCAACCGTTGACGGTGCTGTGCGACGCAAGATCCGGGCGGCGGCTGCCGGCTTCGCCAGTCCCTTGAAATTTCACCTGGCTGTCCATGCGCTGCTGGTGACAGCGGGCATCGCCTTCGTTGTGCTTCTTCTACCCGTGCCGCTTGTTGCGCAGAGCTGGACGGCGCTCGCGGTGTTGCTGCCGCTGCTGCTGTGGGTCGCCAACTCGTCGACGTGACACGGTAGATTCCGTCGTTATCGCTCTCGTTCCGGAAAGCTCGCGAAATTCGCGAGCTTTTTGCGTTTTGGAGCGCAGGCGACTGCACCACGAAGGGCTATCGTGCCCGCGAACGATGTCGCGGCCGCCGCCTCGATCCAAAAAGGCGCTTTAATCTGCCGCGTTTTCGCGGTCCCCGATGACGCAAGGTCGCAACAATAGGGGTGTGCCGCGCGCTGGTGCGCGTGCAATTTCCTCAGGATCGACCCATGAGTACCCTCAACGAAGAGACGACGAAGATCGATGCGGCAGGCAGCAATAACCCGGCGGTTGCGTCCGCCGGCCCGGCTGGCCTGGACGACAATCGCGCGGTGACCGATGGCGCGGACGATCACGAACTCGAAGACGAACTGCAGCGTATGGAAAGCGACGCTGCGACGCTGCATCGCGAGGGCATGATCTCCGAAAGCGAGGCGGACGAAAAACGTGAGCAGGTGGCGCGCACGCGCAAGCTTTTCCGCGAACTGCCGCCGGCCGAGCGCGCCGCGATCATCCGCCGGCGCCGAGAGATCGGGCGAATCCTGCTGGACCGGCAGCTCACGGGCGCGGCCATCGTGCCTGCGGCGGTCCGTCTTAACCATACGCGCCTGCGCCCGCTCTTCGAACAATGGTGGCCGTACCTGAACCGCATGAGCATCAATATGCAGCGCTTCGGGCGCTCGACCTTTGGTGAGCAGGACATGTCCACGGTCAACGCGTTCTTCGACAAGCAGCTCGACGGCCTCGAGGCCTACGTGACCGAGCAGTTCGAAGTGTCGGAAAGCTTCCGTGAGCGCACGAAGCGCGAGATGGTGGGGCGTGGTGACATCGTGTTCGAGCCGTCGGTGACGAAGCCGTCGCTGGCGATCGAGGTGGAGGCGTATTCGCGCTTTTCGATGCGCCTGCTGTCCGTCATCACGCGCTTTGACCGCGTGATGGACCACTTCGACTTTCTCGTGTGGAACGGCGTGCGTGACCAGGGCGATGTTGACGAAGAGGTGGGGCGCTTCCTGCGCAAGTTCCATCCGGTCGGCGTGCGCGGGTACATGACCCATCTGCGTCTGATGACGACGGTTCGCTCGATCTAGGCGACCGGCTATGCTCGATGGGCTGAATCCGCAGCAACTGGAGGTCGCGCAGGCGCGGCGACATTGTCTGGCCGTCGCCTGTCCGGGCGCGGGCAAGACGAAGACCATCGCGGCCAAAGCAGCGGCATTGCTCGCGGAGCCTGGCGCGCGCGTGGGGGCCGTGACGTTCAGCAAGGACGCTGCGATCGAGTTGCGGGATCGCATCCTCAAGCTTGCGGGCCCGGGTGCGAAAACTCGCCTCGTGGCGGGTACATTCCATTCGCTCGGATTCCGGCAGATCCAGAAGCCGGGGCGCAAACGCGATATCGCGTCCGACGGCGACCGGACCGGACTGCTGATTCGCGTGCTCGCGGAAACGGGCCTGAACTGGAAAGTCGAGGAAGCCGTCCCGGTCATCGAGCAGTTGAAGACGGGTATCACGCACGCGATCGACGGCTCGCCCGAGGCAATCCTGTACGCCGCCTACGAGGAGGCGCTCGCGCGCAATGACAAGATCGACTTCCAGGACATGCTGCGGTTGTCGATCGCAGGCATGGAGTCGGGCGACATCGAACCTTACGCGTTCACCCATCTGCTCGTTGACGAGTTCCAGGATACCGACCCACTACAGTATCGCTGGGTCGAACTGCACGCACAGGCTGGGGCCTGCGTAACTGTCGTCGGAGACGATGACCAGAGCATCTACGGCTTCCGTGCTGCGATGGGTTACCGTGGCATGGAGGGCTTCGCCTCGAAGTTCGAAGCGCAACGCGTTATTCTCGACAGCAACTACCGGTGCCGCGCTGAAATTCTCTCGGCCGCGGACCGGTTGATCCAGCACAACACGGACCGCATCGCGAAGATCCTCTACGCGGATAGAGGCGAGGGCGGCACGATCGTCGCGCGGCGTTTTAACGACGAGTATGACGACGCGGCGGCCGCCGTCGAAACGCTGCAACCGCAGCTGCGAGCGGGCCAAACGTGCGCGATCCTCGCGCGCACAAACCGCGTACTGGATGCGATTGAGTCGGTGTGCCGGTCTCACGGCGTGAAATACTACCGAGCGTCCGGACGCTCGGTCCTGGATCAGCCCGAGGGCGCGCTCATGTGCAACCTCCTGCAGATCGTGCAGCGCGTGAAGCTTAATGGTCTGGATGCTGTGCTTGGCTATGCCGGCATGAGCACGCGCGACCTGACCGCGCTACACAACGCCATGGGCGCGACGCTCCTGCAAAAGCAGAAGAAAGACCTTCTCGCCCTTGGCCTGAGCGAGGACACCGCGACGGCGTATCGCGCGTTCATGAAGCGGCTGGCGGAATGGCAGTCGCTTTGCGAGCGGCAGTTCCATTCGCTGACGCTTGAAGGTGTACGCGAGTGGATGATGACGTACGTGCGCAAGGAAACGGCTGAGCGAGCCGTACAGGCTACTTACGACGTGATATCGCGCCTGAATGGCACGTTCGCGGAGCGCATCGAATTCCTGAGACGAGCGAACAACGAGCCCGCGAAAGACGCGCTGGTGCTCACGACGATGCACAGTTCGAAAGGGCTGGAATGGGATCATGTGTGGATCACACGGGCCGAAGAGAATATCGTCCCGGATCTGAAAAGTCCGGAGTCGGAAGAGCGGCGGCTTTTTTACGTCGCAATGACACGCGCGAGGGAAACCCTAGTGATTTCCTCTATCCGAAAGAATTCACCCACGCGATTCATTCATGAGTCACAGGTGAGGGAGGCCCCTTTCATTCTCTAGGCGCGAAATCGTTCCAGGAGCAACTGTTTATGCCCCGGCCTTTTGAAGGTACCTCCCGGGCGTGCTTCCGACCATTTTCCGGAAGAAGGCGATGAATACGCTATTGCTGGAGAATTTCAGTTCTGCCGCGACATGAGAGATGCTCTGACCTGTGGCAAGGAGTTCAATGGCTCTCATTACGCGCCATTGTTGCCGCCATTGATGGTAAGTCATACCGGTTTCTTTCTGGAAAATTCGCGTGATTGTCTTGCCCGTTGCCCCGGCTTCGCGTTCAAGGACCTTCAGTTCCGGGGGTACCCGGTTGCCTTTTGTGATTGAGCGGGCAACCCGACGGTCCTTTGGCAACACTAGCAACATGGGCTCAAGCTTCGAGTTGCGAATCTCGTCGATACACAATCCAAGTATATGGGTGTGGCGGCCATCGGCCCACTCCTGCTCAAAATCCGAGTTTGCGATGGCCTCCAGTACAGCTTCCAGTAGCGGGCTGACCGCAATCACGCGCACGTCTGCCGGCAACGTGGCACAGATGTCCTCACGGAGATAGACCGACCGGTACTCGACAGCACTGCGGATCTGCACACGATGCGTGACGCGAGGGGGAATCCAGGCTGCGCGGGACGGCGGTAACAGGCAGAGGCAATTGGCTAGCGTGATGCGAACGCATCCATGGCGCGTATAAAGGAGCTGCGCCTTGCGGTGAGAGTGTATGCCCGAGTCGTGATGGGACAGGACGGTCGCGAGGCCGATCACCTCTGACGTGTATGCATCGGGATCGAAACGGGACGTTTCTTCAAGCCATGCCATCGAGAGATTGTCCAACTTTACACATTTAATGTCCATACATCGATGCCGGGAATCCGTTCGGCACTCGACAATGCAGTTTTCGGTTCATGGTACCAACGATGAAAAACTCGGGGCTTCTTTCTCTTGCGATCGCTTTGCTCATGTTTCCACAGTTTGCACAGGCTCTGTACAGTCCGGCGCTTGAGGATCTCGCGCGGACGTTCGCCGTGTCCGCTGCGAGCGCAGCGCAGGTATCGGTTACGTACTTTCTTTGCTTCGCGGCGGGCGTCGTCGTATGGGGACTCGCATGCGACAGGATCGGGCGCAGGCCAGCCATGATTCTGGGTTTGTTAACTTATACGGCAGGTTGTAGCGGGGCGCTCATGGTCACTTCTTTCACTGCTCTGCTGTTCACCCAAGGGGTTGCTTCGGCCGGCGCCGCGGTGGGATCTGTGGTAACCCAGACTGTCCTGCGCGACCGTTTTTCGGGCAGTGAACTGGCGAAGGCGTTTGCCGTAGCTGGAACGGCCGCGGCTGCCTGTCCAGCTGTGGGGCTAATCGTCGGCGCCGCTTCCGTGCGGGGATTCGGCTACAAAGGAGCACTGTTCTCGCTGCTCGGACTGGCGCTCGCGCTTCTCTGCTGGTGCGCGTTGGTGCTTCCGGAGACACGCCCGTCAGGCAATGTGGCGTCGTCCTTTCGCACGACCTGCCGGGCCATGCTTTCAGATGTCGAACTCTGGCGCTCGGCGTTACTTGTTGCCGCGTTCAACGTTGCGCTGCTTAGCTACTATGCGCTTGGCCCATTTATCTTCCAGCGGCTGCATCGAGGCGGGTTGCCCTATGGATATAGCGGCGTGTTGATGGCCGTGGGATCTTCCGCGGGCACCTGGCTAAATAAAAGACTGGTGCATCGAGGGGTTGCCACCATGCGGATTGTCGGTCGCGCCGCGATGCTGACGTTGCTCGCGGGTATTGGCGTCCAGTTGCTGGATGGGACTCTCTGGTTTTTGTTGCCGGCAACGCTGGTAACGGTGGCATTTGGCGTTGCGATTCCCAACGTGCTTGGCGAGGCGCTGAACGGTTATCAGGATCTGGTTGGCACAGCCGGCGCAGTTTTTGGGCTTATATACTATCTGTTGATCGGCATGGGAATGGCGTTGGCAGTGGCCACGCAGTCATATGGAATGGTCCTTATCGGATGCGCAGTTATGGCTGCGTTTTTATGCAGAATGAGGCGACCTATTGACCGGACTTTCACGCAGAGTTGAGCGACCACAGCGAGAGGCGGCTCTACTGCATTTATGCAGATGGGTAGGGCTGCTCGTTCGGTGGCGATTGCAAGGTTCCGGCACATGCTGTCCAGAGAATGCAACGCTGAGCAGGCTGACTGCGATCGTAGCCGGCCTCGTTCGCTGGATAAATTGCGCATCCTGCAGCTTCGTCGCTATCTCGTCTTTGTTTGACCGACGCCTTAAGGAGAAAAGAAGAAGTGATTGAGCTTCTCCACAAAGAGTTCCGGTTTCTCAAGATCGATGACGTGACCTGAATCGATTTTCACATACTGTCCATGCGTCAACAGGGACGCTGCTCGCAGCGCTTCCTCTTCGCTCATGGCACCGTTGAGTGTACCGTCGGGCAGTGCGGAAGTATTGGCCTGCATGAGCAGGACCGGGCAGGTAACTTTCTGCAATGCGTGCGCATGGTCAAAGTCCTGATTCCAGGTGCCATCGTAAAAGGCCGCGCCGAAGCGTGGATCGTATCGATCGAGACCTCGCAACATCATACGGACGGTGTCGTCCTTGATGAGTGCAATCTCTGGCGGTCGGCCCGGGTTTTTTCTTCGGTAGCCCTGTATCGCGCGCGTCAGGATGAAGGGCGTCCCCGGACCGACATTTTTCCGGAAGAAAGGTGCATTTTCGTGTATCCAGTACAGCAGAAAATCGTCCGGATGATCGTGCGCGGCGGCGGTATAACTCGTTCTGAACGCGCGATAAGCGATGGTCTGCTTGATGCGGGGATATTCAGAGGAGAATAAGGGCGGGTCTTCCAGGACTACAGCCCTAACCAGTTTGGGGCGATACGCAGCAAGCCATGTGGCCAGGAGGCCTCCCGAAGAATTACCGGTGATAAAGACCGGCTTGCCTATGTCGTGTTCGATAAAGTCGCCGAGATCGGCGCCGATCTGGTTGGCCGTCATCGGATAATTGGCGGGCGTTTTCGTTTGACCGTGTCCCGGGTAATCAATGTCGAAGACGTGAAAAGTCTTGGCGAGGGCTGGAAGTACGCGACTGTAACTGAACCAGTCGAGCAGCTGCGCGTGAAGCAGCACGAGCGGTGGGCCGTTGTCGGGTCCTTCGACATAGCTAAGGGTGACGTTATTGACCTGGGTGGTCTTGTGGACGTAGCCGGCGGCTTTCACCTGCTCGTGCCACGATGCGTCCCGCGATGGCACCAGCCCCGACGGTCCTGCGATGGCAACCGCTGGCGTGAGAAGAATGCCTTTGATCAGGACGGTCAGGGCAAGCGTTTTTGTGTATAAACGCCGGCAAAGGCGCGTCGGCTCGAAATGCATGGGATATCCGCTCGTTGTGTCGATTCCAATATAATGAGCAATGCTCGGTTTTCATACTCGCTTTACGAGCGCGGTTTAATCTTTCAAAGCCCACCACGTAAATGTCTGATCTGAAGAGGAAAATTCCCCGACAGTCTCGCGCACGGAAAACGCTGGAAACGTTGCTCGAAGCAACTGCTCAGATTTTGGCCACCGAAGGGAGCGAACGCCTTACGACCAACTATGTTGCGCAAAAGGCCGGGTATTCGATTGGCACCGTTTACCAGTACTTTCCGAATCGGGAAGCGATCGTGCTTGGTTTGATCGAACGTCAACGCGAGCAGGTGCGCCAACAAATAGCGATTGTCCTGGATGTTGAGGGCGACGCAACGCCGGAAAGACAGATCCGCAGCATCATTCAGGTACTGCATCGGGCGTTTGCCCGGCATCGCTTGCCAGAGCGCCGGCTCGTTCAGGCGCTCACCCGGCATGCGTTGGCAAACGGGCTCCCCGCGGTTCCTGATACGGCCGTTCAGGCAATTCTTGAAGTTTGGCAAGGAAGAGGCGCAGATGCGCGGCCGCTCGACGAAAGCGAAGTCTTTGTTCTGTCCGGTGGGCTCGTCGAGACGTTGCGTCGTGCGACGCTACAGGGCTTTACTCGACTAGGCACAGAGCAGTTCGAAGACGCGCTCGCGCGAATGGTGATGGGATTTTTGAACGCCTCTACGCCGATGTTCGCGGATGTTGAGCATGGTAAGTAGCCGCGGCCTTTCTGGTCATGGCTGACCTTTTCGGCGGCTGATTATGTCTCTAGTTCGCAGAGACAGCAAAGGGCGCCCGCGAGCTTGCTAACGCGGTAACGGTAGCCTTTCCGCATTCGAACGATCCGTGCCTTATCATGCTGGCATGGGCCAATGCCGGTCCGTGGCACCAAAGGCCGGTTATGTATCCGAGAGTACCTGCGTCTTGAACCCTGAAATTAACCCCGGGCTGGATCTGTTCGAATGGCTCGATGACGCGTACCTCATCGCCGATATGACATGGCGCGCCGTCGCACTTAACCGTGCCTTCGTCCGCTGGTGTGGAACACCCGCCCCGGGAAACGGTGGGTCGGTCATCTCCGGCGTCTGTTGGTCAATTTCGGGGCCGGATGATGAGGTCCGCGAAACGTGGATACGCGCAGCGTTGGCGCGCGTCACCCGGGACGAAGCACTCACGTCCCCTTTTTTCCGTTACGAGGCGGTATCGGCAGGGCAAATCCCGGCTTCGCGATATCTGAAAATCCGGGTATCGATGATCGGCCCGATCGGCTCCCCGGCCCGGTTTGCCTTGTGCGTTTCCGACGTGACCCGCGAGGCGGAGGCCCGGATCGAGGAAAGGCGGGAGAAGGCGCTGCTTCGCTCCCAGGCGCAACTGCGGCAGGTGATTTCAGAGGAGGCGGGCCAGAAACTGGCCGAAAGCCGCGAACTGCTTGAGAGTGCCCTGTCGTTTGCCCGGGTGGGTGCGTGGGAACTCGACTTTTCGACCGGTGCCATTTCGTGCACCGACCAGTGCAAACTCAACATGGGGATCCGTCGGGAAGACCCGTTGACGGAACAGAGCCTGTTCAACGAGATCATGCATCCGGACGACCGCGAGCGGGTGCGCGCGGAGCTGGCCGATGCGATAGGACACCGACGTACCTACGAGGCAGAGTACCGCATCGTTTATCCGGCGGGCAGGTGGGTTCTGGCGGGAGGCAGCACGCGTTACGACGGACAGGGCAGGCCGGTGCGCATGCTGGGATTTTCGCTGGACATTACTGCCCGGAAGATGGGAGAGCTGGAGCACCAGCGGCTTGCGGGTGTCGAGCGCGAGGCACGGGAGGAAAGCGAACGATCCTCGATCGCCAAGGACCATTTTCTTGCCGCGGTCACGCACGAGCTTCGCTCGCCCATCGGCGTGATCCTGAACTGGGCGGAAATGTTGCAGCGTTTCTCCACGCGCCTTGATGCTGTTACCGTCGGCGGAACGATCCAGAGAAGTGCGCGGCAACTGTCGATGATGGTCGACGACCTTCTCGACACGGGCGCGATCGTGTCGGGCAAGCTTTCCATCGATCCCGTCGAATTTTCACTGGACGCGCTGGTAGGCGATATTGCTGACGGGTTGCGCTTTGACGCGCAGCGCAAGGGTCTTCAGCTTGAGGTGACGGCCCGTGAGCCGGTCCGCGTGCGGGCCGACGAAGCGCGCATCCGGCAGATTGTGTGGAACCTGGCAGGAAATGCCATCAAGTTCTGTGAGTCGGGCGGTATCACGATGACACTGACCCGCCAGGCAGGCTGGGCAGTGCTGCAGGTGAGCGATACCGGCTGCGGTATTTCCGCCAATGCGATGGAAAAAATCTTCGACCGTTTCGAGCAGGTCAACGCTGGCCATGCGGGGCGCGTAGGCGGACTGGGACTCGGACTGTGGCTGGCCAAAACGCTGACGGAGCGACATGGCGGCGACATCGCAGTTCGCAGCGATGGCGCCGGGCAGGGCGCGACGTTCACGGTCCGGCTTCCGGCCCTGGAGACGTAACCCGCACGCCTGCCGTTACTCGCCGGCGAGAAATCCCCTTGGCCGCAGCGTATTGTGGTCAATCCAGAAAGCACCCATGTCGCCTATGGCCTCCATGAAGTCGTCAAACTTCAGGGGCTTCACGACATACGCGTTCACGCCCAGATCGTAACTGCGCAGCAGATCAGCCTCATGCCGGGAAGACGTCAGCATGACGAGTGGAATGCCACGTAGTGCCGGGTCGCCCTTGACCTGTTCGATGACCTCGTGCCCATCGAGTCGGGGAAGCTTCTTGTCGAGGATCACCAGGACCGGATGCTCGTCTTCGCGATCGGCCCATTTCCCGGCACGGCGCAGGAATTCCATGGCTTGAACGCCGTCACGAGCGACATGAACGGGATTGCGGATGCCTCCGCGCTCCAGGGCAATCAACGTCAGCTCGATGTCGTTTTCGCTGTCCTCGACAAGGAGAATGGGGTGGCGGATGCCTGTCATTAAATTGCCTGCCATTGTTTAACGGGTGACGGACGCGTGCGCGGCAACGTGCGGGACAGGTTGCACAGATTCTGGGGCACGATTGACGATATTTTGCCTCATCTGCCGGATTCCTCAAAAACCCGTGCAACAGACGTCCGGCGGGCCTTTCCTCATCTGGATATCCGGCCGCCGCGCACCGTGAGCAGGTTCACAATCGCGGATATGTGGCATACCGATTGCGGAAAATGCGTCACGGCCTTTTATGCCACGCCGACCTGAGCGGACAGCAAACGCCTGCATGGCAGCTGGCCGCAGGGATCTGGCATTTCTTTGGATAACGAAACATCCAGGAGCGGGTGCCGTGGCGAATCTGTTGATCGTTGATGACGACCTGGAAAATCTTCTGCCACTGGCTCTCGCTCTCGAAGGCGACGGCCACCGGGTGAGCATGACCGATGATTCGAGACGGGCGGCAGAGATCGTTCATCGCGACGCCATCGAGTGTGTCATCACGGATTACCAGATGCCGTACGTCGACGGCGTGCAGTTGTGCTGCGCCTTGCGCTCCCATCCATCGCTTGCCGGCATTCCACTGTTCCTCCTCTCTGCTGCCGTGGAACCCGATGACTGTCCGCATTGCTGGACGCGGTTCTTTCGCAAGCCGATAGTGGTCAACGAATTGCTGGAAGCCGTTTCAGCGCTGTTGGCGGTGCGTCTCGCCGCGCCGACGCGCGCGACGCAACATGGCCCAATTTGCAGGCAGGCAATTTTGCGGTGTGAGCTTACCGCCGCCTCTCACTGGACGGCAATCAACGCTGCGTGCTGGCCATGATGACCCGCATGCAAACGAGAACGTCTGGCCTCCCGGTTGGGAGCTTTTTGGGGGTGTCGAGGTCACGGCTGCGCCGGTATTTCCGGCCCCGGCGCATGGCGATTTTTTTTCTCCCTGAGCGATTCAGGACCTGATCATAGGTCGACAGGCGGATTGCCGGCTTCGGCGTCGCGCCCCGGCAGAGCCCCGGTGGCGAGCCAGTACGGTCGCCGGTCATAGTGCTCGTGCAACTGCGCGCCCCAGGAGGGATCGGCCATGGTAGGCCAGTGATCCTTGTCGAAGCCCGGGTCATCCTTGATACGCTGGGCCGAAATCCCTACCCGGAAGCATTTTTCGCTGGTATCGAGGGTCAGCGCATTCCACGGGATGGCGTGAAGGGTCGCGCCCACGCCGAGAAAGCCTCCCTCGGCGAGCACAGCATAGGCGATGTGTCCGCCACTGACGTCCAGCATGATCGATGAAATCTTGCCAACGTGCTCGCCGTCTGCCGAAAAGACCCTGGTGCCGTCGAGCGTTCCTGCGGCCATGATCTCGGGACCCGGGCCTTGGCCCGCTCCGTTGCCAATGATTTGCGCCCCGGGTGTACCCGGTTGGGGGTCAACGATAGCCATGTTCGGTTCCTCCGTATGTCGAACTACCTTGAGAGCTGCGACAGCCCACACACGGGGCGTGCCGGGTTGTGAGTTGGGTACATTGGCGGCCACCATTCATGAAGGCCATGCTGTGAAGGATTCCGGCTGTACGGCCCAACCGTTTTCATCGCACGTTAAACTGGAACGTCCGACGGTCTTCTGACGCAAAACACCTGGATTACACAATGACCCGACGCGTTGACGTTTCCGTCACATCTGACGTGCCACCGAGCCCAGGCTATGCGAGGGTCGCTTCGGCACGCCAGCAGACGCGGCCCACTCAGTCGCAAGAAATGGAACAGGTGATCGCAGCGCACGACTGGAGTACGAGTCCGCTTGGTTTTCCGGATACCTGGGCTCCTGAATTTCGCACGATCGTGCAACTGATGATGGATTCTCATGTCCCGATGTGGGCTGCGTGGGGAACTTCACTTTGTATGGTCTACAACACGCCGTACGTGTCGATGCTTGGAGGAAAACATCCAAAATCACTCGGGAGTCCGCTAAAGATCGTCTGGGGTGAGATCTGGGCCGACGTCGGTGCGCTCGTCCAGACCGCACTGGATGGGCACCCTGTATATCGGGAAGATCTGCCCCTTGTGATCGACCGCTCTGGGCAAGCGGAACAGACATGGTTTTCCTTCTCCTATTCACCCCTGCGCGATCAGACCGGCGCGATTCAAGGGTTAGTCTGCACGGTGTGGGAGGCTACCGACAAGATGCTTGCTCAGCGGCGGCTGCGGGAAAACGAAGCCCAGTTGCGGGCGCTCACGCTGGCGAGTTCCAACGCGATCTACCGGTTGAGCGCTGACTGGGGTGAACTGCGCGAGCTCAAGGGGCGTGGCTTCGTCAGCGATGCCAGGGCAGACTGTGCGTGGTTCGACAGCTATGTGCCGCCGGCGGAGCGCCAACGCGTTCGCTCAGCGATCGACGAGGCGGTACAGACACAAGGTTCCTTTGAACTGGAACACCGGGTGATTCGTGCGGATGGTTCATTGGGGTGGGCGCTTTCGCGGGCGGTCCCGATCTGCGATGCTGATGGCAAAGTCGTCGAATGGTTCGGTACCGCGACCGATATCACGGTACAGAAAGATGCCGAACGAAGCCTGATCGAGGCGGACCGCATGAAGGACCGCTTTCTCGCCATGCTCGCGCACGAACTGCGCAATCCCCTCGCCCCGATCCGCAACGGCTTGCGATTGCTCAGAACGCTAGCAGTCGGTGAAAAGGCCAGCAGCATTGTGACGATGATGGAGCGTCAGGTCACGCATCTCGTTCGCCTCGTTGACGACCTGATGGACGTGGCGCGAATCAGTACGGGCAGTCTTGAACTTCGTCGGGCAGACGTCGATCTGGCCGAAACGTTGAAATCGGCATTTGATCTCAGCCGGCCTGCGATCGAGAAGGGCAGCCACGAACTTCAGATCCGCTTCCCCGCAGAGCCGCTCTGGGTAAACGGAGACGAGGTACGACTGACGCAGGTGTTTTCCAACCTGCTCAACAATGCCGCAAAGTACTCGCCCGAAGCGGGGCTCATCGATCTGTCGATGCAGCGAGTGGGCGACAGGGCGGTCGTGCGCGTCGTCGACAGGGGCATAGGCATCGCGCCCGCCGACGTTGGCCGGCTGTTTGCCTTGTTCACGCGTCTTGAGCCCGCTTCGGTGCACAGCGAAGGACTTGGCGTCGGACTCGCGTTGGCCCGCAAGCTCGTCGAATTGCACGCTGGAGCGATTGCGGTGACAAGCGAGGGTCCCGGCAAGGGCAGTTGTTTTACCGTCACACTACCGCTCATCACGGCCCCGGGGAGAAAAGGGGCTCCGCGTGCCCGTAGGACATTTTCTTGTATGGGATTGAAGGTTCTCATCGTCGACGATAACCGCGACTCGGCCGACAGTCTTGGCGCACTTGTCGAACTCGCGGGGGGCAACGCCCACGTGTTTTACTCGGGCGCAGACGCGCTGGACGCGGTCGACGGGATCGCACCCGCGCTCGCGCTGGTGGACATAGGGATGCCCGGCATGGACGGCCATGCCGTGGCCCGAGAACTCCGTGCGAGGACCACGCAGGCGGGGGTGTGGCTGGTAGCGATAACGGGCTGGGGGCAGGCTGAGGATTATCAGCGTACGAAGGCCGCAGGCTTCGACGAGCACCTGGTCAAGCCCGTTGATCCCGCGAGCCTTGAGGACCTGCTGGAGCGCGTCGCGAGGATGGGTGGCGCGAGTGAGGCCTTTCGAGGGCTGAAAGCCTGAACCTTTCCGGATCTCGAGACTAAACGGCGCTGGCAGGCCGCGAGAGATGCTGAACGTTGGATGGCGTCGGGTCGGCGGAAGCCGTAGCGGTGTTCTCGATCACCAGTTCGCGACCGACCCGCTTGAGTTGTCCGTCGAGTGATGCGGATGGTCCGAGTCTGATGGAGCCACAGTAAAAAATGTTTCCCTTTACGCGCCCGTTGATTTCCAGCGATCCTCGCGCGTGCAGATCGCCTTCGACAGTGCCGTCGACGCGCACGTGTTCACCCTCGACCTGTCCCTTGACCAGACCACCCTGACCGATGTGTAGCAGGCCCTCGTTGGCAATCAGGTTGCCGTCGACGATGCCGAACAGGCTCAAACCATGATCCAGAATGAGATTGCCCTCGATCATGGCGCCCGGCGCCAGCAGCGTAACGTTGAGCTGGTTCTTCATTCGCGTATGCCTCAGAAAAGTTGGACGTCGCCGCCGCGGGTTGCGGGGGCGAGAGGTTTGGTCTGTACCGTCTTGCCGTCGGCGGTTGACTGCTGCGACTCATGCGCGGTCGACGGGACGCGATGCGCCGTGCGACGAACGGGCAGCTGCGCCGGCGCCGGTGATGGCGAGCCGGATGCGGTTCGTGCCGACGTGGCCGGCTCAACGCTACTGTTATCCGCCGCTTTCGCATGCGGATCCGCTGCTGCCGACGCCGACGCCGACGCGGACGCGGACGCGGGTTGCGACACGGCGAGCGCGTCCGGGTGCTGGACGCTGTGCTGGCGGATCGGCGAAGCGGCCACGCGCTGCTCGTCGATAGCGGCAACGGTAACCGTTGGTGTCGAGCCGGAGCGAGAGGCGGAAGTCGATGCGGCCGTAGCTGCCTGATGCGTCAGTTGAGACGGATCAATGGCGGTCAGTCCGCTGGCGCGTGCCGGGGGCTGGTCAAAATCCCCTTGCGTTAGCGCGTCGGCGTCGCTCACGGGATTTTCACCGGCCGCGCTGGGCGTCGCAATCGACGCCGCTGGTTTCGTCGCCGCGTCATGCGGTTGAACGTGAGCGGTATTGCCCCCCAGTCCGTAGAGCTTCGCGGCTCCCATACCGATCGCTGCACAGACAACGGTGCCACCAATCACCATCAGTGCGCTGCGCCCCACCTTCCCTCGCGCGTCCCAGACTCGCCGGACTCCGGACGGGCGAATCGCGGCATCGTGTGCGAGCAGCAATGGGGCGGGGCGCGAACGGACCTGCGCCTCAAGGTCAATGGTGACGGGCACGCGCGCATAGCGCGCGTGCAGGTCCTGGATTTCGCGGAGATCGATCTCCATGCTTGTTCTCCTCACGGTGGTTAGGGGCGAGCGTATCCGGCCAGCAACGAAGTCAAGCTGGCGAACATGACGGGCATGGCGGACGTATCGGTATTCAGCCGTCGCGGCGTTCGCCACCGGCCTCGTATTCTTCGTTGTCGGGAATACACACCTGAACGATGTGCTTGAGCTTTTTCTCGGCGTTCGCGAGCATGGCAGCGGTCCGTTCGGCGCTGAGCTTGCCTTCGCGGTTGGCTTCGGCAGCGCGCTTGAACAGTCGCTCATATTGCGACAGGCAGCGGACCAGCTGGCCAGCGAGGGGACGTTTCACCTCCAGCCCGATGCTTTCCGACGGCCAGGGCATCTGGCGTGCACCGAGCTGCTCGACCCAGTCGATGGCCATCCGGAACCATTCACTGGTTTCACGCATGGCAGCGTCGAGAGCCTGCAGTTTGCCTCCCCGCGCGACCGAGATCTTGCTCGCGCAGAAGTTGTAATCAGACCGGACAAACGTGCGCGTGAAGAGGGAGCAATACTGCAATGTCGTGAGGTGCTCCGCTTCGGCGATGATCTTCGCGTAGCGCGTGTCGCTCGTTAGACGCTCGATGGGCTTGAGCCCGGTGCCCGACGGCACTGCAGTGAGGTTGGCGGGCGCGTCGGGCGTCCCGCCATGCGCCGGCCCGCCGGGACGATCGTCCGGCAGCGGCGCCGTTTCAAGTACGGCGGCCATGATGTGTTTTGCGGTGTGGTCTCTCTCGGATGCCATTGTCAACGGTATTCGTCGGACGAGAATGGGCAAAAGCTGCACGATATCGGTCATCATTCCGGGCGCAGCAGGGGCGTTTTTCGCTGATACTGACTTCATTGCTCGCGTCTACCGACGCATCGACCTCGACTCCGTAGCCCGGAGTCCGTCTACTGCCCCAAGCCATGCCCTCGCGGCATGCTCCGACCAGCTGGCCCTGGTGTGGAATCTCTCTTGTGCTGAGCGTCTCGCCACGCGCTCCCCTTCAGTCAGTCGTGATACTCGTTGCCGGTCGCATTCATTTGCGCCGCGACATCGTTCGAGGCCCTGTCATTCGGGTGTTCTCTCTCAAGGCGCCAGCCTGGGCAGAGCGATCGAAGTGGACTGACCCGTGATCCTGCGGCGAAAACTGGATGTTTTCGAAAAAGGGCTGTCCTGCGCGACGTGACCATGTCGCGCCGGGAACGACTTTCCGTTCCCCGCTATGAGCCCAACGGCTCCCTGTGCGCCACGTCCCCGAAAGGGACGTGGCGTGCGGGTCATCTCCATCCGGTTCCAGAAAACGCGTTCCTCCACAGCGAGGTACGCGTTTTTTTTCGTCCTGTGTTTTTTCATTCCCTTCCCGGA
This sequence comes from Paraburkholderia sp. J41, assembly GCF_905220235.1. Lineage (NCBI taxonomy): Bacteria > Pseudomonadati > Pseudomonadota > Betaproteobacteria > Burkholderiales > Burkholderiaceae > Paraburkholderia > Paraburkholderia sp. J41. The sequence goes on along the minus strand of NZ_CAJMZE010000028.1, from coordinate 11,118 downwards.
GGCGCCTCATGCTTCTCTCCAGTTCCGTTGACCAGCGCATCGCCGACACGATCAGCCGCACGATCGAAAGCGAGCGCGCCACAAACGACACCACGACGCCCACCTGGCGCGCGCGCTGTGAGGTCGCGCAGATCGCGATGCTTGCCGACAGCGAGCGTCGTGTCGTTCTTTCCCACATCGCCACGCACCGCGGTGAGGCCGCAGCATCGAACCTGGCGCAGTCGGCCAGCCAGATGCGCACCTCGGCGATCTTTATCCTTGCGAGAAAACCATCATGAACGCTGTCATCAGCATGAACGGTGCGCCCGTGCGGAGCATCGTCGAGGAGCGCGCCCCGCGGCCGCCCGTCATTGGGCGTATCCGGCCCGGCATCAAGGTGCTCACGTCGGTCGCGCGCAAGAACGAACGTGCCGCGAAGCTGTACGACGAACTGCTCGCCGCCGGCGAGTCGTTTGAGCGGATCGGCGAGGAGATCGAGCGCCGCTGCAACGTCCGCAATGCGCTCGCACCACGCAACGTGCCGTATTTCACCTGCCGGCGTTCCGATTTCACGAATCCCGAGATCGCCGACGAAATCCTGCGGCTGTACGGCGAAGACCGCGGGGACGGGCTAAGGCTCTACCGCTTCCCGGTTACCTTTGCCTTCAACGACTGGATGGCCAACATCCCGAACGAGATGGCGACGTGGGGCACGACGGGACGCAAGTATTTCTCTGAATACGGCCCGGACGGCACGCGCTTCTGCAAGCTGTATGCGAAGCCGGAGCGCGACCCGCGGGCACAGCGGGCGCAGCGCAACTTTGGCCCCCGCCAGAGCGTACTGCGCGTGGACGATGCGATACCCGATGGCGTCTGCAATCCCGAGCGGTGTCCGCAGTACCAGTCGCGGCAATGCAATCTCTCCGCACGCTTCGTCTTTGCGGTACCGGAGATCAAGGGGCTGGGACTCATCGAGCTGCCGACCAACTCGATCTACGTGCTGCAGAAAGCATATTCGGCGATGCAGACCGTTGCGCTTGCGCGCGGCCGGCTCACCGGCACGCGATTCACGCTCTCCAAGCGCGAATTCGAGATCACGCGGATCAACGAAACGGGCGATCCGGTACGGCAGGCGCAGATGCTCACTGTGCTCGACGCGGAGATCGATATCAGCGCACTGCTCGACGGCGCCGACGATCATCCCCCGGCGCTGGAAGCGGCAACGCACGCCTCGGCATTGCTTGAGGGCAGCGGCAACGTTCACACGCTGCGTCCGGCCATGTCCGGAAGCGTTGGAGAGGCGGTGTCTCAGGGCGTTGGCGATTCACATGCCGACGACGCAGAGCGTGAGCCCATGCCGCATGAGGAAACGCTGGAAGAAAAGCGCGACCGCATGTCCGATCTGCTGAACCGCCTCGGCCTGAACGCAGAGACGCGCCAGCGGGATTTCCGCTGTTACGCGCATGCGAAGTTCGGTCGCGGCTGGACGCAGCGTACTGCCGACGTTGACAGCATGAACACGACCCTCGCCGCTGCTCTCGACGATCACACCCTGCTTGAGCGTGAGATTGCGAAAGCGGTGCGGGACGCTGTGTTCGAATAAATCCCTGCCGGCCCGACCGGTAAATCCACTGAAGGCTGCCTCCGGGCAGCCATTTTCGTTTACGGAGGTGACTTTTGAAGATTGCCCATTTTTCTGACCTGCATTACTCGCCCGAACGGCTGGACGAAGCGGATCACTGTTTCGGCTTTGCCGTCGAGGACGCGATCGCACGCAACGCGCACGTCGCAATCATCTCGGGGGACTCGACCGATCACCGGCTCGATGCACATTCGCCGGCGCTCAACGCACTCGCGCGCCGCGTTCACCGGCTCGCCGCCGCGATGCCGGTCATCATGCTCCAGGGCACGTTCTCGCACGAGCCACCCGGCACGCTCGATAACTTTGCGCTGATGGGGTCTGCGAATACGGTGTTTGTTGCCGATCGCATCCAGCAGGTGGCGTTTGCGAACGGCGGCTTTCTCGCGTCGGCGGGCCCGGTGTTCAGCGAAGAGGAACTGGCGCTCGTTGTCGCCATGCGATCCGATGCGGTATTCACCTGTGTTCCAACGATCAACAAGGGGCAGTTCGCGGCAAGCGTTGGCGCGCTCGCTGCGGCCACCGATCTTGGTGACGTGCTGGGTACGTATCTGGCCGCATCCGGCACGGTGAACACGCAGTTGCGTGAGGCAGGCATTGCGACCGTCGGCATTTCGCACGGCACCGTGGTGGGTTGTGAGACGGAGCACGGCGTCACGATGGCGGGATTCGATCATGAATTCTCGCTCTCGGCACTCTTCGACGCGCAGTGTTCTGCGTTTCTACTTGGCCACATCCACAAGCATCAGTCCTGGGAGAGCGGCGGGCGTCGCATTGCCTATCCCGGGTCGATCGGCCGTTTTCATTTCGGTGAGCAGGGGGAGAAGGGTTACCTCCTATGGGAAGTGGATACCCGTTCGGCCTCGGCCGAACTGGTGGCCACACCTGCACGCCGCATGGTGTGCATCGACTTCGACGGCCCGCCCGACATGGAGCGGCTTGCCACGCTCGCTGCGGCGTCGGGCGACGCGTTCGTTCGCATCCGCTGGCAGATCGACGAGGAACATCGTCAGGCTGTGGATCGCGGGGCAATCGAGGCATTGTTCGCCCACGCTCCTGGCGTGAAGCTCGAACCTCGCATTCTTCCGGTCGTGCGCAGCCGCGCACAGGGCATCAGTCTGGAGACGTCGGTCGAAGCGAAGCTCGCGCGCTGGTGCAGTGTGGCCAGCGTCGAATCATCGCCGCTGCTGCAACGTCTGCCGATGCTCGAGACCGGCGATGCCGCATTGATCGTAGATGCGGTGCTGGCCGGGCTTGACGGGCCGCCTGTGGCCAAGGGACTGTCGCTGGTATCCAGCGCAGCCGTCGAAGTCGAGGCGCCCTCACAGGCGTCGCCGGCACCAGTCGCGGCCGATCGTGACTGGCTAGAAGGCGATCTTTTCGCGGCGTAGCCAACACGCCGCCATCACGTGAGCGGGGCCCGTATGGTCCGCTCACGCGCGGAACACTGCCGTGTTCCGGAAGTGCGTTCGGGGTAACGCCCGCGAGCGCACTGCCGGAACAAGGTTCACCCCGCGCCCTGGCGCATCGATCGCAGCACGCACTGCATCCATTTTCTTTTGACCCTGACGGGGAGCGATCTCCCGACGGGGGCGCACTCCGTCCTTTCTATCCGGAGTGTATCCATGTTTGGTCTTTATCCCGCTGGTCCCGACTGGGTCCGGCATTTCAATGCAACGTTGTCCGCAGTCGACATCCAGCAGCTTCTCGTGAAGCATGCCGGTTTCACCGCGGCGCTTTTCCATCAGCCCTACGGGCCCGCGCGCGGCGCCGTTGTTGCTGTCCGCCACGGCTTCGTTGTGATGGTCCATGAACGTGACGCCGACGAGCTCGAACTCGTCGTCGCACCGGACGTGAAGATGACGAACCTGCTCTGGTCGCACAGCCACGGCTATGCGAGTCAGTGGTCGGCTCGTGAGATCAAGGCGCTCACCGGTTGCGAAAACTGGGAGCAGCTTCTCAAGATGGCAGGGATGCGCTTCTCCGCGGCCTGCACGGCGCTCGAGCGTGCGATTGACGGCACCATTGTGCCGCCGGCGCCTGCGCAACCAGCGGCACCGGTAGAGCGGGTTGCCACGACGGTTGCCGTTGCGCCCGTCGACCGGATCGTTTCATCGTCGTTTCCCGACGATGACGATGTGCCGTGGCTGCCCTCGGACTACCTGCATGATGATCCAGCCGGTCTGCCCGGTACGACGGACGGGGGCCTCCCATGCGACCACTGACCCTCACGCTCGAAGGCTTTCACGGCGTGCGGGACGGCATGCGTCGCGAGAGCGTCACGCTCGATCTCGAGTCGCTGCCCGTTGGCCTGATTGCCCTCAAGGGGAAAAACGGTGCGGGCAAGTCGACGCTCATGGATAACCTGCAGCCGTACCGGATCATGCCCTCGCACGCCGCGAAGCTCTCGGTCGACGCCTTCTCGTACTGGGACCACGTGAGTGGGCCTCATGCGCAGAAGATCCTCGAATGGGACCACGCCAACGTGCGTTACCGCTCGACCTTCGCCTTTCGCAAACCCGGCAAGACCAACAAGGCGGAATATTTCCTTGCGTGGCGTGATGGAGCCGGTCTCTGGCAACCGTTCACGGCGCCGGATGGTACGCGATCGGATGGGAAGGCGGACACCTACGACCGCTGCGTCGAGTCGGTGTGCGGTTCGCTCGAATCGTTTTTCACGAGCGTTTTTTCTGCCCAGAACCGGCGACCGCTTGCCTCCTACAACGCCAGCGAGATCAAGTCGCTGCTTGCAGAGCTGCTTCACATCGATCACTTGCGGGCGTTGTCGGCGAAAGCCGGCGAGGTCGCAAAGGTGCTTGGTGGCAAGCTTGACGCCATCCAGCGCGAACTCGCAGCCCTGAGCCAGAAGCGCGACACGCTGACGGCGACCGAACGCGCGATCGCAACGGATGCCGAGACGATTGCGGCTGCACGGCGCGAGCGCGAGGGCCTTCTGGCCACTGCGCAGACGCTCACGCAGCAGCGGGCAACGCTGGCAGCGAAGCAGGCGGAATCGGCCACGGTCGAGGCACGCCTTCGCGAGCTTGAGAAGCAGCGTGGCGAGATCAATGCATCGCTCTCGCGCATGGCGTCGCAGGCCGCTGAGCTTCTCAGGCACCTCGATGAACGGCGCGCAGCACTTGGAAAGAGTGTTGTCATGCACGAAGCCACGCTCTCGCAGCGCGCCAAGATCGAAGGCGCCCAGGCGCAGTGCGATCAGGCCCAGTTGATCATCGGTCGCGAAGAAGCGCGCATTCAGGCGCTCCAGAACGATATCGCGCAGCTGGAGCCGCAGCAGACTGTCCTGACTGACGCAAGTGCCGCGCTGCAAGGCGTGCACGAGCGGGGGCAGACGAAAGCGGCATTGCTGGCGACGTTGCAGCAGCAGGCAGCGGTGATCCATCAGGTGCCATGTACGGGTCATGCCATGCACGCGTCCTGCCCGTTGCTTGCCCAGGCGCGCGAGGCGTCTTCCAGGGCGGCCGAGCAGCGCGTTTCCATCGAGCAGCTTCGTGCGAACTATCGTGAGCGCAAGGCGGTCGTGGAAAAGCTGACGCCCGTCGTGGCCGGGCTTGCGCCCAAACGCGTCGCGTTGAAGGAGGCGGTCGACACGTTGTCGAAAGCACGTGGTGATCTGCAGGCGGCAACGACACTTGCGGCGCGCAAGCCGCTTCTCGAGGCGGCCGCGGGAGCGCTGTCGGAGGCGCGGACGGAGCTGGCGGGCGTGGATGCGCAACGCTCGAAGGTCACAGAGCATCGTGACGCCGAGACGAAGCGTCTGGAGAGTGCCTTGCAGGATGTCCAGACGGAAGTCTCGCGACTTTCGGCACTGGATGTCTCGGTCGCCATCGCAGGTCTGGATCGGCAGATGGTCGCGAACCGCGAGGCCAGTGCTGCGCTCGACGCACGCATCGAGGCATTGATCCGTCAGCATGCGACGCGCGAAACACAGCGCGACGCCATGACGACGGAACTTGGCGGTTTCGATGCGACCCGCTTGCGGGCTGACCTGCTGTCCGGGGAGATTGCGCACTGGAAGCTGCTCGCAAAGGGCCTCGGGAACGACGGTCTGGTTGCGTTGACGATCGACGACGCGGGCCCGGCATTGACGCAGACGGTCAATGACCTGCTGCTTGCGTGCTATGGACCGCGTTTCACGGTCGAGATCCGCACGCAGCGTGAGCTTGCAAACGGCGATCTGCGCGAAGGTTTCGAGATCCTGGTCCACGACGCCGATAACGACAGCGCCAAGGCGGTATCGGTGATGTCGGGTGGACAGAAGGTCTGGATCAACGAGTGCCTTACGCGTGGCATTGCCCTTTATCTCGCACGCCATGCCGCCCAGCCGTACGGGACCCTGTTCAGCGACGAGTCGGACGGACCGCTCGACCCTGAACGCAAGGCGCAGTTCATGAAGATGAAGCGCGAAGTGCTCCGACAGGGGGGCTACGAGCGTGAATTCTTCATTTCACAGACACTCGACCTCCTGCTCGAAGCCGATGCGGTTATCGACGTTGAAGCGATGGCTGGTTGATTTTTTTTAACCCTTGCGGGGAGCGATTCCCCGCGAGGGGCGCTCTTCGTCTTCTCTCTGGAGAGCAACCATGTTTCAGATGCATTCTTCGGTTGTCCGCTCGACCACGCATGCGGTGCGTGAGGCCATGCCTCGTTGTGGTCGAGAGCACGAGTACATGCTCAACGGCTCGCGTCTGCGCGACGTGCTCGTTGAGGGCCGCTGGATTACGGTGAACGTCAGCGAGCCGCCGGCACCGCACATCGCAACGTGAACTGTTCAATGCCGCCGTACCTGGGCGGTCTTCTATACGGGCTAACACCGGACACGTTGATCAGGCGACGACTTGTCCCCCGGCATGGGGTACGGGCCGTCGTCGATCATGTGAACTGCCATTCCAGCAAAGGAGGTACAGATGCGAAGGCAGATCGTTATCGCAACCGTCGCGGCGTCGATCGTCGCTGCGGCCTGTCTGTGCGCACTCTCTGCTTATGCTGACACGCGCAATCTTTGCAGCATGTCTCCGGCGCGCGGTCTCACGCCGCTACCGGGTTAAATCGCACGCAACGGTCAACGTCGTGTCGTTCCCGACCGTCCTGCAATGAAGAAGCCCGCGACGTCTCCGACGTCGCGGGCTTTATTTTTTGAGCTTGCGCCGCCGGCGTGCTCCACCTGTCAATGAGCGACAACCAGACCGGCAAGCTTGTCAGCGCAATGCGGCAGCTACCTCGCCGGACAGGGCTGCGGCCGTTGCGTGCACGGTGTCGACGCGCACCCGTCCTGCAACAAGGTTGGCCGGGCTAATCTCGATGCGTTCGATGTGCTGGCCACCGCGCGTCCGATGCGGTGTGGCTTTATACCGGTTGCCACGCTCGAGATAGTCGTGAATGTCCGGCTGCATCTCGTACTCAAATGAACCGGAGTCGTCGGTTGCGACAAGCCGTAGCGCGCCAAGTGGCAGGCCGCGGACGTCATTGTCGAGCACGCGGTTGACCACCTGGTCGCGCGCGCTTGCCGCCGCGACGGGACTGGGGAACTCGACGAGGTTTTGCCGCAGTTCGATGATAGCCAGCCACGGTTCTCGAGCAGTGAACACCACGCGGTATTCCATGGTGCTCGGACGGCCCGTCTCGCCGGGATAGACGATGGGGAAGAAAGAACTTCGATACGACATGGGATGCTCCTTGGAGATTACCGCCACAGCGACGGCTAGTCCAGGCTACAGAGCGTGCCGCAAAGTCAAGCCAGACGGCTGACACAGGATCTGACGGTTTTGAATATATTTCGTGCAACTAACCGTCAAGCGTGGTGTCGTCTGGAAAAAGATAAGGATCTTCGCGGGAACCACGACCGCCTAAAAATTCGCCTCCAAGGTTTCGGACAGCGCACGCGCGTGCCTCGCGCTGCCACCGGACGACGTGGTTGCATCGCCTGGGCGATAATCAGGAACGCTAGCGAGGGGAGCGATCACGATGACCAACAAGCCGGTTTGCCGCCCCCCCTGGTCGGATCGACGCGCGTGTGCTGCGCAGATGCTGGCATCAGGAATCAGTCTGAAGCGGGTTTCACAGGAGCTCATGCTAAGTCCGGCCACCGCGCGGCGCTATCGTGCTGCGTTTGAAAGCGGGGGCGTGCAGGCACTGATGGAGCTTGGAGACGTGGGTCGCCGCCGTCAGCTTCCTGCTGAAGCGTTGGCACGGATCTCCAGAGCATTGAAGATGGCACCTGAACATCAAGGCTTGCCTGGCGATCACTGGACGAATGAGCTAATTCGTTACTTCATTGAGCGGGAGTTTCACATTCGCTATTCGTCCTCACACATCAATCGCCTGATTCGTGATCTTGGCTGGCGACAGTGACTGTGGGCGGCGGGGCCGGGTGGTCGATAGAACCCGGACGCGCCGCCGAGGCACGACGGTTGCTTTCCGTTACACCGGGATTCGGAGTTTGTCGTAAGAAGCCCCTCTGCCCGGGAAACTGGAATATTGCGATGGTGCATGAACGGAGATCCAGATGTTAAGCGCTGTGTATATCAGCGAAGTATCAGAAGGACTGCGCGCCTCCGATATCGAGCAGTTGGTGGCGGATTCACAACGGCTGAACAGTGCCCGGGGAATTTCGGGATTTCTGGTCCGCGCGGGACCAAACTTTATCCAGTATCTGGAGGGCGACCGTGCGCGCGTGGCCGCTCTGTTGCGGCGCATGGAAACCGATCCCCGGCATCGCGCGATGAAGATTCTCGCCATCGAAACCATTGGTGTGCGCCGCTTCGACGGGTGGTCGATGCGTTATTTCTACGGCGAGAAAGACGGCTCTGTGCGTCTGGAATCGTTCTTGCACCACTGGTCCGGCGACGATGCGGCGTTAATCAATACCGTGGTCAGGATATGTTCTGCATCGCAACGGCATTCGCATGATGAACAGCCGGCCATTCCCATTGGCTCGTTCAGCGTACTGCTCAAGGACTGTTAGCCAAATCCTCGTTGAAACATCCTATGCTCGTCGTTCAGCGCGGCGGCAGCACCGGCCAGATCACGGAGCCGAGCCGAGCATCGTCCCGCGGCAGCGTTTTACGCCACAATAGCATCGATATGCCGCCACAGATTTTCGCGTCCTGGGCTTTGGAAGTTCCAGCGCATAATCGATGAACAGTTCCTCGCTAGGCTTGATTGCGCGGTTTGCGTCGAAATAGACGCGGCCGGCTTCTTCGACCGCCGAGCAATTGGCAACGCACGCGTGGTTGAACCAGCGTGCACTGTTGCCCCCTCGCGCGCCGTCGATAACGCGGCCATCAGCCAGCCCGAAAAGAAACGTGTGTCCGTCCTCTGCTCTCTGCGCGCAGTAGTGCGCGGCCTCACTCCAGGATGTCACCAACCCCTTGTATTCGACTATCCGTTCGCCCGCTGGAATGGGGCGAAGCGCAAAGACGCCTCTGCCGTGGATTGGCGAGCGACATACAACAAATCGTTTCATGGTTCGATAGGGCGTGGGGAGAGGCGGCGAGTATAGCGCCTGCCCTGTACGCTGCAACGCTGCAACGACACCGGTTTGAACGTCTAGCAGGCTGTTGAAATACCCTCTGCGGGGGTCATCCGTGCGCAAGGGAGAAACGTTGATTCAAGGAATCGAACGACACTGAGACTGAAACGATGCGCGGAGCGGACGGCTACACCGAATCGATGTTCACGATGTCCAAGCTGGACGACTTCGTTCCGGCCAATCATCCGCTTCGACCGATTCGCTTGTGGCTGAACGAGGCGCTCGCCCGCATGGATACGGTCTTTTCTCGCATGTACGAGAGCGATGCGAGGGACGGTCGTCCGAGCATTGCGCCAGAGAAGCTGGTTCGCGCCCTGCTGTTGCAAGTGCTGTATTCGATTCGAAGCGAACGCATGTTGATGGAGCAAATCTCCTACAACATGTTGTTTCGATGGTTCGTCGGACTGGCAATGGACGATGCGGTTTGGGACCACTCCACCTTCAGCAAGAACCGCGACCGGCTGATAGTCCATGATGTCATTGTCAGTCTGTTCAACGAGACGGTCGAGACGGCGCGCGTGCGCGGGCACCTGTCGGGCGAGCATTTCAGCGTCGACGGCACGCTCATTCAGGCTTGGGCGGGACACAAGAGCTTTGTGCCTAAGACGAAGCCGGATGACGACTCGCCGCCTGACGGCGGCGCCGGCTCTCAGGAAAACTGGCGCGGCGAGAAGCGCAGCAACGACACCCATGAATCGAGCACGGACAATCAGGCGCGACTGTTCCGCAAGAGTCGTGGTACGGGCGCGGTGCTTTGCTACATGGGCCACGTGCTGACCGATAACCGGCACGGCCTCGTAGTGAACGCACAGGTCACACAGGCCAACGGCACCGCCGAGCGGGATGCGGCCGCAGAGATGCTTGCAGATGCTGCGCGATTTGCCGGTGCGTCCATTACGGTCGGTGCTGACAAGAACTACGACACGGCCGCCTTCGTGGCAACGTGCCGCGCGAACAATGTGACACCGCATGTAGCGCAAAACGATGCACGCGCGGGCGGTTCCGCGATTGACGCTCGAACGACGCGATGGCCTGGCTATGCAATCAGTCAGTGCAAACGCAAACGCATCGAGCAGGTGTTTAGGTGGGGCAAGACCGTCGGCGGGATTCGGCAGGCGATGTATCGAGGTCTGAGGCGAATCGACCAGCTTTTTCTGCTGACTCAGGCAGCGTACAACTTGACCCGCATGCGAACCCTTGCTGCTCGGGCAGCTTGAAAGCGTCAGTGAGAAGTAAAGCGGCATCGGCAGCACCTGAATCAAGGAACGTCGGCATCGATTCATTCCGAACACCGCATCGCGCCAGCTCTTCCGAATAAGCGAGCGCGCGTTCACAAAAGGATATTTCAACAGCCTGCTAGAGCGCCGGCGTCGAATCTGAAGCCTCGAAGAAATTCCGAGACGACCTGCGATGGCAAGTATTCGACGTGGACGCGATCATCACGTGCGACGGGACTTGTAATTGCCGCGACGAAGCTATTCAGGAAGCTCAACGCGAGGGTTGCATCGCGCGTGGCTTCCGCAAATATCCCTGGCACGGCCGGTATGCTACGAAGATCAAGGATCCTCGCATCGCGAAGAGTGGTCCAGCAGCCGACCCGAGCCGAGGTGGCTCGCGTTTCCTTCGTTGCGCCTGCCGCAGACGAGGCGAGATACATCATCGGAATGCCAGCAGGGTTCATGCGATTGCTCTGATTGGCAAATTCCTCGGGTGGTGGGCCAAAGTCAGTCCATACGACCTTCTTGCCTTTTTTGATGTCCGTTCTGGCGCGCCAAAGCAATGTCTCACTGGGCAGTGTGTTGACGAGTCCCATTCGCTCTGACATTGTCGCGATTTCGTGAAGGAGGGCGCCGCATGAGTAGGAGTCCCTATCGTCGTCCGTGCCACCTAGGTGCGCAAAGAAAAACCGTCGTCGATGCTTGACGACTTCGCAGAAGCGCGCCCAGCT
>NZ_CAJMZE010000027.1:0-81109 GCF_905220235.1 Paraburkholderia sp. J41 | reverse complement strand
CCCAGTCTTCGGACTGGGCTTTTTGCTTTGCGCGTCCGTCTGCGGCACGCCAATAAATCGCGGCGAAATGCGCCCGTCATCGCGGTGAACACCGCAAAGCCAACGCTCCAAACTGTGACGCATTCTTTCAGCGTGTATACTTTCGCCTTCGCCGCCGCTTGTTTTCGCGCCGTTTCCGCGCTGTTCGCCGCTCACGTCACATGAAGTTCACGACCCTCGCCTGCGCCCTGCTCGCGCTTTTCTGGATCAGCCTTCAGGTCCAGGCGCAAATGCAGCCTCAACCCGAAGACTACGAATACCTGCGCCGCATTCGCGTGCCCGACGCCGTCGTCAATTGCGTCTCCGCGCTCGATCAATGGGTGCGCAAGGCCCAACGCTACGACTCGCTGCTCGTGCCCGACCGGCGCGCGCTTTCGGCGCAGATCGAGCAGCCCGCTCAGTCCGCGGCGGCATCCGCGTCGCCCGCGCCCGCCTCGGGCATCGTCGAGGAAATCTCGCCGGTCGATTCGCTGATCCACCTGCGCGCCTTCGCCAAGCTGCGCGGCAAGTACGCGTGGGTGCCCGTGCGCGCGACCTGCAACATCTGGCATTCGCACGTCGTGGGCGTTGCGCTCGCGCCGCGCAGCACGCACACCGTCACCACGCCTATCCACTAAGGCCGCGATCCGTCAAGCGGCTGCGCCCTTACTTCTCGCGCGGCGCCTTGCATAGCGCCGCGTTGTACCGGATCGCCTTGCCCGTCGCGCGATAGTTATCGGCGTCGCACGGCGGCAAGCCGAAATCGGCGTCCTGCGCAGATTGACCGGCTTGATCCGCTTGATCCGCTCGATCCGCTGAATCGTCACCGCCGCCGTTTTGCATCGCGACGGTCGGCGCGAGCGTCGCGAGGCATCGCGCGTTGTCGCCGAGGTGATACTGCGTAAGCGCGAGATCGCTGCGCACGCTATCGACTTCGATCCAGTCCATGAACGTCGAGCACTCGCCGATCAGCGAAGAAAACCCCGTTGCGGCCGCCGCATAGTCCTTCTTCGCATAAAGCGCGCGCGCCTGCGCATGCCGCTTCGCGCGCGCGCCGTCCTCGCAGGCGGCGGGCGGCCGCCGGTATTGGCCGTCGAGCACCGCGCGCATACCGCAATACGCGCGGCACCCTTCGCTGCCGCGCGAATCCACGTTCAGCGCGCCCTGGCTTCCGGTCATCGAGAGGCGGCAGGTTTCGCCGCCGTCGGTCGCCACGGCCGTGCCGCCCTTCAGCGTGCCCGAGACGGAACACGTATGGCAATTGCCGCCTATCGTTTCGATCTCGAACCGGCCGCCCTTCACGACGAGCATGCCGTGCGAGTGTCCTCCTTCGACGTAGAGATACGCGCCCGGCTCGACCGCCAGCGCGCGCGTCGCGCCGCCCATGCCGGCTATCGCCAGTGCGGCGGCTGCCGCGATCACGCTCGCGGCGCTTCGCGCGCCCGTTACCATCCTGCGCCAACGCGACATCCCGCGTCTCCTCGTCGTTTCGATCGCCGGCATTCTCGCGCATATCGGCGAATCGCTATCCTGAAACGCGCGCCGACAAAAAAGCCCGCGCGCCATCGGGCACGCGGGCTTATGTCGAAGAAGCGAGCGGCGCGGAGCAACCCGCGCGCGGCCTTGGTCGGCCTTGGTCGGCCTTGGTCGGCCTTGGTCGGCCTTGGTCGGCCTTAGTCGGCCTTAGTCGGCCTTAGTCGGCCTTCACGCCTTCAACCTGGATTTGCAGCTTCGTGAGCGTCTTGAAGCCGTACGACTGGCCCCAGTTCACGCCATAGTCAGCGCGGTCGAATTCCGCCGACGCGTCGGCGCCGCACACTTCGCGCTTGAGCATCGGATTCTGGAAGCACTTGAACGTGTTGATCTTGAGATTCAGCGGCTTGGTCACGCCATGCAGCGTGAATTCGCCGATCACTTCCACGGGCGTGTCGCCGTCGAAGCGGATCGACGTGCCCTTGTAGACGGCCGTCGGGAACTTGGCCGCGTCGAGGAATTCGGTGCCGCTCACGTGCTTGTCGAGCAGCGCGTTGCCCGTGTCGATCGACGACGCGTCGACCGTCACGTCGACCGTGCCCGTCTTCGCCGCGCGGTCGAGCGTCACCACGCCCTTGCTCTTCGTGAACTTGCCGCGCCACACCGAAACGCCGCCGAAGTGATCGGCTTCGAAGCTCGGGTACGTGTGCGACGGATCGAGGTTATAGGTGGTGGCAGCCGCGAGCGCGGGCGTGGCGACGGCAGCGGCGAGCACCGCGGCGGCGAAAAGCGTGGTCTTCATGAAGCGTTCCTGTTCGGGTTCGATGTTCGGGTTCGAGAATGACTGCGAGTAGGCAAAACGGACTGCAATCGCCAACGCGCCTAATGGGCGGCGTTCACGACATGAAACTTGATCTGCACGTCGTCGGCGACGATCGAGGTGTCCTTCCAGTCGCCCGTGCCGATGTTGTAGGCGAGGCGCTTGATGGGCAGCGTGCCGTCGAACACCTGGTTCGCGCCGTCCTTGTGGTACTGCACGGGCACGACGACGTCGGTCGTCCTGCCCTTGATCGTGAGCTTGCCCGCGACCGTGTACGCGCCGTTCGCACCGGCCTTGATCTGCGACGAGACGAAGGTGGCGTGCGGGAATTTCGCGGCGTCGAACCACTCGTCGCCGGCGACTTCCTTGTTGTACTCGGGCGCGCCGATGTCGAAGCTCGCGACATCGACATCGAGCTTCGCGCTCGACGCGGCCACGTTGGCGGGATCGAACTTCACGTCGGCGGTGAAGCGCGTGAAGTGGCCTTCCACGGGCACGTTCATCTGCTTGAAAACGGCCGAGACGGAGCTTTTCGCCGCGTCGGCGGCATAAGCGCTGCCGGCGAAAGCCGCGCCGGCGGCAAGCGCCGCGCCGAGCGCGACAACGGAAACGGAGCGAGCGAAACGTTGGATCATGAGCGTTCGGTGGGTTGAGCGTCGAAAAGGAAAACGACCGGGCAATGACGGAAAACGGGCAAGCGGCGCGAAAACGCAACCCGAGCCTGCAACTTCAATCGCGCGGCGTGCCGAACGGCAGCATGCGCGCGACGATGTTCTGCCGGTCGACGAACTGATGCTTGATGACCGCCAGCACGTGCAGCACGACCACGACCAGCAAGGTGTAATTGAGCGCGACATGCACCGTGCGCAGCACGCCCTTGAGCGCGGTATCCGGGCCGATCAGCGTGGGCAGCGGCCAGATGCCGAGATAGACGACCTGGATCCCGGCAGCCGAGCTGTACAGATAACCGGTCACGGGAATCGCCACCATCAGCACGTAGAGCACGAAGTGGCCCGCGTGCGCGGCGAGCTTTTCCCAGCCGTGCATGGAGCGCGGCAGCGCGGGCGCCGCGTGCGTCAGGCGCCACACGATGCGCACGAGCACGAACGCGAGCACCGTCACGCCAATCCACTTGTGCCACGAGAAGTAGCGCAGCTTCGTGGGCGTGATGCCGGGAATGTCGGTCATGATCCAGCCGAGCGCGAAGCCCCAGACGATCAGCGTGGCGATCAGCCAGTGCAGCAGCATCGCGACGCCGCTGTAGCGGCCGGCGGGCCTGGCGGAAGGATTCATCGGCGGAAGAATTCGAATAGATTGGACGAGCACTTTAACCGGCCAAACCTATTCAAACAATCGTCTAGAATGGATCGTTCTTATCTATTTTGTCGATAGTTCATTGATGGATCGCCATTCCGACAAAGATCGCACCGATCGTGCGCCCAGCCTCGAACAATTGCGCGCGCTGATCGCCGTGGCGGAAACCGGCAGCTTCTCGGCCGCGGCGCTCAAGCTCGACCGCGCGCAGTCGGTGGTGAGCTACACCATCGCCAATCTGGAGGCGCTGCTCGGCGTGGCGCTGTTCGCGCGCGGCAAGCGCAAGCCCGAACTCACGGCCGCGGGCCGCGCGATTCTCGCCGACGCGCGCCGCCTCGACCTGCTGATGGGTCAGCTCAACGCCAAGGCGGCCGGCTTGCAGCGCGGACTCGAAGGCGAGGTGTCGCTGGCCGTCGACGTGATGTTTCCCTCGCAGCGGCTCGTGGAAGCGCTTCAGGCGTTCGCGCTGGCGTTTCCCACCGTGGTGCTCAACCTGACGATGGAAGCGCTCGGCGGCGTGCTCAAGCTCGTGCTGGACGGCGACTGCGCGTTCGGCATCAGCGGGCCGAATCACAACTGGCCGCACGTGATCGAGGCGCAGTCCATCGGCACCGTCGAACTCGTGCTGGTCGCGGCGCCCTGCCACCCGCTTGCGCAAGCCGAAGCGCCCGTGCGCATTTCCGACGCGCGCGAGCATACGCAGCTCGTGCTCACCGACCGCAGCCGCCTCACCGAAGGCCAGACCTTCGGCGTCTACAGCAACCGCGCGTGGAAGCTCGGCGATCTTGGCGCGAAGCACCGGCTGCTGCTCGCGGGACTCGGCTGGGGGTCGATGCCGCTCCATCTCGTGGAAGCCGATCTCGAAGCCGGGCGGCTCGTGCGCATCGCGCTTTCGGACCGGCGCTCGGTCAGCTACAACGTTTCGCTGATTCATCGCACCGACGCCGTGCGCGGCCCGGCCAGCCTCTGGCTCACGCATTACCTCACGCGCGGCACGCCGCCCGACGCGCTGCTGCCCGACGCGCGCTGAGGCCCGCCGATAAAAACCGGCGCCGGCGCAGCCTGGGACACGCCGACGCAAAAACGCCGGCGCTCCGGCACGGCCTGACAAACCTTAACAAACCCGCGCGAGCCGCGCCGTACGTGGCGCGGGCGGGAACGCACGCGTATGCGCGCTGAATCCTGGCGCGCGCCGCCATTTATCGAGATGCAGCGCCGTGTCAGGATCGCGCATTGTTCGCTCACCGCGCGGCCTCACGCGCTCCGGGCGAACGTGGCTTTTCGCTCTGCATCATGCTCGACTTTCTTTCTTTTCTGCTCTGGAACCTCGCGTTGCTCGCCGCCGTGCGGCTCGGCTGCTGGCTGATCTGCTGCGCGCGCCCCGATCTCTCGCTGCACGGCACGCGCGTCTTTCTCGGCTTGATGGCGATCGCGCTCGCCTTCGACACGGCCGTCACCTTCCTCGTGTTCGCCGGCGCGGGCGGCCCGTGGCGCGTACACAATCCGAGCGAGACGTATGGCGAACGCGCCGCCTCCTACGTGCTCGCGGCGCTGCTCGCGCTTCTCATCGCGCGCCAGATGAAACGGCGCGAAGCGCGCAAGCTGCACAAACCGGCGCAAGGCGCGCTCGAAATCAAAACCTCGCCCTACAGCAAGTCGACGCTGCCGATGTGACGCGAGGCGCGTCGCGCGGCGCTCACGCTTTCTTGCGCTTGCTGCGCGGTTTTGCGTCGTTCCCGGCCGCGGCGGCGGCGGCGCCGGGCACCACGCCCGACCAGCCCGGCAGATAGCGCGCGTCGGCGTCGTGCGCATGCGCGAGCGCGTCAGCGAGCGCGGCGTCGAAGTCCTTGCGCAAACGCGCGGCGGGCACCTTGTTGCGCAGATAGTCGGCCCAGAGAAATTCGCTGAATGGCGTGGTGTCTTTCGCATAGCCGCCCGCCGTGCGCAATTCGCCGGCAAGACTGCGATACGGGTCGTCGGCGAGACCGGAAAGCTGCTTCGGCAACGCGCCGAACTCGCAGCGCTCGCCCGCCGCGTCGAACGGATGCACCCACTGGTTGTGCTCCATCATGCGCCAGAAGATGTCGGGTTCGAGCCACGACAGATCCTTGAGCACCGTCACGCGCACGCTCGCCACGCCTTCTTCGAGCCACGCGCGCCCGAGATGGTGATGATCGACCACGTAGTAGCGCGACTTCGGTCCGAGCACGGCCGGAAACCAGTGCGTGTCGATGGCGGCGTCGCGCCCTTTGCGGTCGAGCGCATTCCAGTGCGCGCGCTTCGCGCTCACCTCGCGGTAGCCGACGGTGATCTGCGTGGGGCGCAACGCGTCGAGCTTCACGCTCACGAGATGAAGATCGGTGTTCTGCAAATTCATGTGACGGTCCTTTGGGCTTCGACTGGCGATTCGCCGGCTTGTGCGCTGCTCGTTCGCGCTGTGTTCGCCTGCTTGTTTTGCTTGCTCGTTGCTTGCTTGTTTCGCCTGCTCGTTTCGCCTGCTTGTTTCGCTTGCCGGGGCGTTCGCCTGTCCGTTTGCTTACCTGCCCCGCAGGGCAATCGCGAAATGCCTAACCGCGGCACGCAGCGCGTAACAATAACGCGCGTTGCTTACGAAAACGCGCACATTCCGCGGCGCGAGCCGTCGAACCGGCACGATCGTTGCGCGCGCTCATCTCTTCGCCTATAAATCCACGATGGACGCGCGGGCCGTCGCGCATCGCCGCCAGTCATTCGCAAGTCAGTGGTACGTCTTTGCAGGCTCAACCGACGACAACAGCGAGGGCATCGTGGATCTCGAAACCATACGCGTGTTCATCATGACCCGGGGCATCGACTTCGGGACCAGGATCGTGGCGGCGATCGTGCTGTGGATCATCGGCCGCTGGGCGATCACGCTGATCGCGGGCCTGTTGCGCAAGGTGCTCGCGCGCAACGAACGCGTCGACCGCACGCTCGCGCATTACCTCGGCTCGATTCTCGCGGCGATCCTGAACCTGCTGCTGGTGCTCGCGATCCTTCAGGTGTTCGGCGTGCAAACGACGTCGTTCGCGGCGCTGCTCGCGGGCCTGGGTCTCGCCATCGGCACGGCGTGGGGCGGCCTGCTCGCGCACTTCGCGGCGGGCGTGTTCATGCAGGTGCTGCGACCGTTCAAGGTGGGCGACTTCGTGACGGCGGGCGGCGTGACGGGCACGGTCAAGGAGCTGGGCATCTTCGGCACGACCATCATCTCGCCCGACAACGTGGTGAACATCGTCGGCAACAACAAGATCTTCTCGGACACCATCTCGAACTACAGCGCCACTCCCGTGCGACGCGTCGAACTCACGGCGAAGATCGCCAACGGCGTCGATCCCGTCGATGCGGCCAACCGCTTGCGCGCGGCCATCGCGAACATTCCGAACGTCGCGCAAGAGCCCGCGCCCGACGTCGAGATTCTCTCGTTCACGCCCGAAGGACCGCTGCTCGCCGTGCGCCCGTACACGAGCAACAACTCGTACTGGCAGGTCTACTTCGACACCAATCGCGCGATCGTCGAGACGTTCAGGGGCGCCGGTTATCCCACACCCGAAACGCCTTCGATCATCCGGCGCGTAGCGGGTTGATTCGCGCCGCGCCGCGGCGGCGCGCGATCTACCGCGCGACCTACCGCGAGGCATTGCGCGCACATCGACGCACGCATCAACCCGCGCATCGACGCACACATCGACGCGCACATCGACGCGCATCAAGCAAAACGGCATCGCCCTCGCGGACGATGCCGTTTTTCTGCGTCCCGCGCGAAGAGAAAAAGCCGCGCTCAGCCGCCGTTCGGTTTGCGCACCGCGCCGCCGCCGGACTTGCGCATCATCTTCCAGACGCCGCCGATCAGCACCGGTACGATCGCCGCGCCGATGCCGACCAGCACGATCACGTTGAGATACTGGCGGATGAACGGAATGTTGCCGAAGAAATAGCCGAGCAGCACGAGCAGCAGCACCCAGAACAGCGCGCCGGCGATATTGAAAAGCTGGAAGCGCCGCATGCTCATTTGCGAGACGCCGGCCACGAACGGCGCGAAGGTGCGCACGACCGGAATGAAGCGCGCGAGCACGATGGTCTTGCCGCCGTGGCGTTCGTAGAAGTTATGGGTTTTTTCGAGCGCCGCGCGGTCGAGGAACCGGTCGAGCCCGCGTATGCGCGTATTGAACACCTTCGGCCCGATGGCGCGGCCGATCAGATAATTCACGGTGTTGCCCGTGACCGCCGCCACGATCAGCAGCGTGAGCAGCAGGCTCAAACTCATCTCGTGCGTGGCCGCGAAAGCGCCGCCGATAAAGAGCAGCGAGTCGCCGGGCAGGAACGGCAGCACGACGAGCCCCGTTTCGCAGAACACGATCAGGAACAGCACCGCGTAGACCCATGCGCCGTACTGCTGGATGAAAACTCCGAGAAACTTGTCGATGTGCAAGACAAGATTGACGAACTGTAGCAGCGTATCCAAAAAATATTCCTTTTGATCGTGGGCCGCGCGCCTTCCACGCGGCGAAAAGCGCGGGCGCCCGTACGTTAGCGAGAAGCCGAATTGACCGCGCCATGATACCGAAAGTGCCCCGGCGTCACGAAAAATTCCCGTCAAGTTGCGTCAAACGGCGTGCAAAGCGCGCGATGTGACACGAAAGCGTCCCGCAAGGCGCCGCTCGGCGCACGCGCGGGCAGGTCGCGCCGAATCGTTATAATTGCGCGCATGTCCTCGAATTCCGACTTTCCCGACGCGAGCGCCGCGATCGACGCCAGCGCCCCGGCCGCCGCCGCGCCCGAGAGCGCGGGCCGCGCTAACGGCCATGCCGCGCAGCCTTTGCGCGCAATCCAGGCGCTGCCCGACCAGCTCATCAGCCAGATCGCCGCGGGCGAGGTGGTCGAGCGGCCCGCCTCCGTCGTCAAGGAACTGCTCGAGAACGCGCTCGATGCGGGCGCGAGCACGCTGCGCATCCTGCTCGACGAAGGCGGCGTCAAACGCATTTCCATCGCCGACGACGGCTGCGGCATTCCCGAAGCCGAATTGCCGCTCGCGCTGTTGCGCCACGCCACCAGCAAGATCCGCTCGCTTTCCGAACTCGAAAGCGTGGCGACGCTCGGGTTTCGCGGCGAAGCGCTGGCGTCGATCGCCTCCGTCGCCGATATGTCGATCACGAGCCGCTGCGCCGACGCCGCGCATGCCGTGAAGATCGACGCGAGCACGGGTGCGATTTCGCCCGCCGCGGGCGGCCAGGGCACCACCATCGAAGTGCGCGAGCTTTACTTCAACACGCCCGCGCGCCGCAAGTTCCTCAAGAGCGAGCAGACCGAACTCGGGCATTGCCTCGAAATGATTCGCCGCAGCGCGCTCGCGCGCCCCGACGTGGCGATCTCGGTGCTGCACAACGGCCGCGCCGTCGAGCACTGGAACGCGAGCGACCCGGCCACGCGCGTCTCGAAGATTCTCGGCGAGGTGTTCGCCACCGCGCATCTGCCGCTCGACGAGCGCGCCGGGCCGCTCGCCGTGTATGGCTGCGCGGGTCTGCCCACGGCGAGCCGCAATCGCGCCGATCAGCAATATTTCTTCGTGAACGGGCGCTACGTGCGCGACAAGCTGCTCACGCACGCGGTGCGCGCGGCTTACGAGGACGTGCTGCACGGCGACCGCTACCCGTCGTACGTGCTGTTCCTCGACTTGCCGCCCGAGGCCGTCGACGTCAACGTGCATCCTTCGAAGATCGAGGTGCGGTTCCGCGACTCGCGCTCGATCCACCAGTTCGTGTTCCACGCCGTGCAGCGCGCGCTGGCGCGCCACGCGGGCGCGTCGCCGGAAACCACCTCGGGCGGCCACGCCGCGCTGATCGAGCCGCGCGCGATTGCGGGCGCGGGCGTGCTGGGTTCGCAGGGCAATTCGATCGGCCTCGCGTCGGCAGCGTCGCCTTCGACTGCGGGAGCCTCGCCTTCGGCGGGCGGCACGGGATTCGCGGGCGCGCGCGCGCCGGACGGTTTCGGCGCCGGCGGCAAGTTCGGCACGGCCAGCGTCGCGGGCAGCTTCGGCGGCTCGGGTTCCGGCGCGCCGCAAGGCGCGGGCGGCGGCGGCAGCAGCGGCGGCGGCAATACCTGGCTGCGCCAGTCGCGCATGACGCAGGGCAATTTGCCCGTCGCGCAACCGCTCGCGCTCTACGACGCGCTGTTCGGCCGCAAGGACGTCGGCGCGGGCACGCCGCAAGGCGCGACGGTGCTGCACGCCGAAGACCCCGGCGCTTCGGACGGCGCCGCCGCCGCCACTGCGCGCGCGCCGCACCATTACGCGGCCGGCGACGATCACCCGCTCGGCTTCGCGCTCGGCCAGGTACACGGCATTTACGTGCTCGCGCAAAACACGCGCGGCCTCGTGATCGTCGACATGCACGCCGCGCACGAGCGCATTCTCTACGAGCAGTTCAAAGAGGCGCTCGCCGAACGCTCGCTGGCCGTGCAGCCCTTGCTGATTCCCGTTTCGATGCCGGCCGATCCCGTGGAAACCGGCACCGTCGAAGAAGAAAAGGCCACGCTCGAAGCGCTCGGCTTCGACCTCGCCGTGCTTTCGCCGACTTCGATCGCGATTCGCGCCGTGCCCGCGCTGCTCAAGGACGCCGATCTCCAGGCGCTCGCGCGCGCCGTGCTCGCCGATCTGCACGAATACGGCGGCTCGCGCGTGCTCACCGAGCGCCAGCACGAAATGCTCGGCACGCTCGCGTGCCATCACGCCGTGCGCGCGAACCGGCGTCTCACGCTCGACGAAATGAACGCGCTCTTGCGCCAGATGGAAGCGACCGAACGCGCCGACCAGTGCAACCACGGCCGCCCGACCTGGTATCAGCTCACGCTCGCCGATCTCGACCGGCTTTTCATGCGCGGTCAATGACGCCTTCCACGCAACACGAACAAGACGGCGCGGCACGCGGGGCGCTGCCCGTGGCCTGCCTGCTCGGACCCACGGCCTCGGGCAAGACCGCCGCCGCGCTCGCCTACGCCGAACGCGAGGCGGCGCGCGGGCGCACGGTGGAAATCGTCAGCGTGGATTCGGCGCTCGTCTATCGCGAGATGGATATCGGCACCGCGAAGCCGAGCGCGGCGGAACGCGCGGCGGCCGCGCATCACCTCATTGACATTGTCGATCCCGCCCACGCGTATTCGGCCGCCAACTTTCACGCCGACGCGCTGCGCGTGACCGGCGAGATCGTCGCGCGCGGCCACGTTCCGCTGCTGGTGGGCGGCACGATGCTCTACTACAAGGCGCTCACGCAAGGCTTGAACGATTTGCCTCGCGCGGACGCCGCCGTGCGCGCGCAACTCGACGCCGACGCCGCGCGCGAAGGCTGGCCCGCGCTGCACGCGCGCCTCGCTGAGGTCGACGCCGCCACCGCCGCGCGTCTCGCGCCCAACGATTCGCAGCGCATCCAGCGCGCGCTCGAAATCTTCATGCTTTCCGGGCAGCCGATGTCGGTGCTGCTCGCCGCGCCTTCCACGCGCGAGGACGCCGCCGCGCGCTACCGTTTCGTGCCGATCGCGCTCGAACCGTCGGATCGCGCGGTGCTGCACGCGCGCATCGCCGCACGCTTCGACGCGATGCTCGCGCACGGCTTTCTCGACGAAGTGAAAACGCTTCGCGCGCGCGGCGACCTCACGCCCGATTTGCCGTCGATGCGCTGCGTGGGCTACCGCCAGGCGTGGGAATACCTCGATGGCGAGACCGACTACGACACCATGCGCGACAAAGGCGTGTTCGCGACGCGCCAGCTCTGCAAGCGCCAGCTCACGTGGCTGCGCGCGATGCCGGAGCGCATCGTGATCGACTGTTGCGAAAGCGATGCCGCGTCGCAAGCGGTCGCGGCCATGGAGCGCGTGGCCGGCTAGGCAACGCGCGTGCTTCGCTTGCCGACTCCCGCTTGCCGTTGTGCGTGCCGCGCAGCCCGGACTGCTTGCCGCTTGCTGCTTACCGCTCGCCCGCGCCGCCTGCCCTCGCCCATTTAGCTCATAACCGCGCGGCGCGCGCTTCGCTTCGCCACGTCGTCGCGATTCCCGCGCATTGCACACCGGCCGCACGGCGCGCACGCCTCGCTTTCCGCGTGCCGTTGTGCGCCACAGCATTGCCACCGCGCCCCGCTCCACGCCGGTGCGCGCATCGCCGGCACGTTCAACGGCCGCCGTTCTCATCGCAGCGCGCCACGGAAACCCGCCGCCCCTCGCTTGACTTTCGATCGCCCCGATACGATCATTCGTTCATCAATCGAGCATTTGCTCGATACTCAGCCGCGCGCCGCCGTTGCGTCGCGCGCGGCCACGAAAAACCGCCTTATCCGAACTGATATCGGACCGTACCCGCGTGGACCGCGGTCAGCGCGTCGGCGCGCGGTGCGGCGAACCATGGAGACACTCATGAGCAATGACCGCAGCGGCGCCAACGTGATCCTGCACATCGGCGCCGGATCGTTTCATCGCGCGCATCAGGCGTGGTATCTGCAACGCGTGAACGAGGCGCGCCAGCCCGGCGAGCCCGAATGGTCGCTCACCGTCGGCAATATCCGCGCCGACATGAACGCCGTGCTCGACGCGCTCGCCGCGCAGCACGGCGTCTACACGCTCGAAACCGTCACGCCGCAAGGCGAGCGCGCCTACGAAACGATCCGCTCGATCCAGCGCGTGCTGCCGTGGTCCGCCGACCTCGCGGGCCTGCTCGAAGCGGGCGCGGACGACGCCTGCAAGATCATTTCGTTCACCGTGACCGAAGGCGGCTATTACCTCGACGAGCACGACCGCCTCGACACCGCCAACCCCGATCTCGCCGCCGATCTCGCGGGCGCGCGCACCACCATTTACGGCGCGCTCGCCGCGATTCTCGAAGCGCGCAAGGCGCGCGGCGACAGCCCCGTCACGCTGCAAACCTGCGACAACCTGCGCAGCAACGGCAAACGCTTTCACGCGGGCATGCGCGAATTCCTCGCGCTGCGCGGCGCGACCGAACTGCGCGACTGGTTCGACGCCAACACGGCTTGCCCCGATTCGATGGTCGACCGCATCACGCCGCGCCCCACGCCCGACGTGGCCGAGCGCGTGAAAGCCGCCACCGGCTCCGACGACCGCTGCCCCGTGATGGGCGAGGCGTTCATCCAGTGGGTGATCGAAGATCACTTCTGCGCGGGCCGCCCCGCGTGGGAGCGCGCGGGCGCGGAACTCGTCGAATCGGTGATGCCTTACGAGGAAGCGAAGATCCGCATTCTCAACGCGACGCATAGCTGCATCGCCTGGGCGGGCACGCTCGTCGGCCTCGACTACATTCACGAAGGCACGAACGACGCCGATATCCGCGCCTTCGCGCGCGAATACGTGAGCGAGGACGTGATTCCCTGCCTCGCGCCGAGCCCGCTCGATCTGGAAAAATATCGCGACGTCGTGCTCGAGCGCTTCAGCAATCCGTACATCCAGGACACCAACCAGCGCGTGGCCGCCGACGGCTTCTCGAAGATTCCCGGCTTCATCGCGCCCACGCTCGCGCAGCGCATCGCCAAGGGCGCGACGCCGGCGGCCACGGCCATGCTGCCCGCGCTGTTCTTCCGCTTTCTCGAACGCTGGCACAAGGGCACGCTGCCGTACCGCTATCAGGACGGCGTGATGGACGAAGCGGCCGTGCATCGCATGTTCGAAAGCGCCGATCCGCTCGCCGTGTTTCTCGCCGACAAATTGCTGTGGGGCGGTCTTGCCGATAACCCGGCGCTCGGCGGCGCGGTTCGCGACGCGCTCGCGCGCGTCGACCAATGGCTCGCCTCGCGCGGCTTCGGCGCCTGACGTTGGCGTTCGACGTCGCTCTCCCGCTTGTTTCGGCTACGAGCGCCGCGCGCGCCCTTGGGGTCGGCGCGCATGGCGCCGCGGGCCGCGCGCGGCTAAAGTAGCGCCAACTCCTTCACGTTTTTCCGCGCGCTCATGTATCTCGGCATCGACCTCGGCACCTCCGAAGTGAAAGTTCTGCTGCTCGCGCCCGACGGCCGCGTGATCGGCACCGCCGGCACGCCTTTTGTCGTGTCGCGCCCGCATCCGCGCTGGTCCGAGCAGAATCCCGCCGACTGGTGGGACGGCACGCGCCGCGCGCTGGCCGCTCTGCGCGACGCGCATCCGCAGGAATTCGCGCAGATTCGCGGCATCGGCCTCTCCGGGCAAATGCACGGCGCCGTGCTGCTCGACGCGCAAGACCGCGTGCTGCGCCCCGCGATCCTCTGGAACGACATGCGTTCCGTGGACGAATGCGAGGAGCTGACGGCGCGCGCGCCGCAGCTTCACCGCATCGCCGGCAACCTCGCCATGCCGGGCTTCACCGCGCCCAAGCTGCTGTGGGTCGCGCGTCACGAGCCCGACATCTTCGCGAGAACCGCCTGCGTGCTGCTGCCGAAGGACTATCTGCGCCTGTGCCTCACCGGCGGCAAGGTCTCCGATCCCTCCGACGCGGCGGGCACGCTCTGGCTCGACGTCGCGCGGCGCGACTGGTCCGACGCGCTGCTCGACGCCTGCAACCTGTCGCGCGCGCAAATGCCCTCGCTCGCCGAAGGCAGCGCGCCTTCGGGCACGCTGCTGCCCGCGCTCGCGCGCGAATTCGGCCTGCGCGACGACGTGGTCGTGGCGGCCGGCGGCGGCGACAACGCCACGAGCGCGATCGGCATCGGCGCGACCCAGCCCGGCGACGGCTTCGTGTCGCTCGGCACCTCGGGCGTGCTGTGCGTGGTCGGCGACCGCTTCCGCCCGAATCCCGCTTCGGCCGTGCACGCGTTCTGCCATGCGATTCCCGACCGCTGGCATCAGATGAGCGTGGTGCTCTCGGCGGCAAGCTGCCTGCGCTGGGTCTGCAAGCTCACGGGCACGAACGAGCCCACGCTGCTCGCCGAAATCGAACAGCTCGGCGCGCAGACGCTCGGCCAGGCGCCGATCTTCCTGCCGTATCTCTCGGGCGAGCGCACGCCGCACAACGACCCGTACGCGCAGGGCGTGTTCTTCGGCATGACGCACGCCACCGACCGCGCGCTGCTCGGCTACGCCGTGCTCGAAGGCGTGACGCTCGCGCTCACCGACGGTCTCGACGCGCTCGCGGCTGCGGGCACGGAAGTCGGCCCGCTTTCGATGCTCGGCGGCGGCGCGCGCAGCGGCTACTGGGCGCAGCTCGTGGCCGATGCGTTCGATACGCCCACGCGCCAGCACGGCGGCGGCGAAACGGGCGCGGCGCTCGGCGCGGCGCGGCTCGGCTGGCTCGCGGCCGGCGGCAGCGCGCAGGAAGTGCTCACGAAGCCGCCCGTCGTCGCGCAATACACGCCGAACGCCGCGCGCCACGCGGCGCTGCGCGAGCGGCTCGACGCCTATCGCGCGCTGTACCGGCATGTGCGCCCGCTGTTCGAGCCGTCGCGCGAGCGCCTTGCCTGACGCGGCGTGAGCCCGTTTTCGCGCGCGCCCACCGCGGCCCCCACTTTCGTCGCCACGCGAGCCAAGCCAAGACTCACACCGTGCCCAAGTCCACCGAAAAACTCGATCTCGCGACCCGCGCCGCCTGGCTCTACTACGTGGCCGGCAACACCCAGAACGAGATCGCCGAAAAACTCCAGGTGTCGCGTCCCGTCGCGCAGCGCCTCGTCGCCTTCGCGGTCGAGAAGAACCTGATTCGCGTGCGCGTCGATCATCGTCTCGCCGACTGCCTCGCGCTCGCGGACCGGCTCTCGAAGCGCTACGGTCTTTCGGCGTGCGAAGTCGTGCCCGTCGACAACGACACGCCCGAAGAAGTCGACCGCAAGCTCGCCGTGGCGGGCGCGCAGGTCATGGAGCGCTATCTCGCGGAGGAGCGGCCGATGGTGGTTGCCGTGAGCAGCGGGCGCACGCTCAAGGCCGCCGTCGACCAGATCGCGCAACTGGAGCGGCCGCAGCACCGGCTCGTGTCGATGGTGGGCGCGATCGCGCAGGACGGCTCGTCGAACCGCTACGACGTCGCGCTGCACATCTCCGAAAAAACCGGCGGCAAGCACTTTCTGCTGCCCGCGCCGCTCATCGCCGACAACGAGGCCGAACGCGCGCAATGGTGCAATCACCGGCTCTATCGCATCGTCGAGTCGCTCTCGGGCGAAGCCGATGTCGCGTTCGTCGGCATCGGCAATATCGGCGAGCATTGCCCGCTGCACGAGGACGGCTTTATCACCGCCGACGAAGTGCGCGAACTGATGGGGCTCGGCGCCGTGGCCGAAATGCTCGGCCTGCCGATCGACGCGGCGGGCAAGCGCGTGAGCTCGGCCACGGGCCGGCGCGTGACGAGCGTGTATCTCGACTCGCCGCCCAAACGCCCGACGATCGGTTTCGCGGGCGGCGAGCGCAAGCGCCGCGCGGTGATCGCGGCGCTCAACGGCGGCTGGCTCTCGGGACTCGTCACCGACGAGTTGTCGGCGCGCGCGGCGCTCGAAAACTAACGCCGGCGCGCAAAAAAAACGCCCGCATGGCGCGGGCGCGAGACCACCTCATCAGACAAACTCGCAGACAACTTCGCAGACAAACTCGTAGACAACTTCGCAGACAACCTCGGTACGACACCCGCCTCACGCGCCGCCCACAGGGGAGAAGGCGGCGCTCGCTGCTACCGGCTCACGCCGCCAGTTCCTGCGCGAAGCGGCGTTCGAACGCCAGCCCTTGCGCGTCGAACAGGTGGCAATGATCGGCGGGTGCGCCGAGCTTGAGCGGCGCGCCGCGCTCGTGCCTTTCGAGCGGCGGAATGCGCGCGATCAGGCCGTCCGGCGCCACCGGGCATTCGGCGTAAAGATAGGCGGCGTCGCCGAGCGATTCCACCGTCATCGCCTTCGCGCTCACGCCTTCCGTGCCCACGTGCAGATGCTCGGGGCGAATGCCCACGGTCACGCTGTCGCCTTCGCGCGCGTTGCCCGGCACGACCGCTACCTTCTGCGTTTCGCCGGTCTGATAGCGCACCACGACGCCGTCGCTCGCGATCTGCGAAATCGTGCCGTCGAGAAAGTTCATTTTCGGCGAGCCGATGAAACCCGCGACGAAGCGGTTGGCCGGCGCATGATAAAGACGGTTCGGACTGCCAACCTGTTCGACGTTGCCCGCCGAGAGCACGACGATCTTGTCGGCGAGCGTCATCGCTTCGACCTGATCGTGCGTCACGTAGATCATCGTGGTCTTGAGTTCGTCGTGCAGGCGCGCGAATTCGAGGCGCATCTTCACGCGCAGCGCGGCGTCGAGGTTCGAGAGCGGCTCGTCGAACAGGAACACCTTGGGCTTGCGCGTGATCGCGCGGCCGATCGCCACGCGCTGGCGCTGGCCGCCCGAAAGCTGCTTGGGCTTGCGATCGAGCAGATGGTCGATGTGCAGGATCTTCGCGGCGTTCTTCACGGCCGCGTCGATCTCGGGCTTCTTCGCGCCCGCGAGCTTGAGACCGAACGCCATGTTGTCGTACAGCGTCATGTGCGGATAAAGCGCATACGACTGGAACACCATCGCGATGCCGCGCTTGGCGGGCGGCACGTCGTTCATGCGCGCGCCGTCGATCGTGAGGTCGCCGCCGCTGATGTCTTCGAGGCCCGCGATCATGCGCATGAGCGTGGTCTTGCCGCAGCCGCTCGGGCCCACGAACACGACGAACTCGCCGTCGCCGATATCGAGGTTCACGTTGCGCAGCACTTCGACTTCGTCGTAACGCTTGTGTACGTCTCTGAGAATCACGCTTGCCATGATCTGTCTCCGTTGCGGGCGGCGCGTCGCGCGCGCCGCCGTGTCACTGCTGTTGAATCCGCGCCGCAAGGGGCTCAGTGCGAGCCCGCTTCCGCCTTGTTCATCGTGTTGAGCCGCCGCGCCACGCGCGCGGGCAGCGTCGTCATGTCGTCGAAAATCTCGCTCGCGCCCGCTTCGAGCAACGCGCGCGCATGCGCCTCGCCGCCCACGTGCGTGCCGCCGACGAAGCCCAGCACCGTCATGCCCGCCGCGCGCGCCGCGCTCACGCCCGTCACGCTGTCCTCGACCACGAGGCATGCGCCGGGTGCGACGCCCAGACCCTGCGCCGCGGCGAGGTACACGTCGGGCGCGGGCTTGGGTTTCGCGACGATATCGGCGCAATACACGCGCGCGCCGAAAAATCGTTCGAGTCCGTTGCGCGCAAGCACTTCGCGCACCACTTCCGTGTAGCTGTTGCTCGCGCACGCCTTGGGCAGCGTCACGCCTTCGAGCGCCGCGAGCACGCCCGGAAAGAGCGGCGCCTGGCGCGCTTCGGCTTCGGCCACGTGACGGATCGCGTCCACGTCGGCGGCCGTGAGCGTGCGCCCGAGCGCCTCGCCCGCGCCTGCCAGCACGCGTTCGATGCGCTGCCCGAGCAGCGGCATCACCACGGGCGCCACGTTCGTGCCGGGCCAGCGCGCTTCGAGTTCGCGCACGAGCACGCGCGCGGCCACCGCTTCGCTGTCGATCAGCACGCCGTCGCAGTCGCAGATGAGCGCTTCGATCGTTCCTGTTTCGCTCGCCGTCGCCATTACTTGACCGCTCCGAACGTGAGACCGCGCACGAGCTGCTTCTGCGAGAGCCAGCCGACGATCAGCACCGGCGCCACCGCGAGCAGCGACGCGGCCGAAAGCTTCGCCCAGAACAGACCTTCGGGGCTCGAATAGGACGCGATGAACACCGTGAGCGGCGCCG
Source organism: Paraburkholderia sp. J41 (assembly GCF_905220235.1). Lineage (NCBI taxonomy): Bacteria > Pseudomonadati > Pseudomonadota > Betaproteobacteria > Burkholderiales > Burkholderiaceae > Paraburkholderia > Paraburkholderia sp. J41. The sequence continues at coordinate 62,787 of NZ_CAJMZE010000027.1, read as the reverse complement.
CGTTCGAACTGGAGAGATTGATGCTCCAGAATGCTTCGTTCCACGAAAGAATGATGAGCAGGAGCGCCGTGGACGCGAGGCCCGGCACCGCCATCGGCAGCAGCAGGTAGACGATTTCCTGCCACGTAGCCGCGCCGTCCATGCGGCCCGCTTCGAGAATGTCGCGCGGAATCTCGTTGAAATACGTGTACGCCATCCACACGGCTATGGGCAGATTGATGAGCGTGTACACGATGACGAGGCCGCTCACCGTGTCGAGCAGCCCGCTGTTCTTCCACAGCAGATAGATCGGCACGAGCACGCCCACGGACGGCATCATCTTCGTCGAGAGCATCCACAGCAGGATTTTCTGCGTGCGATGGTTCGGGAAGAACGCCATCGCGTAGGCGGCGGGCACGGCGAAGATCAGGCAGACGATGGTGACGCCGGCCGAAATCAGCACCGAATTCCACGCGAACGCGAAGTAGTTGCTGCGCGCGAACACTTCGCGGAAGCTGTCGAGCGTCGGCGCGAAGAAGATCGTCGGGACGTAGGCCTGCTGCTCGGTCTTGAACGCCGTAATCGTCATCCAGAAGATCGGGAAAAACAGCGCGATGGCGATCAGCCACGCGAGCAGTCCCGGCACCACGCGGCCGATGAACTGCAACGGCGACGAACGGTTGACCGCGTATTTCGATTGAGGCGCGCGCGCGCTCGTTGCGGTGACTTGGCTCATTTTTCGTACTCCCCTTTGAGGTTGCGCGCGAGCATGCGCACGAGGAAGAACGACACGATGTTCGCCAGCACGACGGCGAGAATGCCGCCGGCCGAAGCGATGCCCACGTCGAACTGCTGGAGGCCCATCGAGTAGATCAGGTAAGTGAGGTTGGTGGTCGCGTTGCCGGGACCGCCGCCCGTGGTCGTGTAAATCTCGGCGAAGATCGACAGCAGGAAAATGGACTCCATCATCACGACAACGGCAATCGCGCGCCGCAGGTGCGGCAGCGTGATGTAGAAGAACAGCGAGACCGGGCCGGCGCCGTCGATCTTCGCGGCTTCCTTCTGCTCCTGGTCGAGCGACTGGATCGCCGTGAAGAGAATCAGGAACGCGAACGGCAGCCATTGCCACGCCACGATCAGGATGACCGCGAACAGCGGATATTCGGCGAACCAGTCGATCGGCGTCATGCCCATTGAGCGCATCGCGATGGCCACGAGTCCGTACACCGGATGCAGGATCATGTTCTTCCAGATCAGCGCGGAAACCGTCGGCATGACGAAGAACGGCGCGATCGCGAAGAGGCGCGCGACGCCCTGGCCGACGAACTTGCGGTCGAACAGCACGGCCATCAGCACGCCGCCGATCACGGTGATGAGCAGCACCGACACGATCAGCTCGAGGGTATGCACGATCGACGGCAGGAACGAGGGATCGGTGGCGAGATAGTGATAGTTGTCGATGCCCGCGAAACCCTTGAGGTCGGGATTCAGCAGGTTGTATCGCGTGAACGAATACCAGATCGTCATGGCGAGCGGGATCGTCATCCACAGCAGCAACACCGCTACGGAAGGCGAAACCAGCCAGCGCGACGCCGAGCGGCGCTGCTCGACTTGCTGGGAATTTTTGGCGCGCGCTCGATTGAACATGGGCATGGGGAGATTGAGATGACGCATGAGGACCACCTTTCTCGGTTGGGCGCCGGCGGGGGACCGGCGCCGCATATGCGTCGCGAGGAACGCGAGCGCCGGGGCGGCCCGGCGCTCGCTCGCGTCACTACGACTGCCTGCTTCAGTGGCTGACGGTTGCTTCAGTCCTTCAACTTGCTTCGGACTACTTCTGATACCCGGCTTGCGCGACGGCGCGGTCGGCGGCGGCGTTACCGGCGGCCAGCGCCTGATCGACGCTCATCTGACCGGCCACGGCGCCCGAGATGCTCTGCCCGACCACGGTGCCGAACGACTGGAACTCGGGAATGCCGACGAACTGCACGCCCGTGTACGGCACCGGCTTCGCGGTCGGATGGTTCGGGTCGGCGGTCGTGATCGCCTTCAGCACGAAGTCGGAGAACGGCGCGGCCTGCTTGTACTCAGGACGCTGATAGGTCGAAACGCGCGTGCCCGACGGCACCGACGCCCAGCCTTCGTCCTTCGCCACGGCCTCGATGTACTGCTTCGAGGTCGCCCATTCGATGAACTTCTTCGCGGCGTCCTGCGACTTCGACGACTTCGGCACCGCCAGCGCCCACGACCACAGCCAGTGCGCGCCGTTCGGCGTGACCGCCGTGGGCGCGGCCGCGAAGCCGATCTTGTCGGCCACCTGCGACTGCTGCTTGTTGTACAGAATGCCCGCGGCCACCGTCGCGTCGATCCACATCGCGCACTTGCCCGAGGACATCAGCGTGAGGTTTTCGTTGAAGCCGTTCGAGCTGGCTCCCGGCGGGCCGTCCTTCTTCAGCAGATCGACGTAGAAGCCCACCGCCTTCTTCCATTCCGGCGTGGTCAGTTGCGCGTGCCACTTCTCGTCGAACCAGCGGCCGCCGAAGGTGTTCACCACCGTCGTCACGTACGCCATGTTCTCGCCCCAGCCGGCCTTGCCGCGCAGGCAGATGCCGTAGGTGCCGCTCGACTTGTCGGTGAGCTTGTCGGCGAACTCCTTGATCTGGTCGTAGGTCGGCTGGTCGGGCATCTTCAGGCCCTTCGCCGCGAACAGGTCCTTGCGGTAATACGTCATCGAGCTTTCGACGTAGAACGGCAGCGCGTAGAGCGTGCCGTTGTACGAGAGACCGTCGCGCGCCGACTTCACCACGTCATTGAGATCGTAGTCGGCGGGCAGGTTCGTCATGGGCGCGAGCCAGCCGCGCTTGCCCCACTGCGGCGCTTCGTACGTGCCGATCATCATCACGTCGAACTGGCCGCTATTGGTCGTGATGTCGGTCGTGGCGCGCTGGCGCAGCACGTTTTCCTCGAGGATCACCCAGTTCAGCTTGATGCCCGGATTGGCCTTCTCGAAAGCCGGCGAGAGCTTTTTCAGCTCGATCATGTCGGGGTTGTTCAACATGGCGATCGTCACGGTCTGCGCGTGGGCCACGCCGGCCGCGGCCACCAGGGCGCCCGCGCCGACCGCACGGGCGATGCGCGTGGCGGCGGTCTTGAAGGCTGGTTTCATTGCGTTGTCTCCTTGTTGGCTACGTTATTCGTGCCGGGCCTGTCGTTGGGCGTCCGGCAGTGGTTGCAAGGGTTGCACAGCGTACGGTTAAGGCTCAGCTCATCCAGTTGCCGCCGTCGACGTTGAGCGTCTGCGCGGTGATGTAATCGGCGTCGGCGGAAGCGAGAAAGAGCGCCGCGCCCGTCAAATCCGCGGGCAAGCCCATGCGCCCGAGCGGCACGGCCTCGCCCACGAGGCGCTTCTTCTCGCCGAGGGGGCGGTGCTCGTAGCGCGCGAAGAGAGCGTCCACCTGCTCCCACATCGGCGTGTCCACCACGCCCGGCGCGATGCCGTTCACGTTGATCCGGTGCGGCGCAAGCGCGAGCGCGGCCGATTGCGTGTAGCTCAGCACGGCGGCCTTGGTCGCGCAGTAGTGCGAAACGAGCGCCTCGCCGCGCCGGCCCGCCTGCGACGACATATTGATGATCTTGCCGCCCTCGCCCTGCTCCACCATGCGGCGCGCGACGGCCTGCATGAGAAAGAACATGCCCTTCACGTTCACGTTGAAGAGGCGGTCGTAGACGTCCCAGGATTCGTCGAGGATCGGGCGCATGTCGAACAGCGCCGCGTTGTTGAAGAGAATGTCGATGCGGCCGAAGCGTTCGACGGCCGAAAGCACGATGCGCTCGATGTCCTCGCGGCGCGTGACGTCGGCGGTGACGGCCAGCACGCGCTCCGGGTGGGCGGCGGCCAGCACGGGCGCGATGGCGTCGGCCGGCTTCACGTCGACGAGCACGAGGCGCGCGCCTTCGTCCAGATAGCGCTGCGCCACCGCTTCGCCGATACCGCTAGCCGCGCCGGTCAGCACGGCCACCTTGTCCTGCAAACGTCCTGCCGGGGGCGCGGGATGTGCCACGAGGTTTGTCTCCGATTCGTTTCGTGCGGGCCACGGGAGTTCCGGGGCCAACATGCGAGCATTTGCTCGATTGGTGATCGAATGATCGGACACGCGTCGAGGCATGTCAAGGCGGGCAAACGCGATTGCTCAAGATTTCGATGGTGCGGCGCGCAAGCCCGCGTTCGGCATGCGTTCGAGAAAGAATGTCGGCGCATTCACGCACAACTGAGTGATACGTTATATCATCTCGCCTTCGCCCCATTGGGGCGCTGCGCCGCCGGCGCTGCTTCTTCACGTTTTGCTTTCGCCAGAACAAGGATAGAACCATGACGACGATCTCCCGTGCGGCCCGCGCGGCGCGCCACACCATGCTCGCGGGCCTTGGCGCCGCACTCGCACGCCGCGCCGCCACGCTCGCGTTCGCGCTGGGCGCGGCGCTCGGGGGCGCGAGCGCCGCCCAAGCCGCACAGGCCGCTCAGTCCGCACCCGCATCCGCCGCGATCCCCGTGGTCGCCGCCGAAAATTTTTACGGCGACGTCGTCAAGCAGATCGGCGGCAGTTATGTGGACGTGACCAGCATTCTCAGCAATCCCGACCAGGACCCGCACCTCTTCGAAGCCAGCCCGAAAACGGCGCGCGCGCTCCAGCACGCGCGCGTGGTGGTCTACAACGGCGCCGACTACGACCCGTGGATGGCCAAGCTGCTCGGCGCGACGAAAGCCGGCGGCGACACGCGCGCGACGATCGTGGCGGCGGACCTCGTCGGCAAAAAGGCGGGCGACAATCCGCACCTCTGGTACGACCCGAAAACCATGCCGGCGGTCGCGCGCGCGGTGAGCGCCGCGCTCGGCAGTGCGGACCCGGCGCACAAGAGCGTGTACGATGCGAACCTTGCGGCGTTTCTGAAGTCGCTGGAACCCATCGACGCCAAGGTTGCCTCGCTGCGCGCGCGCTATCGGGGGCAGCCGGTCACGGCGACGGAACCGGTGTTCGGCTACATGTCGGATGCGATCGGCCTCGATATGCGCAACCTGCGCTTCCAGCTCGCCACGATGAACGACACCGAGGCGAGCGCGACGGATATCGCCGCGTTCGAGCGCGATCTGCGCGAGCGTAAGGTGCGCGTGCTGATCTATAACAGCCAGGCGACCGAAGCGCTCACGCGCCGCATGCTCGCGCTCGCGCAGCAGTCGAAGGTGCCTTCGATGAGCGTGACGGAAACGGAACCGGCCGGCACGAACTTCCAGCAGTGGATGCTCGCGCAGCTCGACGCGCTCGACAAGGCGCTCGCGCTGAGCGCGCATTGAGTCGTCGCATTGAGTCGTCACATTGGATCGTGCATCGAGCGCGCTGAACGGCAACCCTAACGAGATCGAATTGAAGCAAGGAAAGCAGTCATGACAGCGGCCGGTCCCTCGCCCGCCGATGCGGCCGGCGGCGGCGCCCCCCGCACGGCGCATCGCGCGGCGACGCCCGTGCTCACGGTCGCGGGCGTCACGCTGGAACTCGGCGAACGCACGATCCTGCGCGAGGCGAATTTCGCCGTGAACCAGGGCGAATTCATCGGCGTGCTCGGGCCTAACGGCGCGGGCAAGACCACGTTGATGCGCGCCATTCTCGGCCTCGTGCCGGCCTCGCGCGGCGCGATTCGCGTGCTGGGCGAGCCGGTGGCGCGCGGCAACGCGAAGATCGGCTACATGCCGCAAACGCGCACCGCGCTCGCGAGCCGCCGCGTGCGCGGGCGCGATTTCGTGGCGATGGCCGCGGACGGCCACCGCTGGGGCCTGCCCCGCGCCGACGCCGCCACGCGCGCCGACGTCGCGCGCGTGCTCGATCTGGTGGGCGCGAGCGCGCTCGCCGACCGGCCGCTTTCCGAGCTTTCCGGCGGCGAGCGCCAGCGCCTGTTGCTCGCGCAATGCCTGCTCGGCGAACCCAGGCTGCTGCTGCTCGACGAGCCGCTCATCAGCCTCGACCCGCATCATCAGCGCGGCGTGGTCGAACTCGTGCGGCGCGTGCAGCGCGAACTCGGCATCGCCGTGCTGTTTTCGGCGCACGAACTCAATCCGCTCCTCAACGCGCTCGACCGCGTGCTGTATCTCGGCAACGGCGTGGCGGCGCTCGGCAGCGTCGACGAAGTCATCACCGCGCCCGTGCTCTCGCGGCTCTACGGTTCGCCGATCGAGGTGATGCGCATGAAGGGCCGCATTTTCGTGATGTCGGGCGACGTGGAAGTGGAAAAGCACGATCACGAACACGAGCACGACCATGCGCACGATCATGGTCACGGCCACTCGCACGGTAATTCGCACGGCCACCGCCACGGCAACGACAACAACGCACACGGCCACACGCACGATGTTTGACTACGATTTCATGGTGAACGCCTTCGCGGCGTCGGGCATCGTCGCGGTGCTCGCGGGCGTGGTGGGCTACTTTCTCGTGATGCGCGGCCAGACCTTCGCGGGCCATGCGCTCTCGCACGTGGGCTTCACGGGCGCGACGGGCGCCGTGCTGCTGGGCGTCTCGCCGATCTGGGGCATGGTCGGCTTCACGCTCGCCGCGGGCGTGGCGATGGGCGCGCTCGGCGAAAAGCTCGCGGGCCGCGACGTCGCCATCGGCGTGATTCTCTCGCTCGCGCTCGGCTTCGGCCTCCTGTTCCTGCACTTCTTCACCTCGTATGCCACGCAAGTCACGGCGCTGCTGTTCGGCAACGTGCTCGGCGTGAACCACGACACGCTCGGCGTGCTCGCGGCGCTCGCCGCGGCAAGCCTCGCGGCGCTCGCGGCGATCATGCGGCCGCTCCTGTTCGCCTCGCTCCAGCCGGAACTGGCCGAGGCGAAAGGCGTCTCGCTGCGTCTCGTGTCGATGCTGTTTCTCGCCATCGCCGCGCTCGCCGTGGCCGCCTGCACGCAGATCGTGGGCGTGCTGCTCGTGTTCACGCTGATGGTGGGCCCCGCGGCCGCCGCGCAAAACCTCACCACGCGGCTTTCCGCCGGCCTCGTGCTCGCCGCGCTGCTCGCGCTCGCGCAGGCGTGGCTGGGCGTGACGCTCGCGTTCTACACCGACTGGCCGACGAGCTTCTGGATCACGGCGCTCGCCGCGCTCGTGTACGGCGCGAGCCTGCTCGGGCGGCGTCAGACGTAGGTTCGCCGCCGTGTTTCGCCGTCCTGGCCGGTGCGATGCGCGCCGGCGAAAAAGGCGTTGCCCCTCGCGGTGCAACGCCTTTTTTCATGCCGCCCGCTCGACGCGAGAATTCAGTTGCACAGCGCGCGCGCATGATGCGCGAGATGGTCCTCGATAAAGCTCTGGATGAAGAAGTAGCCGTGGTCGTAGCCTGCGTGGCGGCGCAGCGTGAGCGGCTGGCCCGCGGCCTTGCAGGCGGCTTCGAACACGTCCGGGTTCAGTTGATTCTCGAGGAACGTATCGGCGAGACCCTGATCGACGAGCAGGCCTTGCGCGAACTTGTGCGACGCCTTCGCCACGAGTTCGCTCGCGTCGTATTGCTTCCACGCTTCGCGGTCGTCGCCGAGATAGCCCGAGAACGCCTTCTCGCCCCACGGGCAGCGCGTGGGCGCGGCAATGGGCGCGAACGCCGACACCGAGCGATAAATCCGCGGATTGCGCAGCGCCAGCACGAGCGCGCCGTGACCGCCCATCGAATGCCCGAAAATGCCGAGCCTTTCGCCGTCGATGGGCAATTCGCGCAGCACCGTTTCGCGCAATTCGTCGCGCACGTAGGTGTACATGCGCCAATGCTTCGACCACGGCTCCTGGGTGGCATCGACATAAAAACCCGCGCCCACGCCGAAGTCCCACGCATCGGTTTCGCCGGGCACGTTCGCGCCGCGCGGGCTGGTGTCGGGAGCGATCAGCGCGATGCCGTGCTGCGCGGCGAAGCGCTGCGCGCCCGCCTTGATCGGGAAGGTTTCCTCGGTGCAGGTCAGGCCCGCGAGATAGAACAGCGCGGGGACCGTCGGCGCGGCGCTCGTCGACGCCTGGTTCAGTGCCTGCGGCGGCAGGTACACGGAAAAGCGCATCGGCAAGCCGATCGCCGACGACGCGTGCCGGTAGATGCGCTGCACACCGCCATAACAGGCGTGCTCCTCGATAAGTTCAAGCATGGCGTGCCTCGTTGAATACGCGCAGGACGCGCAGGAAAAACCGCTAGTAAAGCATGACGGCGCGAAGCGCGTCGAACTGCGCGTGCGCGGGCCTTCGATGTCGACCGCGCCGACCGCGCGCGAAGCAACCGCCGTGTGCGCGGCAGCCGTACGCTCGCCTTGGCGAACACGGCCGCGCGCAGCGTGTCAGGCGAACCACGTCCGCACGCGGCCATACAGGTCGATGAAGCGCGCGTAGCGGCGCGCCAGCTCCGCGTCGCCGCGCGGCGAGGCCACCCGCGTTGCCGTGGGCGCGAGCGCCGCGAGGTCGCCGGGGCGCCAGTGGCCGCACGCGAGACCGCCCAGCATCGCCGCGCCGCGCGCGGCCGCGTTCGGGCAGTCGATCGCGTGCAGGTCGGCGTCGAGCGCGTCGGCGAGCAACTGGCGCCAGCGCGCATCGACGGAACCGCCTCCCGCGAGCTTGAGCATCGGCACGAGGTGCGCATTGCGCGCGCCCGCATCGGCGGGCGGTTTTGCGGCCGGTGTTGCGGCCGGTGCTGCGGCCGGTGTTGCGCTCGCTGGCGCGCCCGCGTGGTCCTCGCCGGCCTCGCGCAGCGCGTCGAGGCCCGCGCGCAGCGCGAACGCCACGCCTTCGAACGCCGCGCGCATCAGCGTGCCGCGCGTGTCGCCGAGCGCCGCGCCGAGCCAGCCGCCGCGCGCCGCCGGATCGAGCCACGGCGAACGCTCGCCGCTCAGATACGGCAGAAACGCGAGCGTCGCGGAAGGCGCGGCGGCGAACGATTCCGCGTAAGCCTGCGGCCAGTCGTAGGCGAGCCAGCCGCGCACCGCTTCGAGCGCCACGCCCACGTTCTGCATCGCCGCCATCGCATACCAGCCGCCCGTGGCCGACCGGTAACGATGCAGGCCGCGCCGCGCGGGCGGCTCGACGCGCGACGTGACGACGATCTGTCCGCCCGTGCCCGTGGTGAGCAGCGCGTCGCCGTGTTCCGCGAGGCCGCTGCCCAGCACGGCGCACGGCGTGTCGCCCGCGCCGGTGGCGAGCACGATGCCGGCCGGCAGGCCGAGCGCGCGCGCGGCCGCGTCGCTCAACGCGCCGCACGCCTCGCCCGACGCCGCGAGCGGCGCGAACCAGCGAGCCGGCAAGCCCAGGCGCTCGATCAGCGCGAAGTCCCATGCGCCGTCGGGCGCGGCGAGCGCGGTCGCGCACGCGTCGGAGGGATCGGCGGCCACCGTTCCGCCGAGCGCGACGCGCAGCCAGTCCTTCGGCTGCAAGGCCCAGCGCGCGGCCTGCGCGACTTCCGGCTCGTGACGCGCGACCCAGCGCAGCAGCGGCCCTGCCATGCCGGGCGCGACGGGGTTGGGCTGCGCGTGCGCCGCTTCGTCGGGCCAAGCGTCGAGCAGCGCTTGCGCGCGCGTGTCGGGCCAGAGCATGGCGCGGCGCAAGGCGCGGCCCGCTTCGTCGGTCAGCACGACGCCGTGCATCTGCCCGGAAAAGCCAATCGCGCGCACCGCCGCGCGTTCGGCCTCGGGCAACCGCGCGCAGGTCTGCACGAGCGCCTCCCACCAGCGTTCGACGTCGATTTCGGCCCAGCCGGACTGCGGCGTCTCCAGCGCGTAGGCGACGCTTGCGGCGGCGCGCTCGTTGCCGTCGCCGTCGACGATAGCGAGCTTGAGCGAACCGGTGCCGAGATCAATGCCGAGAAAACGCGTGTGCGAGTGGCTCATAAATGTCGAAAAAACAGCGTGGTGAGAAGCGGGAGAAAAACGGCGGGAAAAAGTGCGCTCATGATACCGGCGCGCGGCGGGACGACGCCCGAGACGACGCGGGAAAGCGAGCGGAGAACCCGCGCCCGCGGTGCTTTTGGTTGCATCGGCTTTGCGATGCCGCTCCGCCATTTCGTCGCGATGCCGATGCGGATCGGCCGCGATGACCCTGCGATCGCAGCCGCGAATCGGCTGCGGATCGGCTGCAAATCCGCCGCAAATCGGCTACGAACTCCGCCACGAATCGGCTGCGGATTGGTTGCGAATCGGCTGCGGTTTGGCTGCAAATCCGCCGCAATCGGGCTGCGGATTTGCAGCGATTTCGCCCGGGGACTCGCTGCGGCCTCAATACGATTTTGTCGCGAATCCGCCGCAAATCCCGCGCGATCCCGGCGTCGCTCCGCCGTCAAAACCGCAGCGAATTCGCCGCGAATCCCCGCGCGGTCCGCGCCGGTTCGCGGGTTAACCCGCCGCGCTCGCCCGACATGCAAAACGGCTCACATGGCGCGCGGCGAATACAGATCATAACGGCGCCGCCATGCGCCGCGTCCGCCGCCGCGCGCCGCGTGCGGGCACCGGAACCGCGCGCGAGGCCCGCAGCCGCCGCCTCAGCGCCGATAAGCGGCTTTTCGCTGCGGCCGTGCGCGGTCCGCCCCTCGTCGGCGAGGCCATTTCCCCGCGCGCGCATATCGTCGCCGGAAAGCACGGAATAGTCCCCAGCGGTCTTGTTGGCGCTTTTTCTGCCGCATACCTTGGAGGCATATTCCAACAGAGACGGAGAGAGACGACATGCAAGCCAAGGGCATCAAGGACCAGACGCGCGCAAGCCAGGTCCACCCCTGCGACGAGCGGCTGCCGTTCGGTCAGTTGCTCACGCTCGGCATCCAGCACGTGCTCGTGATGTACGCGGGCGCGGTGGCCGTGCCGCTCATCATCGGCGGCGCGATCGGGCTGCCCAAGGATCAAGTCGCCTTCCTCATCAGCGCCGACCTGTTCGCGTGCGGCATCGCCACGCTCATCCAGACGCTCGGCCTGTGGATCTTCGGCATTCGGCTGCCCGTCATCATGGGCTGCACGTTCGCCTCGGTCGGCCCGATGATCGCCATCGGCACGAATCCGGCGCTCGGCATTCTCGACATCTTCGGCTCGACGATCGCGGCGGGCGCCATCGGCATTCTCATTTCGCCGATGATCGGCAAGCTGCTGCGCTTTTTCCCGCCCGTGGTGGTGGGCACGGTGATCGCCGTGATCGGTTTGTCGCTCATGGAAGTGGGCATCAACTGGGCGGCGGGCGGCGTGGGCAACCCCGAGTACGGCAACCCCGTCTACCTCGGCCTTTCGCTGATGGTGCTGATGCTGATCCTGCTCATCAACAAGTTCGGGCGCGGCTTCGTCGCCAACATCTCGGTGCTGCTCGGCATTGTCGCGGGTTTCGCCATCGCGCTCGCGCTCGGCCGCGTGAACCTCGCCGGCATGGCGAGCGCGCCGTGGGTCGGCTTCGTGATGCCGTTTCACTTCGGCATGCCGAGGTTCCACATTTTGCCGATCGCGACGATGGTGATCGTGATGTTCGTGACCTTCATCGAATCGACGGGCATGTTCCTCGCCGTGGGCGACATGGTCGAGCGCCCCGTCGATCAGGCGACGCTCGTGCGCGGCCTGCGGGTGGACGGCCTGGGCACGATGATCGGCGGCATCTTCAACTCGTTTCCGCATACGTCGTTTTCGCAGAACGTGGGCTTGATCGGCGTGACGGGCGTAAAGAGCCGCTACGTGTGCGCGATGGGCGGCGTGATTCTCGTGCTGCTCGGCCTCTTTCCGAAAATGGCGCAGATGGTCGCCTCGGTGCCCGCGTTCGTGCTGGGCGGCGCGGGCATCGTGATGTTCGGCATGGTGGCCGCGAACGGCATCAAGGTGCTCTCGCGCGTGGACTTCGTGAAGAACCAGCACAACCTGTTCATCGTGGCCGTGAGCGTGGGCTTCGGGCTCGTGCCGGTCGTCTCGCCGCACTTCTTCGCGAAGCTGCCGCCCGCGCTTTCACCGCTGCTGCACAGCGGAATTCTGCTGGCTTCGGTTTCGGCGGTGGTGCTGAACCTGATCTTCAACGGCGCACGCAGCGAGCGCGCCGCCGAGCGCGCGATTCGCCGCGCCGGCCACGATCTCGACCCCGCGCACGACAGCGCGCAGCCGTCGGACACGGGCCATGAAATGCCGCGCACGGCGGCGCACTGAGTTGACGCGAGAGGTTCCCGGCTACGGCGCGTTGGCGCGGGGCCGGGGTCTTTTGCTGGTTTGGCGCCACGGGAAACCGTGGCGTTTTTTTTGCTCGCCTGGTTGCCTGCTGCTTCGTTCGCTTCGTCCGCTTCGTTCGCGCGGCGCGCCGGCCCAATAAAAAACGCCACGGTTCCCCGTGGCGTTTTCGTATCGGCATATCGCCGGACAGCGCGATACGCAAGCCTGCCCGCTCCCGCTACCCCGCCGTGGCCGCCGAAGCCGCCGCCGGCGCGCTGGCCGCGCCGTAATCGACCGGCGCATCGGCCGGACGCGGCGTTTCGCCCGCGTGCTCGATCCAGCCGCCGCCCAGCGCGCGATACAGATCGACGAGATTGGTGAGCCGCGCGAGACGCGCCGTGATGAGCGACTGCTGCGCCGAATACAGGTTCGTTTGCGCCGTCAGCACGGGCAGATAGCTGTCCACGCCGTTCTTGTAGCGCAGCTCCGAAAGATCGAGGCCACGCTGGTTCGCGAAGGTGCTGCGCTCGAGCGCCAGGATCTGCTGATCGTAGGTGCCGCGCGCGGCGAGCCCGTCGGCCACTTCGCGGAACGCCGACTGGATCGCCTTTTCGTAGCTCGCGATTTCGATGCGCTTCTCGACGTTCGCGAGTTCCAGGTTCGCGATGTTCGAGCCGCCGGCGAAAATCGGCAGCGAAATCTGCGGCACGAAACTCCACGCCGCCGTGCCCGCCTTGAAGAGACCGCCGAGCGAAAGGCTTTCGGTGCCGAACGCCGCCGTGAGCGAGATCTTCGGGAAGAACGCCGCCCGCGCCGCGCCGATATTGGCGTTGGCCGCAAGCAGGCTTTCCTCGGCTTCCATGATGTCGGGACGACGCGTGAGCAGGTCCGAAGGCAAGCCCGCCGGAACGTCCGAGAGCAGGTTCTGACCGTCGAGCGGCAAGCCTTGCGGCAGGTCGGCCGGCAGCGGCTCGCCGATCAGCAGCACGAGCGCGTTCTCGGCCTGCGCGCGGGCGCGCAGTTGCGCCTGCAAGTTGGCCTGCGCCGTTTCGACCACGGTCTGCGCCTGGCGCAGATCGAGTTCGGTGCCGGTGCCGTTGTCGAACTGCGCCTTGGTGATGCGATACGACTCCTGCGCCGTCTTGAGCGTGTCCTGCGTGACCTTCAGCAGATCGTCGTCGGAGAGCATCGTCAGATACTGGTCGGCGACTTGCGAGACCAGCGTGATTTCCGCGGCCTTGCGCGCCTGCGCCGTCGACAGATACTGCGCGAGCGCCTGATCCTTCAGGCTGCGCACGCGACCCCAGAAGTCGATTTCCCACGACGCCTGCAAGCCCACGTTGTACACGCTGTACGGGTTCTCGGGCGCCGTCTGCAACGCCCTCGGCACGCGCGAGCGCGAGTCCGTGCCCACGCCGTCGATGGTCGGGAACAGGTCGGCGCGCGTGATCTGATACTGCGCGCGCGCCGCCTCCACGTTCAGCACCGACACGCGCAGGTCGCGGTTGTTCTTCAGCGCGATCTCGACGAGCTGCTGCAAGCGCGGATCGACGAAGAAGTCGCGCCAGCCGATGTCGGTGGCCGGGGCGTTGTTGGCGCTGCGCGCGTTCTGCTCGGCGCCGTTGGGCGCGCCGGCTTCCATCGCGTCGCTCGCGCCGGTCTGGCCGGGGTTGGACGTGGCGCCCGGCTGCGCGTCGTAGACGCCGCCTTGCGGGAACGTCTGCGAAACCGGCGCCTCGGGCCGGTGATACCACGGCGCCATCGTGCAACCCGCGAGGAGCGCGGTGGCCGCCGCAATTACGGATAGTTTATGCATCTCAGTGTCCTTCGTTGCCCGGGCCGCGGTTGTTGCCACCATTGTTGCCGCCGTCGTTGCCGCCCGCACCGCCGTTCGGCGTGTGGTCGTCGTCGTGGTCGTGCGCGTGGTGCTCTTCGTAATGCTGAAGCGCGACGTCCGGGTTCTCCTTCTCGCCGGCGAACTTCGCGCGAATCACCACGAAGAACATCGGGATCATGAAGATCGCGAGGAAGGTTGCCGTAACCATGCCGCCGATCACGCCCGTGCCGATCGCGTGCTGGCTGGCCGAGCCCGCGCCGTTCGAGATCGCGAGCGGCAGCACGCCGAGAATGAACGCCATCGACGTCATCAGGATCGGGCGCAGCCGCAGACGCGAGGCTTCGAGCGCCGCCTCGACCGGTCCCATCTTGCCTTCCGCCTGGAGGTCGCGCGCGAATTCCACGATCAGGATCGCGTTCTTCGCCGACAGGCCCACGGTGGTCAACAGCCCCACCTGGAAGAACACGTCGTTTTCGAGGCCGCGCAAGGTGACCGCCAGCAGCGCGCCGAGCACGCCGAGCGGCACCACCATGATGACCGCGAACGGAATCGACCAGCTTTCGTACAGCGCCGCGAGACACAGGAACACGACGAGGATCGAGATGCCGTAGAGGATAGGCGCCTGCGAGCCCGACTGGCGTTCCTGGAACGACAGGCCGGTCCACTCGTAGCCGATCCCCGCGGGCAGCTTCGCCGCGATCGCTTCCATGGCCGTCATCGCCTGGCCGGTCGACTTGCCTTCGCCGGCCTGACCCTGGATTTCCACCGCCGAGATGCCGTTGTAACGCTCGAGCTTCGGCGAACCGTAGGTCCAGTGGCCGGTCGCGAACGAGCCGAACGGCACCATCCCGCCCGCGCCGTTGCGCACGTACCAGACGTTCAGGTCGTTGGGCGTCATGCGGAACGGCGCGTCGGCCATCACGTACACCTTCTTGATCCGGCCGTCGACGTCGAGGAAGTTGTTCACGTACGACGACGCCCACGCGATCGAGAAGGTCTGGTCCACCGCCGCCGCCGTCACGCCGAGCGCTTCGGCCTTCTCGCGGTCGATGTCGATCTGGTACTGCGGCGTGTCGTTCAGGCCGTTCGGGCGCACCAGCGCGAGGCTCGGGTCCTTCGCCGCCATGCCGAGCAGCATGTTGCGCGCATCCATGAGCTTGTCGTGGCCGACGCCGCCGCGATCCTGGAGTTCGAAGTCGAAGCCCGACGCCGTGCCCAGTTCGGGAATCGACGGCGGATTCACCGGAATCACCATCGCGTCCTTGTAGCCCGCGTAACGGCCGAACATGCGGCGCACCAGCGCCTGCACCTTCTGGTCGGCGTGCTGGCGCTCCTTGTAGTCCTTCATCCGCACGAACACGAGACCCGAGTTCTGGCCGCGGCCCGCGAAGCTGAAGCCGTTCACCGTGAACGTCGACTCGACGATCGACTTCTCGTCGTTGAGCAGATAGTTCTGGATGTTGGCCAGCGTGCGCGCCGTGGTTTCCTGCGTCGAGCCCGAAGGCGTCTGCACGATCACGAACATCGTGCCCTGGTCCTCGTCGGGCAGGAACGACTTCGGCAGGCGCACGAACAGCAGGCCGACCGCGACGATCACCGCGAGATAGATGATGAGCCAGCGGCCCGAGCGCTTGATGACGTGATAGACGCCGCTGTGGTACTTGTCGCGGCTCTTTTCGAACGTACGGTTGAACCAGCCGAAGAAACCCTTCTTCTCTTCGTGATGGCCCTGCGGGATGGGCTTGAGGATGGTCGCACAGAGCGCCGGCGTGAGAATCAGCGCGACGAGCACGGACAGCACCATCGCCGCCACGATCGTGAGCGAGAACTGGCGATAGATGGCGCCCACCGAACCGCCCGAGAACGCCACCGGCACGAACACGGCGGAGAGCACGAGCGCCACGCCCACCAGCGCGCCGGTGATCTGGCCCATTGCCTTGCGGGTGGCTTCCTTCGGCCCCAGCCCTTCCTCCGCCATCACCCGCTCGACGTTCTCCACCACCACGATGGCGTCGTCCACCAGCAGGCCGATGGCGAGCACGAGACCGAACATGGAGAGCGTATTGATGGAGAAGCCCACCGCCGCCATGATCGCGAACGTGCCCAGCAGCACCACCGGCACCGCGATCGTCGGGATCAGCGTCGCGCGCAGGTTCTGAAGGAACAGGTACATCACGAGGAACACGAGCACGATGCCTTCGAGCAGCGTCTTGATCACTTCCTCGATCGACAGACGCACGAACGGCGTGGTGTCGTACGGGTACTTCACGACGAGACCGTGCGGGAAGTACTTCGAGAGGTCGTCGATCTTCTGGCGCACGAGCTTCGCGGTTTGCAGCGCGTTCGCGCCGGTCGCGAGCTGAATGCCCAGACCCGCCGTGGGCGCGCCGTTGTACTTCGTGTCGAAGTTGTAGTTTTCGCCGCCGAGGCTGATGCGCGCCACGTCCTTCAGGCGCACCTGCGAGCCGTCCTGATTCACCTTCAGCAGGATGTTGCCGAAGTCGTCGGGCGTATGCAGCAGCGTCGATTCCGTGATGGTCGCCTGGAACGACTGCCCCGCGACCGACGGCGTGCCGCCGAGCTGGCCGCCCGCGATCTGCACGTTCTGCGCCGTGATGGCCGCCGTGACGTCGGATGGCGTGAGACTGTAGTTCGTGAGCTTGTTCGGATCGAGCCAGACGCGCATCGCGTACTGCGAGCCGAACAGCGTGACCGTGCCCACGCCGTCGATACGGCTGACCGGGTCTTCCACGTTCGACGCCACGTAGTTCGCGAGGTCGTACTTCGTCATGCTGCCGTCTTCGGACACGAACGCCATCACCAGCAGGAAGCTGTTGCTGGACTTCGTGACCTTGATGCCGAGCTGCTGCACGACCTGCGGCAGAATAGGCGTGGCGAGCTGAAGCTTGTTCTGCACCTGCACCTGCGCGATGTCCGCATTGGTGCCGGCGGCGAACGTCAGCGTGATCGTGGCCGTGCCCGAGTCGTCACTGGTGGACGAAAGATACAGCAGGTGGTCGAGACCGCTCATCTGCTGCTCGATCACCTGCGTGACGGTGTTTTCCACCGTTTTCGCCGAGGCGCCCGGGTAGGTCGCGCTGATCTGGATGGACGGCGGCGCGATGGTCGGATACTGCGCGACCGGCAGCGTGAACACCGACGCTATACCGGCCAGCATCAGGATGATGGCGACCACCCACGCGAAAATCGGGCGGTCGATAAAGAACTTTGCCATGAAGCACGCTCCCGTTTATTGCGCCGCGGAGGCGGCGGGTGCGGCCGATGCCGCGCCCGAGGCAGCCGAGGCGCCCGAAGCGGCGCCCGACGCATTCGCGTAGCCCGAAGCGGTGGCCTCGTCGGCCGAAGGCGAACCCGGCGGCGGCGGCGGCGGCAGTTGCGCGTCGATCGCCTTGACTTCGGCGCCCGGCTTGACCTTTTCCGTGCCCTGCACGATCACGCGGTCGCCCGCGTTGATGCCGCTCTCCACGATCCAGTCCTGACCCTGCGAGCCCGACGTGACGATCGGATGCAGCTCCACCTTGTTGTCCTTGTTGACGACCATCACCGTGGCCTGGCCCTTCTGGTCGTGCTGGACGCCCACTTGCGGCACGAGGAACGCGTGGTCGTTGGTGCCTTCCTCGATGCGCGCGCGCACGAACATGCCCGGCAGCAGCACGCGGTCGGGGTTCGGGAACAGCGCGCGAACCGTGACCGAGCCCGTGGTCTGGTCGACCGTGACGTCGGAGAACTGGAGCTTGCCCGGCTGCGTGTACGAGCGGCCGTCTTCCAGAATGAGCGTGACCTTGGCGGCGTTCGGGCCGTTGGTCTGGAGACGCCCTTCCTGGATTTCGCGGCGCAGCTTCAGGCCGTCGAGGCTCGATTGCGTGAGGTCGACGTACATCGGGTCGAGCTGCTGCACGGTGGACATGAGCGTGGCCGCGCTCGCCTGCACGTAGGCGCCCGGCGTGACCTGCGAGATGCCGACCTGGCCCGACACGGGCGAGACGACGTCCGTGTAACCGAGGTTGATCTGCGCGGTGTCGACGGCAGCCTTGCCTGCCGCGACGTCGGCGGCGGCCTGGCCTTGCGCCGAAACGGCGTTGTCGTAGTCCTGCTTGCTGACCGCGTTCGCCGCGACGAGCACCTTGTAGCGCGCGACGAGCGCGTTCTGCGTGACGAGGTTCGCCTGCGCCTTCGCGAGCGTTGCCTTGGCGTTGTTCAACGACGCGATATACGGAGCCGGGTCGATCTTGTAAAGCCGCTGGCCCGCCTTCACTTGCGAGCCTTCGGTGAATTCGCGGCGCAGCACGATGCCGTCGACCCGTGCGCGCACTTGCGCGACGAGGAAGGCGTTGGTGCGGCCCGGCAGTTCGGAAACAACCGGCACGCTGGTCGGCTGGACGGTAACGATCCCCACTTGGGGCGTTTGCGGCGGCGGCGCCGACTGCTTTTCACCGCACGCGGCAAGCGCGATGGCAGCCGTCGCGACACTGATTAGGCGGAATGGAACCCGTTCGACGCGCATGGAGCGACCTCTGTCTATAACTGACAATAAAAGCGTGCGGCGTCCTGCAACGAGGAGGACGGCGACGCACGCCAGCATCTGGCAAATACCTGACGGATAAGCCCGGTACTTCTTGTTAGAAAGGCGCGATTCCGGTCAT
Source organism: Paraburkholderia sp. J41 (assembly GCF_905220235.1). Classification (NCBI taxonomy): domain Bacteria; kingdom Pseudomonadati; phylum Pseudomonadota; class Betaproteobacteria; order Burkholderiales; family Burkholderiaceae; genus Paraburkholderia; species Paraburkholderia sp. J41. The sequence continues at coordinate 44,147 of NZ_CAJMZE010000027.1, read as the reverse complement.
GAGCGATCCGTCCCGGCGCGACTGCTGCGCGCCACCGCGAGTAGCGTCGCGCATTGGGGTTTCTACGACCGCTTGGCCAGTGACGGATATTAACCGGACATCACCACTTGGGGCACCCAGGTGGTGGGGTGCTATTATAGATACATTCGCGAATGAATGTAAAAGAACGATGCAAGCTGCGCGGACCCTCTGTCCGGTGCGATTTACGCATCACATCTATATTACAAATCAATACATTACGGTTCGCACCCTGAAATAATCTTTCGGCCGACAAACCGACGCAATACATTACTTCGCCCATGGCACGACGCACGAAAGAGGAAGCGCTGGAGACGCGCAATCGCATCCTCGATGCCGCCGAACACGTCTTTTACGAAAAGGGCGTGTCGCGCTCCTCGCTGGCCGACATCGCGCAGGCCGCGGGCGTCACGCGCGGCGCGATCTACTGGCATTTCGAAAACAAGGGCGACCTGTTCACGGCCATGTTCGACCGTGTGCTGCTGCCGCTCGACGAGCTGAAAATCGCCTCCACCGATCCCGGCGAGCCCGATCCGCTGGGCCGCATCCGCGATCTCTGCATCCTCTGCCTGCGCAACACGGCCACTGACGTGCAGCGCCGCCGCGTGTTCGAGATCCTGTTTCTGAAGTGCGAATTCGTCGAGGAGATGGGCCCGGTGATGGAGCGCCATCAAACCAACATGCGCGAAGGGCTGGCGGGCATCGAGCAAGGGCTGCGCAACGCCATTTCAAAAAATCAGCTTCCCGCCGATCTCGACGCGGTGCGCGCCTCGCGCGTGCTGCATTCGTTCATCACGGGCGCGCTGCGCGACATGGCGGCGCTGCCCGACGTGTTCGACATCGCGAGCAACGCCGAACTCCACGTCGCCGCGATGCTCGACGCGCTGCGCCTGAGCCCTTCGCTGCGGCTCGGCGCATCGAGGGCGGCCGGGGCGGCTTGACCGCGCGGTCGGCGCGGGCTTTTCTCGTCGACGTTTTCGAGCGCGGCGCGATTGGCCGGCGCGGCGCGCCTTGATGCGCCTTGATGCGCCTTGGTGCGCCCGATGCGCCTTGATGCGCCTTGATGCGCCTTGATGCGCCTTGATGCGCCTTGATGCGCCTTGATGCGCCTTGATGCGCCTTGATGCGCCTTAGTGCGCCTTAGTGCGCGTTAGTGAGCATTAGTGCGCCTGAGCGAGCATTAAGGCGCCCTGCCCGCCGAATCCCCGCTCAACCCTTGCGCGCCCGCTGGTTCGACGCGTAGATGTTGTCGCGCGCGAGCGGCGCGTTCGCCTTCACCGCCGCCAGCCACGCCTCGGTGCTGACGACGGCCGCGAAACGCGTGTGCATCACCACGCTGAACGCGCGATGGATTTCCTCGGCGCTCGCCGCGCCCGCCTCGTTCGCATACGGCACCGAGCCAGTCGCATCGGCGAGAAATTCCACGGCAAGCCCGGCATGCGTCGCCTCGAATACCGTCGACGCGTCGCAGTTGTGCGTCATGTAGCCGGCGATCGTCAGCGTGTCGATGCCGTGCGCTGCCAGCCACGCGGCTAGATCGGTGCCCGCGAACGCGCTCGGCAGCGCCTTTTCGACGTAATGATCGTGTTCGCGCGAGGCGACCGCCTCGTGCAGTTGCGCGCCCGCGCTGCCGCGCGCGAACAGCGGCGAGCCGGCCGGCGCGAAATTCTGCACGACGACGACGGGTACGCCCGCCGCGCGCGCGGCGTCCATCGCCCGGCCGATATTGGCAAGCGACGTTTCGACGGGCGGAAATTCGATCGGCAGCTCGCCGCTCACATATTCGTTTTGCACGTCGATCACGACGAGCGCGCGGCGCGGATTCGCGGACATGGCGAAGTCTCCAGTCAAGAGGATAAGAAATCGAAAAAAGGATGCGGGATTGTGGCGCGGCGGCGCGCGCGGTTCAACCGCCGAATGCTCGCGGGTTGCGCCGCGTTCGTGTCCGGCAGAAAGCCACGGTTTGGGAGTAAGCGAGCGCTAACTAACTCGCAGTGAACCAGCGCGCTACGTAGAGCAGCAGCGCGACGAACACGATCATCGCGGCCCACACCCAGTTCGGCATGGCATGCGGCGCGGGTTCGGGATGCAGCGTGCTCGCGGCACGCCCCGAGATCGTGCCGCCGCCTTGATGCGGCAGCAGATGCGCGCGGCGCGCCAGCCCCGAAAGCGGGAACGGCCGCAAAAATACATGCTGACGGCGCGTCTCGCGGCCCGCCGCACGGTTGGGCGCCTGGCCGTGCTTGGCCGCGACGGTGGCGCAGAACTCGGTGAAAAAGTCGTCGGCGAGATCGTGCAGCGCTTTCTCGATCTGGCGCGCGGGAAGTTCGGCAAGCGGCCCGCTCGTCGTCGCCCACACCGAATAGTCGATGCGCGTGCCCGGCGCCGCCGGCTCGACGCCGTTCGCGTCGGGGCGCAGCGCCACGTCGATCTGGCCGCGCAGCGAGCCGATGCCGTCGGCGCGCGCGCGAAAGCTCAATACGCGGCGCGGCGTGAGCGGCACCTGGGCGACGTCGCTGGCAATGTGAGCGCGCACTTCGTAACGCGCGCGCAACGGGCCGAGCGGCACGGTAAGCGTAATCGCGTATTCGCCCGCGCCGAGGCGCCGGAACGCCTCGCAGTGCTCCATGCTCGCGCGCACGAGCGCGGTGTCCTGCAACGCGGTCCAGACGGCGGACGGTTCGAGCAGAATCCTCAACGCATCGTTCAGTTCCATGGCGGCTCTCCGTGGCTCGACCGGCCGGTCAGGACGTCTGATCGATGCGGTCCACGCGCGAGGCGTAAAACGCGAGATAGCCTTCGATGCCGCGCACGGTGTCGAACGGCTTTTCGTAGCTCCAGGCAGCGTCCTCGACGCGCCCGTCTTCGGTACGCAGATGGAAATACGCGGCATCGCCTTTGTGCGGACAATGCGAAACGTTCGCGGAGCGTTCGAGCCGCGCCATGTTCACGTCGGCGCGCGGGAAATAGAAAACGTCGGGATAACCGGTTTCGGAAAGCGTGAGCGCGGCGAGCGTGTCGGCGACGGTGATGCCGCCGTGAATCACGCGCACGCGATGACGGTTCGCGACGATGTCGATGCGATGCGATGCATCCGGTTCGACCGCCATGCTCGGCTCCCTGATGATGGGCAGACTGGGCGCCCCGACGCCCCGCCGGCGGTGCGGCGCCGGCACGAAGGCGCGTCTCCCGGACGATCGTCCGAATTCGCGCGCCCTAATTTGAACGGGCCGGCCGGCAACGTTCGCGAACGCTGTTTCGGACCGGCCCGTGCTTCATTATCGGCCAAAGTTCGGCGCCGTGCGCGAATCTTATGCAGGACGCGTGTGCGGTGATGCGCGCACGCGTCACCGCCCGTCACCTTCGGTTGGCGCGCGCACGAACGCCTTTCGGCGTGCTTCGATCGGCCGGCGAACTTACCAGACGAAGGAAGCGCGCGCGCTGCCGTTCGCGCCCACCGTCACGGCGCTCTTCTTGTCGACGCCCGCGTGGCTCACGTTCACCGTGTAGCGGCCCGGGCGCACCTTCACGAGCATGTACGGCCCGCGCGAGGTGGTGTCGAGTACGGTCGAGCCGTGCGAGTCGGTGAGCTGCACATGGACGTCGGCAAGGAATTCGCCCTTGCGGCCCGTGAAGCGCAGCGCGAGGGGCCAGCGGTGCGCCGCGCTTTGCAGCGCCTTCGATTCGTCGAGGCCCACGCCGCCCGAGACGAACGAGACGTCGCCTTGCTGCTGCACTTGCGGCATGCCGCCGCCGTTGGTGTTGCCGGCGCTCGTGTCGTCGGTGGACGAGCCGCCTACCGTGGCGTTATCGGTTGCGCCTTTCATGGTGGCCGCGCCGGCGTTGCCGCCCGGCGGCATGCCTTGCTGCGCCGCCGCATTGCCCGCGTAGCCGAACGCCAGGGTGGCCGCGAGAACCGTTGCGAAGGCGGCCGAGTGAGCGCGACGCGCGTGTTGGGACTTCTCCATCGATCACTCCTTAGAGGTTGACTCCGGCCCAACGATGCAGCAAAGCCTGTGCCCAAAACGGCGCTGCCGCCGGGGACGGAGGCCCGCGGCGGCAGCGTGGAACAACGAAGGACGGCAAACTTGCGGAGTGCCGCGAGCCGGCGCACGGAGCCGGACTCGCGGCCGCAAGGATCAGCCGAGATCGACGGGCACGAAAATCTGCGCGTCGTCACGCTGGATCAGGAGCGCGATGCTGTTGCCAGCCTGCGCGATCATTTGCTTGAGCTGATCGGCGCTCGTGACGGGGCGGCCGTTCACGGCGAGGATCACGTCGCCGGGCTGAATGCCGGCGTTCTCCGCGGCGCCTCCCGACTGCTCGACGAGCAGCCCGTGATCGAGCGAGCTGTTGCTCTTTTCGTCGGGCGTGAGCGGGCGCACCGCCACGCCAAGGCGTCCTTGCATCTGCGACTGCTGGCTGTCGTTCGACGCGACCTTGCTGTCCGAAAGCGCGCCGATGGTGGCCGCGAGGTCCTTCGTGCCCTTGTCGCGCCAGACCTGGACGTCGGCCTTCGTGCCCGGCTTCATGCCCGCGATCAGCGAAGGCAGATCCGACGATTCGTCGACGGCCTGGCCGTTCACGGCCAGAATCACGTCGCCGGGCTTCAGGCCCGCCTTCGCGGCCGGGCCGTTGGCGTCGACGGAACTCACGAGCGCGCCGCGCGGCTTGTCCATGCCGAACGAGTTGGCGAGCGTCTGGTTCATGCCCTGCACCGCGACGCCCAGGCGCCCGCGGCTCACGTGGCCGGTCTTGACGAGTTCGTCCTTGACCTTGATCGCCTCGTTGATCGGAATGGCGAACGAAAGGCCCTGGAAGCCGCCCGTCTGCGAATAGATCATCGAGTTGATGCCGATCACTTCGCCTTGCAGATTGAAAAGCGGGCCGCCCGAATTACCCGGATTCACCGGCACGTCGGTCTGGATGAACGGCGTGTAGTTCTCGTCGGGCAGCGAACGCGACTTCGCGCTGATGATGCCCGAGGTCACCGTGTTGTCGAAGCCGTACGGCGAGCCGATCGCGACGACCCACTGGCCGACCTTGCTCGCGCGCGGGTCGCCGATCTTCACGGTGGGCAGATTGCTCGCGTCGATCTTGAGCACGGCCACGTCCGATTGCTTGTCGGCGCCCACGACCTTCGCCTTGAATTCGCGCTTGTCGGTGAGCTTGACCGTCACGACGTTCGCGCCGTCCACGACGTGCGCGTTGGTGAGAATGTAGCCGTCGCTGCTCACGATGAAGCCCGAGCCGAGGCTCGTGCTCGGCGCGTCGGTCTGGCCGCCGCCGTCGCCGCCGCCCATGCCGGGCGCGCCGTAGAAGTGCTTGAAGAACTGGTAGAACGGGTCCTGCGGATCGATCGGCAACTGTTGCGGGCCGCCGCCGCCGCGCAGCGCCGCCTGCTTCACGACGTGTTTCGCGCTGATGTTGACGACCGCGGGCCCGTAGGTTTCGACGAGGCCCGAGAAGTCGGGAATGCCGGTCTTGGCGGCCGCTTCGGCCGGCATCATCGCGGCCTGAGCGGGCGTGATGACCTGCGGCGCGGGCACGTCGCGCTTGCCGGCGACATAGCCTGCCGACAGGGCAACCGCCACGGCGACGGCCACGGCACTGCGGGTAAAGACTTTGGTATTCATTACGGACTCCTTGCGCTTCGATGCTGATCTCGACGTACCGAAGCGTAAGCGCTGTCGCTTAAAGGAATCTTAATTACGCGAATTGCGTTTAGGAGGCGCAAACGCCCTTGCGACAGGGGTTTGCGCGAATTGCGCCGGAGTCCGGACGAACGCTTCGAAGCGGCGTAGCCGGGCAAAAACGGCGTGCCGGCAGCGCGACCGAAAACGCGATCGAAAACGCAATCGAGCACGCGATCGAAAATGCAATCGAAAGCGCAATCAAAAACGCACGTCGACGAGCAAACCGCCCGAAGGCGAGTCGCCGAGCGATATCGTGGCATCGTGCTGGTCGGCGATGCGCCGCACGATGGCCAGCCCGAGGCCCGTGCCCGCGACGTCGGTGCGCGCGCGATTGGCGCCCGCGCCCACGCGATAGAAACGGTCGAACACGCGCGCGCGTTCTTCCTTCGGAATGCCGGGGCCGCTGTCGGCGATCCGCACGCACGGATGGCCTTCGTCGACGGCGAGGCTCACGTCCACGCGGCCGCCCGCGGGCGTGTACTTCGTGGCGTTGTCGAGCAGATTGTTGAACATCACGCGCAACGCGTCGGCGTCGCCATGCACGCTCGCGTCCACGCTCTCCTCGATGCCGAGATCGACGCCGCGTTGCTGCGCGAGCGGCGCATGGTTGAGCACGCAATCGTCGAGCAGCGCGTGAAGATCGACGCTTTGCGCGCGCGCGTGGCCGTCGGGTTCGGAGCGCGCGAGCGCGAGCAGTTGCTCGGCAAGACGCGTGGCGCGCGTGACGCCCGCTTGCAGGTCGGCGAGCGCCTCGCGGCGCGTTTCGTCGTCCCTTGCGCGCGCAACCAGTTGGGCCTGGATCTGCACCGCCGCGAGCGGCGTGCGCAGTTCGTGCGCGGCGTCGGCGACAAAGGCCTTTTGGATGTCGAGCGCTTGCGCGAGACGTTCGAGCAGCGCGTTCAACGCATGCACGAGCGGCGTGACCTCGCGCGGCAAGCGCTCCTCGGGCAGCGGATCGAGCGCCTCGGGATGGCGCGTGTCGAGCGCGCGCGCCACGCGCGAGAGCGGTTTGAGCCCGCGCCCCACCACCATCCACACGGCAAGGCCCAGAAACGGCAGCACCACGATGAGCGGCCAGAGCGTGCGCAGCGCGACGTTCGCCGCGAGCCGGTTGCGCACGGAAACCGGCTGCGCGAGCTGCACCACGTTGTCGCCCACGATCGCGCCGTACACGCGCCAGTCGCCGCGATCGGTCCGTTCCGTCGAAAAGCCGAGTTCCGCGCGCGGCGCGAGCGGCGCGCGCGGGTGCGAGTAGTACATGAGCACGCCGTTGCGATTCCAGATTTGCAGCACGATGCCTTCGTCGCCCGTGTCGCGCGAACTGAGGATTTCGTTGAACGGCTCGGAGGGCAGCGCTTCGGCGATTTCCTGCAACTGGTAATCGAACAGCTCGTTGGCTTCGGCGAGCGCCTGGCGATAGATGAGCCAGCCCGCGAGCCCCACGCCCGCGACCACGATCGCGAGCAGCCAGAACAGCAGTTGTCGTCGGATCGAACTCATGCGGCGCGTCGTGATTTCATGCGTCGTTTCATGCGGATCAGGCGTCCTTCGCGATCATGTAGCCAAGGCCGCGCACGTTGCGGATCAGGTCGGCGCCCAGCTTCTTGCGCAGCGCGTGGATGTAGACCTCCACGGTGTTGCTGCCGATTTCCTCGCCCCAGCCGTACATCTTCTCCTCGAGCTGGGTTTTGGACAGCACGGCGCCGGGGCGCGCGAGCAGCGCTTCGAGCAGTGCGAATTCGCGCGCCGAAAGCGCGACGGGCGCGCCGTCCTGAGTGACCTGATGCGAAGCCGGGTCGAGCGTGATCGCGCCGTGGCGAATGGTGGAGTCGCTGCGGCCCGACTGGCGGCGGATCAGCGCGCGCATGCGCGCGCCGAGTTCGTCGAGATCGAACGGCTTGATGAGGTAGTCGTCGGCGCCCGCGTCGAGCCCTTTCACGCGGTCGGCCACGGCGTCGCGCGCGGTGAGGATCAGCACGGGCAGCGCCGCGCCGCGCGCGCGCAAGGTGCGCAGCACGTCGAGGCCGTCGCGGCGCGGCAGCCCGAGGTCGAGCAGCATGAGGTCGTAGCTTTCGCCGCTCGCGGCCGAAAGCGCGGCTTCGCCGTCTTCGACCCAGTCGACCGCGAAGCCGTCGCCGCGCAGCGCCTTGCGCACGCCTTCGGCGATCATGCGGTCATCTTCGACTAGCAGTATGCGCATCGTAGGGAGCCGGCCGGCGGCGCGCGCCGGGCCCGCAAAAATGAAATGGACGATGCGGGCATTCTAGCGCCTCGCGCCGCGCGCGACGGCTTGTCGCGCGCCGCGTTTATCTGACGAACACCCTTCATCTGCCGCGTTCGCCGCGTCATTGTGGCGTAAGCGCGCCATTTTCCTCGCCCGCGATGCGCGCGCGCCGCGCGAGGTCTTTACAATGGGCGCTTTTGCGGCGGCGGGTGGATCGCACGCGCCGCCCGGCTACGCCGCCGGCACCCTCCGGCGGTATCGGCTTTAGCCCGTTTAGCCCGGTTTGAAGTCGGCCTGGACCGGTCTCGACTCCGCTTCAGCCTGCTTCACCGATGTTTCGATCGTCCGCGCGCCGCGCGCGTCCGCCCTGCGACGCGCCGTGCCCGGCCCCTGCACTGCCCGCTCTCGCCCGAATGCATTTCATGCTCTCCGCTTCGCTGTCACGTCTTCGCTCCCTGTTCCGGATTCCCGCTCTTGCCGCGCCGCGCGCGCCGAAGCCGCTTGCCGTCGCGCTCGCCTGCGCGGCGCTCGCCGCGGGCCTCGCCGCCGCGCCCGCCGCCTACGCGCAGCCCGAAGGCGCGCGCGTGCCCGCCGTCAACGTGACGACCGTGTTGCCGCCCACCGTGATGGCGGGCCTCGAACGCGCGCACGTGCCGCTTTCCTCGGTCAGCGTGGTGATCGAAAAGGTCGGCGACCGCCAGCCGAGCGTGGCCGTCAACGCCGGTCAGCCGATGATGCCCGCCTCGACGATGAAGCTCGTCACGACCTGGAGCGGCCTCTCGATGCTGGGCGCCGACTATCGCTGGAAAACCTACGCCTACACCGACGGCGAAGTGGATTCGGCCGGCACCCTGCACGGCAATCTCTACATCAAGGGCACGGGCGACCCCAAGCTCGTGCCCGAGGAACTGATCGACCTCGTGCAGAAGATTCGCGCACAGGGCATCGCGCGCATCGACGGCGCGCTCGTGCTCGACAAGAGCGAGTTCGACGCTTCCACGCGCGATCTGCCCTCGTTCGACGGCGACGACAGCGCGCCCTACAACGTCGGCCCCGACCCGCTGATGTACGCGTTCAAGTCGGTGTCGTTCACGTTCTCGCCTTCGCGCGACGGCGTGGCGATCGACGTGGTGCCGCCCGTCGCGCAATGGCAGATCGACAATCAGTTGCACGCGCGCGGCGGCGCGTGCGGCGGCATGCTGCCGAGCCCGCAGGTCGCGGCGGGAGCGAACGGCGCGGTCAGCGCGAGCTTCGAGGGCAGCTACGCGCTGCGCTGCGGCGAGCGCACGCTCAACATGGCCGCGCCCGTCGATCACAGCACCTTTTTCGCCGACGGCTTTCTCGCGCTCTGGCAGCAAGGCGGCGCGAGCCTCTTCGCGGGCCCGAACGGCGCGGTGCGCGAAGGCGTCGTGCCGCCGCGCGCGAAGCTGCTCGCCGTGCATCAAAGCCCGCCGCTCGCCGACGTGGTTCGCGACATCAACAAGTTCAGCAACAACGTGATGGCGCGCAACCTGTTCCTCACGCTCGGCGCCGTCGAGGCCAAGCCGCCCGCCACGCCCGCGAAGGCGGCGGGCGCCGTCCAGGCCTTCTTGCGCAGGAGCGGTCTCTACATGCCCGAACTCGTGCTCGACAACGGCTGCGGCCTCTCGCGCGAAGAACACGTGAGCGCGCTCTCGCTCGCGAACCTGCTGCAAGCGGCGAACGCGAGCCCGGTGGCGCAGCCGTTCGTCGACTCGCTGCCGATCGTGGGCGTCGACGGCACGATGCGCAACCGTCTCACCGACGCGGGCGTGGGCGGCAACGCGCACATCAAGACGGGCACGCTGCGCGACGTGCGCGCGATCGCGGGTTACGTGGCCGCCGAAAACGGCGAGAGCTGGATCGTCGTGAGCCTCATCAACGACCCGCGCGCCGAAGCCGCGCGCGCCGCCCACGACGCGCTGCTCGAATGGGTCTACAAGGGCATGCCCGAAGAACAGCCCGTGTACGTCGAGCCGCACCCGAAGCGCGCGACGAAGGCATCGCGGGTCTCGCGCGAAGCGCAGCCCGGGCAGGAAGCGCGCGAAACCCGCGCGTCGCGTGCGCCGGCCACCGCGCGCAAGGCCGCGAAGCACCGCGGCGCGCATTGACCCGCCTGCGCGCCGACCCCGTCGATGCCGGGCTTGGCGCCCGGACTTCGACCCCCGAACGCACTTCGAGCCCGCGCGCCGCACCGGCGCCGCGGCTCGAAGCTTTCCTCTAGCGAAGCCGTGCCCGCCGCACGGCTTGCGCGTGTACTCTCACGGGCAAAGGGCGAACGCGTGTCATAAAAATCCGATACGCGCGTACGACCGACAAGACGATACCGACGAGACAACACCGCCGCGCTGGCCGCCCAGCGCCGCCTACGGGACAAGGAGGACGACGTTCGTGCAGTTCGACGCGCAATGGCTGCTGCTCGCCCTCGCTCCCGTGTTTCTCGCCTGCATCGGCTGGGAAGCGTGGCATCTGGCGCGCACCCGCGCGCGCACGAACGCCGACGGCACGCCCGACAACGCCCGCTACCACTGGCCCGACACGCTCTGCAACGCCGCGCTCGCGCTCATGCACCAAGGCGCCGACAAGCTCGCGTGGCTCGTGGCCGTGCCGGTCTACGCCTATGTCTACGATCATTACCGGCTGATTGCATGGCGGCCTGGCGTGGGCGCGTGGCTCGCCCTTTTCGTTGCGCAGGACCTGCTCTATTACGTGTTTCATCGCGCGAGCCATCGCGTGCGCTGGCTGTGGGCCGCGCATGGGGTGCATCACTCGTCCGAGCGGCTCAATCTTTCCACGGCGTTCCGCCAAAGCCTCATGTATCCGGTCGCGGGCATGTGGCTTTTCTGGATTCCGCTCGCGCTGCTCGGCTTCCCGCCCGCGCAGATCGTCGCGATCGTGCTCGTCAATCTCGCATTCCAGTTCTTCGTGCATACGCAGGCCGTGCCGAAGCTCGGCTGGCTCGAATACGTGATCAACACGCCGTCGATGCATCGGGTGCATCACGCGCGCAACGCGCGTTACATCGACCGCAACTACGCGGGCGTGCTGTCCGTGTGGGACCGGCTGCTCGGCAGCTTCGTCGAGGAGGACGCCGGCGATCCGCCGCGCTACGGCATCGTCAAGCCGCTGCGATCGAACAATCCGCTCGAGGCGACGTTCCACGAATGGCGCGCGATGGCGCGTGACTTCCTGCGTATGCGCGGCGCCGGCGCGCGCCTTGCGGCGCTGTTCGCGCCGCCCGACTGGTGCGAGCGGCACGACGCGAAATCCGCTCGAACGACGCCTGCGTCGCTCCGCGAATCCACGCCCGCATCGACGCTCCGATCCACGCTCGAATCGACGCTCGATTCACCGCTTGAACGAGGACTTACAATCGTGCCGGAAAACAACACCGAGGGTCAGTGGAAATCGCCTGGAACCTGAGAGCTTGCGTAGTCTGACGGCCTTGGCCCCCGGCACGTGCGCCGGGCAAGCCAGTTGCGGCGGCGGTGCGTCGCGCGCCGCGCCGCGCATCCACAACAACACGATCGGCGAAACGGCGCGCGCGCCCGACGCCGCAGCATCAAGACATGGCATCACGGGCCGCATGGCGGCCACACACAGAGGAGATGAAGTGAACATGAAGCATCAAGGACCGGGACACCGTACGCTGTTGCGCGCCACCCAGATCGCCGCCGCGAGCGCGGCGTTCGCCCTGCTCGCCGCCTGTGGCGGCGGCGGCAGCGACAACAATGCGAGCGCCGCGCCGCCCTCGGGCGTCAAGATGCAGGTCGTGGCGTTCGGCACGAGCCTGACCGACGCGGGCACCTACTCCGAGCAGATCCTGCCCGGCTTCGGCGGCGGCCGCTTCACGACCAACCCCGGCGAAGTCTGGTCGCAGAAGGTCTCGGAATACTTCGGCAGCCCGTTGACGCCGGCGTTCGAAGGCGGCTTCGGCCTGCCGCTTACCGCCACCGGCGGCCTCGACTACGCGCAGGGCGGCGCGCTGGTTTCCGCGGGCGGCGTGGCCGACATCACCCAGCCGATCCCGGCGGCGAGCGAGCAGCCCGTCACCTGGCAGCTTCAGCAATACCTCGCGCAGCACGGCAGCTTCAACGCGAACCAGATCGTGCTCGTCGAAGGCGGCGCGAACGAAATTCTCGACATGGTGACGCTCAATTCGGCGGCGGGTCTGAAGGCGTTCGCCGCCGCGCTCGCGGCCACGCCGTTCTCGACGCTCGTGAACGACCCGGCCACCCAGGCGCAAACCGTGCAGACGCTGATGCAAGGCGGCTTCACGCAGGCGCAGGCCGTCGCGCTCGTGCCGGCCGCGATCCTGCTCCAGATCGTCAAGAGCGATTCCAACGCCGCCACCGACTTCGCTTCGTTCCTGCCCGTCGTCACGGCCGCCGGCACGCTTTCGACGCTCGTGAATACCCAGATCGCGGGCGCGCCGAAGGTCGTCGTCGTCGTCACGGTGCCCGACATCGGCAAGACGCCGGCCGCGCTCGCCGCCGACAGCGCGCTGGGCGTTACGCCAGGCGCGGCCAACGCGCCCGACCAGGCGCTTTCGCTGATCTCGGCCGCCTACAACCTCGCGCTGCTTCAGGGTCTCGCGCCGTCGATCGCCGCGAAGAAGGTGATTCCGGTCGACACGTTCTCGTGGATCGACTCGTCGATCACGAACGCCGCGAGCCTCGGCTTCACGGTGACGAACACGGACACCGCCTGCAACCTTCAGCAGATGGAAACCAACGCCGCCAACTACGCGCTCGCGAACCCGCAGGCCACGCTCGGCCTGCCGTCCACCGCACCGGCCGCCACGCTCCAGGCGGCCGCGGCCGCATACGGCAGCAGCTTCGGCAGCTCGCTGTTCTGCTCGCCGCAGACGCTCAAGGCGGCCAACGCGCCGACCACCTACATGTTCGCGGATCTGGTGCATCCGGGCACGGCGCTGCACGCGCAGTTCGCGGCATATGTCGAAACGCAACTCGCCGCCGCCGGCGTGGGCAAGGCGCCGCAGTAACGCTGCCGCCGTCATCGCTGCGCACGCGCGCGGCGTTCCTCGAACGCCGCGCCGCGCCCGAAAAGCAACACCCCACGAACCGTTGCGGTCCGTGGGGTGTTTTTCCATCGACGCTATCGACGCGACCCGGACGCGCGGCTAGTCGGACGCGCCGTCCTGCTGCGCCTCGAACGCCGCCGCCGCGCGGCCCAGCCGGTCGTTCACGGCGATCCATTCGATGGTTTCGGGCAGCTTTTCGATGAGGATGCGCGAGACGTTCGCGCGGTCGAGCGCGCGCAGCAAGCCGTACAGCTCGCGCGCGTAAAGCGGCGGCGCCTCCGGCGCGCCGACGAAATGCACGTTCGCCGCCTGCGCCCACGCGCCCGCGCGCGAGGCGCGCGCCACCAGCGCCACGGTTTCGCCCGCGTCGCGCGCGGCGGCCAGCAGCGGTTCGAGCGCCTCGAACGGCAGCAGCGCGAGCGGTGTGCGCGGCGCGTAATGCGCCTTGAGCGTGCCGGAAGCGCGCGGCGCCGTGGCGTCGCCGCCGTCGGGCAGGCGCGGCGCCTCGCCCAGCACGCGTGCGATGTCGTGCGGGCTCACGTGGCCGGGGCGCAGCAGCGCGGGAAAGCCGCGCGAGAGATCGAGAATCGTCGATTCGATGCCCACATCGCACGCGCCGCCATCCAGCACATGAACCGCCGCGCCGAATTCGTCGCGAACGTGCTGCGCCGTGGTCGGGCTCACGTGGCCGAAGCGGTTCGCCGAAGGCGCGGCCACGCCGCCATGCCCGCCGCGGCGCGCCGAAAATGCCGCGAGCAGCTTCTGCGCGACCGGATGCGACGGGCAGCGCAAGCCCACCGAATCCTGGCCGCCGCTCACGGCGTCGGGAATGCGCGCGTGACGCTTGACGATCAGCGTGAGCGGGCCGGGCCAGAACGCCGCGACGAGCTTTTGCGCCGCTTCGGGCCATTCGGCGGCCCAGTATTGCGGATCGCCGCCCGGCGGCAGATGCACGATCACCGGATGATTGGCCGGGCGCCCTTTCGCCGCGTAGATGCGCGCGACCGCTTCCGGGCTGGCCGCGTCGCCGCCCAGGCCGTAGACGGTCTCGGTCGGGAACGCGACCAGCTCGCCGGCGTCGAGCAGCGCGGCCGCTTGCTCGATGTCGGCGTCGGTCAGATGCGCCGTGGCGTGCGCGGGGCGTGAAGCGTGGTGCGGGTCGGACATGATGCGGCTCAACTCAGCTCGTCGCGATATGCAGCAGTCGCGCGCAGTCGCGCGCGGCCGTGCGCGCTTCGTCGAGCGTCGGCGCGGTGAAATTCACGTGGCCCATCTTGCGGCCCGGACGCGCCTCTTCCTTGCCGTACAGATGCAGTCGCGCAGCCGGCATCGCCGCGACCTGATCCCACGGCGGCGTCACGGCGGCGGCGTTCGACACCGGGCCTTGCGGCGCCTTCGCCTCGCCCGCGCCGGCCGGGAACCACACGTCGCCGAGAATATTGAGCATCACCGCGGGCGAATGCTGGCGCGTGTCGCCGAGCGGCATGCCCGTCATCGCGCGCACCTGCTGCTCGAACTGGCTCGTGGCGCACGCGTCGGTCGTGTAGTGGCCGGAGTTGTGCGGGCGCGGCGCCATTTCGTTGGCCACGAGCGAGCCGTCTTCCAGAATGAAGAATTCGACGCACAAGACGCCCACATAGCCGAGCTTCGCGGCAATTTGCAGCGCGGCCTGCTGGGCCTGCGCCACCAGCGCCTCGCTCGCGTCGGGCGCGGGAACGATCGTGTGCGAAAGCACGCCGTTGCGGTGCGTGTTCTGCGCGAGCGGATAGACCACGGCCGCGCCGTTCGCGCCGCGCGCGATCAGCGCGCTCACTTCGAACTTCAGCGGCAGGCGCTTTTCCAGCACGCACGGCACGCCGGCGAGCGTCGCGTGCGCGGCGCGCACTTCGTCGGCGCTGCTCACGCGCACCTGGCCCTTGCCGTCGTAACCCATGCGCGCGGTCTTGAGAATGCCGGGCAGCACGTCGGCGAGCGTTTTATCGTCGATGGCGGCCAGCGCCTCCGACGACTCGATCACCACGTGCGGCGCGACCGGCACGCCCGACGCGGCGATGAAGCGCTTTTCGGCGATGCGGTCCTGCGCGACCGCCACGCAGCGGCCGGCGGGGCTCACGAACGTGGTTTTGGCGAGCGTGTCGAGGCTCCCGGCGGGCACGTTCTCGAATTCCGTCGAGATCGCGGCGCACAGGCGCGCGAGTTCGGTGAGCGCGGCTTCGTCGTCGTAGGCGGCGTGAATATGGCGATCGGCGACGGTGCCCGCGGGGCTCGCGGCGTCGGGATCGAGCACCGCGACGCGATAGCCCATCGCCTGGGCGGCGAAGCAGAACATGCGGCCGAGCTGGCCGCCACCCACCATGCCCAGCCAGGCGCCGGGCAGGATGGGTGAAACCGGAGAATTGTCAGGAGTCATCTTCGTGGTCGGTCGCGGCTGGCCGCGGCGTGTGGGGAACGTCGCGCGGACCAGGCCGAGGTTTAACGTCGCGGCGGCCGCAGGCGGCCATGCCGGGACGGTGAAGCTTTGTGGCGGCATCGGCCGCCTTCATCGCCTAAATTCACTCGAACGCAATTTAACGCGCGCCCAAACTGCTCTGAGTCTACGCTCGACGGCGCCAGTGCCTGCCGCTCAAAGCGCGGGCAGCGACATCGCGTGCGCCGCTTCGTTCTGGCGCACGCGGAACGAAGCCAGCTTATTCGCGTACCCGGCGTCGGTTGTCGAGAGGATCGAAATCGCAAAAAGCGCCGCATTCGCCGCGCCCGCCTCGCCAATGGCGAAGGTCGCGACCGGCACGCCCTTGGGCATTTGCACGATCGAATGAAGCGAGTCGACGCCCTTCAGATACTTGCTCGCCACCGGCACGCCCAGCACGGGCACCGTGGTCTTGGCCGCCAACATGCCGGGCAGATGCGCCGCGCCGCCCGCGCCCGCGATGATCGCGCGCAGGCCGCGCTCGCGCGCCTTTTCGGCGTACTCGAACATCTCGTCGGGCATGCGGTGCGCCGACACCACGCGCGCCTCGTACGCCACGCCGAACTCCTGGAGGATCGCGACCGCGTTCTTCATCGTGTCCCAGTCGGAGCTGGAGCCCATCAAAACGCCGACGAGCGGCGCCGCATGCTGATGGGCCGTCTGAACTTCGCTCATTGTGCTTCCTTCGTCCTTCTTTACGCTGAATTAAGCCAGCTTCTGGCCCGTGAGGCGCTCGAGCGCCTCCTGATACTTCGCCGACGTTCTGGCGATCACGTCCTCCGGCAGCTTCGGCGCGGGCGGCTCCTTCTTCCAGTCCTGGGTTTCGAGCCAGTCGCGCACGAACTGCTTGTCGAACGACGGCGGGTTCGAACCCACCGCGTACTGGTCGGCGGGCCAGAAACGCGACGAATCGGCGGTGAGCGCCTCGTCCATCAGGTAGAGCTTGCCGTGGTTGTCGAGACCGAATTCGAATTTCGTATCGGCGATGATGATGCCGCGCGTGGCCGCGTAGTCGGCGGCTTCCTTGTACAGCTTGATCGAGATTTCCTTGATCGTGCGAGAGAGTTCGGTGCCGATGCGGCGCTCCATCTCGTCGTACGTGATGTTCTCGTCGTGATGGCCCATTTCGGCCTTCGCGGCGGGCGTGAAGATCGGCTCGGGCAGCTTTTGCGCGTTTTGCAGGCCCGGCGGCAGTTGCACACCGCACACGGCGCCCGTCGCCTGATAGTCCTTCCAGCCGCTGCCGGCCAGATAGCCGCGCACCACGGCTTCGACGAGGATCGGCTCGAGGCGCTTCACCACCACGGCGCGGCCCTTCACCTGTTCGGCTTCGTCGGCGGCCACCACGGTTTCGGGCGCGACGCCCGTGAGGTGGTTCGGCACGACGTGCTTGAGCTTTTCGAACCAGAAGTCGGCCATCTGGTTGAGCACCTCGCCCTTGCGCGGAATCGGCTCGCCCATGATGACGTCGAACGCCGACAGACGGTCGGTGGTGACGATCAGCAGCTTGTCGTCGCCCACGGCGTAGTTGTCGCGGACCTTGCCGCGGCCGAGCAGCGGCAGCGAGCGGAGCGTGGATTCGTAGAGGGTAGACATCGTCGTGATTCGCTAAAAGGACAATCGAGAACTATCGAAACGGACCAGATCCGAAGGCAAAACGCCGCTCTGGGACGGCCCGAACCCGGAAAGTATTGCGAGGGTAAACCAAAACAGGCCAAAAAGCTCATCGCCGTTTCCCCAAAACTGGCGGAAACGGCGACGTTTTCCTGCATTTGCGTAGGCGGAGCGCGCAAACGCCCGCCTACGTCACGCCGGTCAGCGAACGATCTGCGCGAGTTCGCCCGACTTGTACTTCTCCGCGATCTTGTCGAGCGCGACGGGCTTGATCTTGCCGGCCTGGCCTTCGCAGCCGAACGCGACGAAGCGGTCGACGCAGACCTTTTTCGCGGCTTCGCGGGCCGGCTTCAGGTAGTCGCGCGGGTCGAACTTCGACGGATTTTCGTACATATAGCGACGGATCGCGCCGGTGATCGCGAGGCGCAGATCGGTGTCGATATTGATCTTGCGCACGCCGTGACGGATGCCTTCCTGGATTTCCTCCACGGGCACGCCGTAGGTTTCCTTCATGTCGCCGCCGAATTCGCGAATTTCGGCAAGCAATTCCTGCGGCACCGACGACGAACCGTGCATCACGAGGTGCGTGTTCGGAATGCGCGCGTGGATTTCCTTGATGCGGGCGATGGAGAGAATGTCGCCCGTGGGCTTCTTCGAGAACTTGTAGGCGCCGTGCGAGGTGCCGATGGCGATCGCGAGCGCGTCGCATTGCGTGGCCTTCACGAAGTCGGCGGCCTGCTCCGGGTCGGTCAGAAGCTGCTCGCGCGTCATCGTGCCTTCGGCGCCGTGACCGTCTTCCTTGTCGCCCTTCATCGTTTCCAGCGAACCGAGCACGCCCAGTTCCGCTTCGACCGTCACGCCGATCGAATGCGAGAAGTCCACCACCTGCTTCGAGACCGCCACGTTGTAGTCGTACGAAGCGACCGTCTTGCCGTCGGCTTCGAGCGAGCCGTCCATCATGACGCTGGTGAAACCGCTGCGAATCGCGGCCATGCACACCGCCGGCGACTGGCCGTGATCCTGGTGCATCACGACGGGAATATGCGGATACGCTTCCACTGCCGCTTCGATCAGATGACGCAGGAAGGCTTCGCCCGCATATTTACGCGCACCGGCCGAAGCCTGCATGATGACCGGCGAACCGACCTGGCTGGCCGCTTCCATGATCGCCTGAACCTGTTCCAGATTGTTCACGTTGAACGCCGGCAAGCCGTAACCGTGTTCAGCCGCATGGTCGAGCAGTTGACGCATTGAAACGAGAGGCATTGTTACTCCTTTGATTTGAAACGAAATGCTTCGTGCCGCCGGCTGTCTTGTGCAACCGGTCGAGGCGGCCTGGCAGCCGCCGCCCGCCGCTCGTCGCGGGCTCAATGGCGCGATTTTATCGCGAAGCGCGGGCGTTCCCCGGCCCCAATCGCGTAACTGGCATGAAATTGGCGTGTCGGAACGTCAAAAGTGCGAAAAAACGCAAAACCGATTGACAGTGCGCGCACGCAGGCCCCCGCATCGGCATGCTATCAGCGGCGAAAACGGGCTCAACTAGCACGTATCGGAAGCCAATTAGATACCAATGTGATACCAGCGAGGATCTCCGCCGGTGCGTTGGACCGGCGAAGCTGGAGCAGATGCCGCGCGCCGGCCCGGTTCGTCTCAAAGACTCGAAAGACTCGAAAGGCTCGAGAGACGACGGGGCCGGCGCGGGAAAGACGGCCTGGGCTTACAACACGTCGCCCACGCGCACGATCTTGAGCGTGTTGGTGCCGCCGGGCTGGCCCATGGGCTCGCCCACGGTCAGCACGATCATGTCGCCGCGCGCCGCGTAACCCTTGCTCACCACCACTTCCACGGCTTGCTGGAGCGCGGTGTCGCGGTCCGAACTCGTGTCGAGGTGCAGCGGCGTGACGTTGCGATAGAGCGACATTGCCCGCTCGCTGCCTTCGCGCGGCGTGAGCGCGAAGATCGGCACATGGGTCCAGTGACGCGACATCCAGAGCGCCGTCGAGCCCGACTCGGTGAGCGCCACGATCGCTTTCGCGCCCAGATGGAATGCCGTGAACAGCGCGCCCATGGCGATCGACTGGTCGATGCGCGTGAACGTGCGGTCGAGGAAATCCTTGTCCAGCTCGCTTTGCTCGGACTTTTCGGCTTCGAGACAGATCGCGGCCATCGCCTCGATCGTCTGCACCGGGTACTTGCCCGCCGCCGATTCGGCCGAAAGCATCACCGCGTCGGTGCCGTCGAGCACGGCGTTGGCGACGTCCGACACCTCGGCGCGCGTGGGCACCGGCGCGTGGATCATCGACTCCATCATCTGCGTGGCCGTGATGACGAGCTTGTTCGACTCGCGCGCCATGCGGATCATGCGCTTTTGTAGCGCCGGCACGGCCGCGTTGCCCACTTCCACGGCCAGGTCGCCGCGCGCGACCATGATGCCGTCCGACGAATCGAGAATTTCCTGCAACGCCGGAATGGCCTCGGCGCGCTCGATCTTCGCGATCATCTTCGGCTTGATACCGTAGGGCGCGCCCGCGATGTTGGCGAGCTGGCGCGCCATTTCCATGTCGGTGGCGTTCTTCGGGAACGATACGGCCACGAAGTCCGCGCCGAGCGACATCGCCGTGCGGATGTCCTCCATGTCCTTCGCCGTGAGCGCCGGCGCGGTGAGGCCGCCGCCCTGGCGATTGATGCCCTTGTTGTTCGACAGGTCACCGCCCACGCGCACGACCGTGTGAATCTCGCTGCCGATCACGCGCGCGACGTCCAGCACGATCAGGCCGTCGTTGAGCAGCAGCACGTCGCCGGGCTTCAGGTCGCGCGGCAGATCCTTGTAGTCGAGGCCGACACGTTCCTCGTTGCCCAGCTCGCAAGCGGCGTCGAGGATGAACGGCTGGCCCGGCTCGAGCGCGACCTTGCCGTTCTCGAATTTGCCGACGCGGATTTTCGGGCCTTGCAGGTCGGCCATGAGCGCGACCTGGCGACCGGCCTGACGGGCGCACTCCCGCACGGTTTCCGCGCGCTGACGGTGGTCGTCGGCGGTGCCGTGCGAAAAGTTGAGGCGCACCACGTCCAGTCCCGCGCGGATCATGTTCTGCAGGACGTCCGGCGAACTGGAAGCCGGGCCGATGGTGGCGACAATCTTGGTGGCGCGATGCATGAGTCTCCTCGTCTGGAAAGAATCGCTGGGATAACCGTTGCTGCGAGAAGAGCTGGCTGGCTGGACCGCGGCTGCGGCCATGCCAGGGCGCGCACCGGTTGTGCCCGGCGTCGCTTTCTTGGAGGGCGCCGCGAAAGGCGCGGCGTTGCTGATATTCGATGCGCTCGCGCTACGGGGCGGCGATGCGGGCGCGGCCGTGCGCCCGGCTTCCAGGGTTTCGCGCGGCGCCGATGTGACGGCATCGACGCCTTCGCCGTGCTGCTCGCGCGCCGCCGTTGCCGAGGGCCGGGCGGCGGGGCTGCCGGCTCGGGGAGGCGCGGCGCCCGCGGGTTTCGCCGCCGGGGTTGCACGATTCGCTGCCCGATTCGTTGCCCGGTTCGTCAGCTTCGCCGCCTTGGCGGCCGGGGCGCGCGGGGCCACTTAACCGGCCGCCCGCGTTTCGAGCACTTCCACGGCCGGCAGCTTCTTGCCTTCGAGGAACTCGAGGAACGCGCCGCCGCCGGTCGAGATGTAGCTCACCTTGTCGTGGATGTTGTACTTGGCGATGGCCGCGAGCGTGTCGCCGCCGCCCGCGATCGAGAACGCACCCGAATTGGCGATGGCGCTCGCGAGCGTCTTCGTGCCGTTGCCGAACTGGTCGAATTCGAACACGCCGACCGGGCCGTTCCACACGACCGTGCCCGCCTGCGCGAGCTGCGCGGCGAGCGCGTTGGCCGTGACCGGGCCGATGTCGAGAATCATGTCGTCGTCGGCGACGTCGGCCACGTTCTTCGTTTCGGCCTTGGCCGTGGGCGAGAATTCCTTCGCCGTGACCACGTCGGTCGGGATCGGCACGGAAGCGCCGCGCGCGCGCGCCGCTTCGATGATCGCCTTCGCTTCGTCCACGAGATCGGCTTCCGCGAGCGACTTTCCGATCTTCATGCCGGCCGCGAGCATGAACGTATTGGCAATGCCGCCGCCGACGATCAACTGGTCCACCTTCTCGGCGAGCGACTTGAGGATCGTGAGCTTGGTCGACACCTTCGAACCCGCGACGATCGCCACGAGCGGGCGCTTGGGCGCGCCGAGCGCCTTGCCGAGCGCGTCCAGTTCGGCGGCCAGCAGCGGGCCCGCGCAGGCAACGGGCGCGTACTTCGCGATGCCGTAGGTCGTGGCTTCGGCGCGGTGCGCGGTGCCGAACGCGTCGTTGACGTAGATGTCGCAAAGCTTCGCCATCTTCTGCGAAAGCTCGTCCGAATTCTTCTTTTCGCCCTTGTTCACGCGGCAGTTTTCGAGCAGCACGACGTTGCCCGGCTCCACGTTCACGCCGTTCTCCACCCAGTTCGCGACGAGCGGCACGTCGCGGCCGAGCAGTTCGGCCAGACGCTTCGCGACCGGCGCGAGCGAGTCTTCGGGCTTGAACTCGCCTTCGGTCGGGCGGCCCAGGTGCGAGGTGACCATGACGGCCGCGCCCGCATCCAGCGCGGCCTTGATGGCCGGCACGGAAGCGCGCACGCGGGTGTCTTCGGTGATGTTGCCGTGGTCGTCCTGCGGCACGTTCAGGTCGGCGCGGATAAACACGCGCTTGCCCTTGAGCTTGCCTTCGGAGATCAGATCGGAAAGACGCAGAACCTTGTTCATGGGCATGTCATCTTGATGGTGGGAAGGCGGTGGCAAGGCGATGCGGACGCCGCGCGGGCGCGGCCTGCACGGCAAGACGGCTCAACGGCACGGCGCGGGAGCCGGAGCGCGGTGTCTCGAAGCGCGGTTCCGGGTCGCTGCCCGTCGCTGGCGCGCGCCGGCATCGAATTGCGAGACCGGTATTTTAGCCGATAGCCAGGACGATCTGAGATGTGCCTGGCGAATGTCCCGTATTTGGGAGGCGCCGGGCGAGCCGGCCTGCGTTCCGCCCTGCTCGCGCCGCGGCCGTGTTGCAGCGCAACATGCGGGAGCGCGCCGCGCGGGGCGGTCGCGCCGCTGCCGGCCGGCGCAGGCTGTTGCAAATTCCCCGCAAAAGCCCGCTGCAAGCGCCCGCAACGGCACGCGGGCGCGCGGCGGATGCACGATCGAGCGGCAAATGACGCTAAAATAGCCGTCTTTGCCAGCCGTGGCCCGCGTGCCGCGCCTCGGCGTCCTCACACCGTATTCCGCAACTCGCCTGGAGAATCGTATGTCAATGGCCGACCGCGACGGCAAGATCTGGATGGACGGCAAGCTCGTCGAGTGGCGCGACGCCAACATCCACGTGCTGACCCACACGCTGCACTACGGCATGGGCGTTTTCGAAGGCGTGCGCGCCTACAAGACGACCAACGGCACCGCCATCTTCCGTCTCGCCGAGCACACCAAGCGTCTGCTCAATTCGGCCAAGATATTCCAGATGGACGTGCCGTTCGACGCGAAAACGCTCGCCGACGCCCAGCTCGAAGTCGTGCGCGCGAACCAGCTCGAATCGTGCTACATCCGCCCGATCATCTGGGTCGGCTCGGAAAAGCTCGGCGTGTCGGCCAAGGGCAACACCATTCACGTGGCCATCGCCGCGTGGCCGTGGGGCGCGTATCTGGGCGAAGACGGTCTCGCCAAGGGCATCCGCGTGAAGACGTCGTCGTTCACGCGCCATCACGTGAACGTGTCGATGGTGCGCGCGAAGGCTTCCGGCTGGTACGTGAACTCGATCCTCGCGAATCAGGAAGCGGTGGCCGACGGCTACGACGAAGCGCTGCTGCTCGACGTGGACGGCTACGTTTCCGAAGGCTCGGGCGAAAACTTCTTCCTCGTGAACAACGGCAAGATCTATACGCCGGACCTCGCCTCGTGCCTCGACGGCATCACGCGCGACACGGTCATCACGCTCGCGCGCGACATGGGCATTCCCGTGATCGAGAAACGCATCACGCGCGACGAGGTCTACACCTGCGACGAAGCGTTCTTCACCGGCACCGCCGCCGAAGTCACGCCGATCCGCGAACTGGACAATCGCACGATCGGCAGCGGCGCGCGCGGCCCGATCACGGAGAAGCTGCAATCGGCGTTCTTCGACGTGGTCGCGGGCAAGAACGACAAATACGCGCACTGGCTCGCGAAGGTCTGAGCGCGCGACGTTCGCGCACGCCCGGCCCCGCCGCCCTCACAGCCATACAGAGAATCGTCCTCATGAGCGAAATCAAGGAAATGCCGCTGGTCGAACTTTCGGCCAAGGATCTGCCCGCTTACTGCCCGAACCCGTCGATGCCGCGCTGGAGCAATCATCCGCGCGTGTTTCTCGACGTGACGCACGGCGAAGCCAAATGCCCGTATTGCAGCACGCGCTACACGCTGCGCGCGGGCGAGGTCGTACACGGTCATTGAGGCCGCGCGGGGCGCGGGCGCGGCGCACGTGCGCCAAAAGCGCGTCGCCCCCGGCTGCCCTGCCGGTTCTCGCCTGTCGCCCTCGCGGTCACGCGCCCCGGTCGCCCTCGCCGGTCGCCCGCGCCGGTCGCCCGCCGCATGGCGCTGCCGTCGAGGCGCGCGCGGCGGGTCCGGCTCACCCGGCCTGTGGCCCCGATGTCGCCTGGTTTATCGTCACGCCCCGGCCCGACGCTTTGTTTCGGCCCTTTTCCAACACCGCGTTTCGCGCGTTCCGAAGCCCCGCAGAGGGTTCAAGCTGGGCTCACGCTCACCGGCCGCGCGCAACCTCGACCACCCCGGACCCTGACTCCCGATGCGCCGCGCGCTGGTAATCGCACCGAACTGGATCGGTGACGCACTGATGGCGCAGCCGCTTTTCTCGCGGCTCGTGAAACTGCATCCGCGTATCGAAATCGATGCGCTCGCACCCACCTGGGTCGCGCCCGTGCTCGAGCGCATGCCCGAGATTCGCGACGTCTACGCCACCGACCTCGCGCACGGCAAGCTGCAACTGCTGCGCCGCTGGCAGCTCGCGGGCGATTTGCGCAGCGAGCGCTACGACGCCGCCTACGTGCTGCCGAATTCGCTCAAGTCCGCGCTGATCCCGTGGCTCGCCAACATTCCGTTGCGCATCGGCTATACGGGCGAAAATCGCTTCGGGCTGCTCAACGTGCGCCACGCGAATCCGCCGAAAGACGAGCGTCCGCCGATGGTGAAGCACTACGCCGCGCTCGCGTGGGCGCCCGGCGCCACGGTGCCCGACGACCTGCCGATGCCGCGCCTCGAATCGGACCCGAACGAGGCGTCGCGGGTTTCGGCGCGCTTCAATCTGGACACGCGCGTGCCGCTGCTAGTGTTCTGCCCCGGCGCCGAATACGGGCCGTCCAAGCGCTGGCCGCCCGAGCATTTCGCGGCGCTCGCGAAGATGGTCGGCCAGTCGTTTCCGTACACGCAGATCGTCGCGCTCGGTTCGCCCAAGGACGCGCCGCTCGCGCAGGCGATCGCCGATCGCGCCTCGAACGTGCGCAACCTGTGCGGCCAGACGGCGCTCGGCGAGGCGTGCGCGCTGATCTCGCGCGCGAACGCCGTGGTCACCAACGATTCGGGCTTGATGCACGTGGCGGCCGCACTGCGCCGGCCGCTCGTCGCGCTCTACGGTTCGACTGATCCGCGCCACACGCCGCCCTTGTCGGAGCTTGCAAAGGTACAATGGCTCCATCTCGAGTGCAGTCCCTGCTTTGCGCGCGAATGTCCGCTCGGGCATCACAACTGCCTGCGCGAACTAAGCCCGGAGCAGGTTTTCGGCGACTTGCGCGGCATGCTGCTCGGCCAGCGCTGACGCGCGAAGTCCGGCGCATGCCGCGGCGCTGCCACGCCGTCGCGCAAAACGCACAACGCGGCACAACGCAGCGCGGATGTGCGCCATGCCACGGACAGCGTGCCTGGGCCGCGCGCCAAATAGGCGAACAGCGATCCTGACGGCGCGGTGAAGATCGTGGCGAAAGCCGCGGCCCGCACCGCCGGCCGCGTGCCTCGAAGCCTTCGCGTGACGGTGTTGCCGTCACAGTCGTGCCTCGCGGCGCCGGCATGCTCGCGGCAGCCGCCGAACCGATCATCGAGCTCGTGAAACCGCGAGCGCCGCGACCGACGAATCGCCAACCCGCGCCCAGCCGCCACCGGCCGCATCCGCCACGACACTGGACGCATCAGACCAACGAGCCATGCCACGTTTTGCCCACATCTTCGAAGCTGCCGCGGACACTCTCAACGCGTACTACCAGGCTGTCGCGGAAGTCAACATCGACAGCTTGATGGGTCTGTGGATCGATGAAGAGTTCGTGAGCTGCATCAGCGCGGACGGCTCGCATCTGCACGGCCTGTCGAACATTCGCGCGGGGCTCGCCGCGCAGCTCGAAGCGGCGCCCGTGTCGATCGAGCCGCTCGACATCCGCGTGTACGACAGTCTCGGCACGGTGGTCTACGCGATCGTGGAGGCGCACCGCCCGGTCGACCCGGCAGCCATCCCGGCGATGGTCTTCACGACCTATGTGATGGTTCACGAACGCGGCGAATGGCGCATCGCGCACATTCACGCGAGCCGCATGCCCGACGAGGCGGCGACGCAGTTCTCCGCGAAGCTGCGTCACGGCCAGGGCGCGCTGCACTGACGAGAGCACGGAGGCAGTCATGAGCACGACCGACGACACCCGCGAACACAACGAGGTGATTCACGTCGCGGGCGGGCTCTGCGGCGCCTCGGCGGCGTCGGGCAAAGCCGGCGCTTCGGGCTTTGTCGGCTCGAGCTATCGCGCGCCGTTCTGGCTGCCCGGCTCGCACGTCCAGACCATCGTCCCCGCGCTGTTCTCGCGCCTTGCGCTGCCCGCCTACCGGCGCGAGCGCTGGGACACGCCCGACGGCGATTTCATCGAAGTGGACTGGGTGGACGGCATGAACGCCGGCCCCACGGCGCCGCTTTTCGTGCTGTTCCACGGTCTCGAAGGCGGCTCGGGCTCGCATTACGCGCGCGCCTTCGCGGCCGCCGCGCACGCGCGCGGCTGGCACGCCGTGATCCCGCACTTTCGCAGTTGCAGCGGGCCGCTGAACCTGCTGCCGCGCTTCTACCATCTCGCCGATTCCGCCGAAGTCGACTGGGTGCTGCGCCGCCTCGCCGCGCGCCATGCCGGGCCGCTCGTGGTCGCGGGCGTCTCGCTCGGCGGCAACGTGCTGCTGCATTGGCTCGCGCAGCGCCGCGAGGACGCCTCGATCGTCACCGCCGCCGCCGCGATCTCGGCGCCGCTCGACGTGCATGCGGGCGGCGAAATGCTCGGGCGCGGCTTCGGCATGATCTACACGCGCAGCTTTCTCAAGACGCTCAAGGTCAAGGCGCTCCAGAAGCTCGAGCAGTATCCGGGACTCTTCGACGCGCGCGCGGTGCTCGCGAGCCGCACGATGTTCGAATTCGACAACGTGGTCACCGCGCCGCTGCACGGCTTTCGCAACGCGCACGATTACTGGACCCAGGCGACGATCCGCCCGCTGCTCGGCGAGATCGTCGTGCCCACGCTCGTGCTCAACGCGCGCAACGATCCGTTCCTGCCCGACCACGCGCTGCCCGCGCGCCACGAAGTGAGCCGCGCCGTCGAACTCGATCAGCCCGAGCACGGCGGTCATGTCGGCTTCATGACGGGACCGTTTCCGGGGCGCAGCCACTGGCTCGCGGAGCGCGTATTCGGGTATCTGTCGCAGTCAATTTCGCCCTTCGCTTCTCATGGATGACATCGTTAAACAGGCGCTCGCGCGCTGGCCCAACGTCCCGCATTGCACGGGCTGGCTGCTGCTCGACGCGCGCGGCAACTGGCGCATGCGCGACGAAGCCGCCCAGGCGCAGAACGCGCCCGGCACGCCGATTCGCCACGACGCGCTGCTCGGCTTCATCAACCGCAATTACGAACGCGACGAGCACGGCCAGTGGTATTTCCAGAACGGGCCGCAGCGCGTGTACGTGGAACTCGAATACACGCCGTGGATCGTGCGCCTCGCGGCCGCGCCGGACGGCACGCTCGCGCTGACCGACCAGGCGGGCGCGACGTTCGAACCGGCGGCGGCGTGGCTGGACGAAGCGGGCAGCATCCTGTTCGCCGATCGCGGTCCGCGCGGCGTCGCGCTGCTGCACGATCACGACCTCGATCTTTTCGCCGAACACGCGACTCTCGGCGACGACGCGCAAAGCGGCACGTTCCACTGGCGCGCCGGCGTCGCGTTGCCGTTGCAGCCGATTCTTCGCGCCGACGTGCCCGCGCGTTTTCACTTCGTGGCAAGCCCGGCCAACGCGGAACATCGCGCCGACGAGCGCGCCGGATCGCCCGCGCCGCAACGCGGCTGACGCCGCACGCCGCGCTCAGCCGCGGTTCTGGTCCTTCTCGTCCTCGCGTTCCTCCTTGTAGCGAGACTCGAAGTCGTGCAGACGCGCGTCGATCGTCGAAAGATCGTAGTAGCCCACCGACTTCATGTCGCGCGCTTCCTTCAGTTGCCGGATCGCCGAAGGCCACGCGCCGTCCAGCGCGAGCTTTTCCGCGAGCGCGCGATGCTGCGTGAGCGTGTCGCCCAGACCCTGGCTCGCCTGCGCGAGATAGAACCACCACGCGCCCTGGCGCGGCTCGGCCTCGGTTTCGGCGCGCGCGAGCGCCTGCGCTTCATTGAAGCGGCGCGCCGCGAGCAGCGCTTGCAGCAACGTGTCGGCGGCCGCGTGCGACGCGGGCCACGCCTTGCGCGCGGCCTGCGCGAGCCGCACGGCTTCGTCGGTGCGGCCCGCGCGACGCGCGATCTCGGCCGGCAGCACGTCGAGGCTCGGCGAATTGCGCGTCTTGCTGCCGTCGGCGGCCTCGAATTGCGCGAACGCCGCGCGCGCCGCGGCGAGCGACGTGCGCGCGTCGTCGTATTGCTCGATCAGCGTTTGCGCGACGGCGATGCCGTACCAGTTCGCGGCCACGTTGAGCGCGGTGCGATCGTCGATTTCGGAGCGCAGACGCGCGATTTCGTCGACGTATTCGAAGCGCGAGCGGTCTTGCAGCACGCGCACGCGCGCGCGCACGAAACCGAATTCGGGCGCCTGGCGCGGCTGACGATAAGCGGCGCGGCGCGCGCGGTCCTGCATGTCGGCGATGCGCTCGCCCGTTAGCGGATGCGTGCGCGCATAGGCCGGCACGCCGGCGTCGCCCATCGACGCGCGCTCGAGCCGCTCGAAGAACGCCACCATGCCCCACGGATCGTAGCCCGCGCCCGCGAGCAACTGAAACCCGATGCGATCGGCTTCGTGCTCGGCGGCGCGCGAAAAGCGCAACTGGCTGTCGATCGCATACGCCTGGCTGCCGACCGCGATCGCGCTGCCGAGGTCGCCGCTGTGCGCGAGCACGCCCGCGAGAATGCCGAACAGCACGCCCACGAGCGCCGCGTAACCGTCGCGCTCGTTCTGCGCGAGCATGCGCGCGATGTGCCGCTGCAATACGTGGCCCATCTCGTGGCCGAGCACGGAAGCCAGCTCGGATTCGGTTTGCGTGGCGGCGATCAGCCCCGTGTTCACGCCGATGAAGCCGCCCGGCAGCGAGAACGCGTTGATCTGGCCGTCGCGCATCACGAAGATGTCGAAGTCGGGCCGATAACCGCCGATGAACCGGGCGCTCGCGGCGGCGGCGAGCCGCGACGCGACCGCATTGAGGTAATCGCGCACGAGCCAGTCGTCGACATAATCGGGATCGCGGCGAATCTCGCGCATCACCCGCTCGCCGATGCGGCGCTCGGCCTGCGGCGTGAGCGAGCCGCCCGAGCCGTCGCCGAGATCGGGCAATTGCGGAACCCAGGAAGGCGTGCGGGCGCCGGCGTCGTCCATCGCGCCGGCACGCCCGGAAAAGCGGCTTTGCGCGCCGCCGTAGGTGCCGAACACGCCTTGCGCAATCGAGGCCGGGACGACGGGATCGGCCGCGTCGTCGAGCGGGCCGCTGACCAGCGCGGGCGCATTCGCGGCGAGCGCGGCGTTCGTGGACGGAGCGCCGGTGGAACGGTTTCCGGGCGCGGCCGCGCCGAGGTTCAGCACGGTGGCGCTTGTCGGGGCGCTTGTCGGGGCGCTTGTCGGGGCGCTTGTCGGGGCGTTCGTCGGGGCGTTCGTCGGGGCGCTTGTCGGGGCGTTCGTCGGGGCGCTTGCGTCGGACGCCTGCGCGTACGCTTGCGGCGGCACCGCGAGCGACGCACACAACCAGGCAGCAAGCAGCCGTTTCGGACGCATCGATGTCGGGATCGGGTCGGGATCGGAAAAGCGGGACACGGGCGCGGCGCGCGAAAACGCCTGAACCCGCCGAGGCTCGAAAGGGTTCGATTCGCACGCGCCGATTCGACGGATTTTAGCCCGGTGGCCGTCCGCCGCGAAACCGGCGCGCGCGGCGCTGCTAAGATAGGCGCCTTATCCAGCGAGCCTCACCATGCCAGAACTCACGCACTTTGACGCTGCCGGCGACGCCCATATGGTCGACGTCGGCGGCAAGGCCGAGACCCGGCGCATTGCCGTCGCGCGCGGCACGATCCGCATGCTGCCCGAGACGTTCGCGCTGATCCGCGGCGGCCACGCGAAAAAAGGCGACGTGATCGGCGTCGCGCGCATCGCCGCGATCCAGGGCGCGAAACGTACCTCGGACCTGATTCCGCTGTGCCACCCGCTCGCCATCACGCGCGTGAAGGTCGATTTCGAACTCGACGAAGCGTTGCCGGGCGTCCACTGCACGGCGCAGGTGGAAACGTTCGGCCGCACCGGCGTGGAAATGGAAGCGCTGACCGCCGTGCAAGTCGGCCTGCTGACCGTCTACGACATGTGCAAGGCGGTGGATCGCGGGATGACCATCACCGATGTGAAGGTGATGGAGAAGCATGGCGGAAAGTCGGGGGACTGGGTGGCGAGCTGAGCGCCGCCGGCACGCCTCGGCTTTAGCGCACAGGCGGGCGCCACGGCCCGCCTTTTTCTCGTCTATCGCCTATCGCCTATCGTCTATCGTTTATCGTTTATCGCCTGTCGGTTCGGTCAATCGTCCGAATCGTCGTCGTCATCGTCATCGTCGGCCGACTTCGGCGCGGCGCCGTAGCGCTTCATCAAATCGGCCTTGAAACCCCTGAGCGTGGGCTGCGCGTCGAGCAATCCGTACAGCGCGCCTAGCTGCGCGGGCCAGTCGTGCAGTTCCGTCGCGAAGATATGCAGTCGCTCGACGGTGTCGGCGGCCGCCGACGTGTCGCCGTTGAGCGCCTGAAGCACGGCGTAACGGCGCAGCACCGTCTCGCCCGGCAGCAACGCGATGGCGCGCCGATGCGCATAGAGCTTCGTGGAGAGGCTCGCGGCGTTCATCGGCATCAGCGTGGCCATGCCGTAATCGCCCCACGCGGTGAAAAGATGCGAAGGATCGTCAGCGTATTGCTGCGCCGGATGCGCGCCGTAGTACAGCACCTCGGAACGGTTGTAATCGCGCAGCACCGGATACAGCGAGACGATCCCGGCAAGCACGATCGCCGCGTACACGCCGAACGATACGCGCGGCGCGACGGCGCGCAGCGGTTTTGTTTCGAGCAGCCCGAACACGAACATCGCGGGCAGCAGGAAGAACATGTACTGCTGCGGATATTCGACGAGCGCGTGCATGACCAGCACGCCGATCAGCATCACGCCGAACACCCGCTCGGCCGTGTGCTGGGCGCGCACGACGCGCACGAGCCACGCCACGAGCCCGAACACGACGATCGCGCAGCCGATCAAGCCGGTTTTCGCGAGCAGATCGAGAAAGATGTCGTGCGAATTGTTGGCGATTTCGACGGCGCCGAGCGTTCGCACGAGTTCGAACTGATGCACCGGGAAGTCGCCCCAACCCACGCCCAGCAGCGGATGCGCTTTGAACATCGCGAACCCGTAGCGCCACAGCGCGAGGCGCGGCGCGATCTGGCTCTTGTCCTGGAAGCGTTCCGCCGCCGACTGCGCGAGATCGAGCTGATAGTGGACGTTGGCCCAGCGCACGAACGCGTTCATCGCAAAGAAAACCACGACGAGCGCGACCGGCACGATCCACGCGCGCGCGCGGGCCGCTGCGCCTTCGGCGCGCTCGCCGTTCTCGCTTCGGCAGCCGATCAGTGCGATCCACAGACCCGCGACGAAGATCACGCCCATTTGCAGCCAAGGCCCGCGCGAGACCGTGAGCGCGAGGCCGCCCGCATAGATGGCCGACAGCACCGCCCACACGAGCACGGGCAAGCGGCGCGTCTGCACGAGATACATCGCGCCCGCCATGGCGAACGCGATGTAGGTGGCAAGGTGATTCGCCTGCGCCATGTTGCCGAACGGACGGCGGTCGACGGTCACGTTGTACGCGACGACGAGCGGCGTGACCTTCGTCTCCAGATGCAGCAACTGGATCACCTGGCAGAACACGGCAAAGAGCCCGCCGATCTGCAAGGCGAATGCGCCCCACACGAGCGCGCTTTGCATGAGCCGCGCGCGCGCGATGCCGTAGCCCGCGTGCGTGACCATGAACGCGGCGAGCAGATAACCCGCGCCGAGCCAGTTCATCGACGGTTGCGCGAGCGGCAGCGCGAAGGTCTGCACGATCAGCAGCAGGCCGAACGCGAGCGGCACGAGCGCCACCGCGGGCGAGCCGAAGGCGTCCGCCGCGCGCTCGGAGCGCACGAGCAGCAACACCGCGGCGCCGAGCAGCACATAAAGCGTCAGGGCGACGAATTCCGCATAGAACGTGGGAATCGGATACGTGTGGTTGACGACGGCATACGGCAGCGTCAACGCGAGGCAAAGCAAGACGAACGTAAGATAACGCGCAAAGTTGGAAGGCATGAGTCAGGCGGGGGCGTCGGCAACCGGCGCACTATACAAAACTTTTCCGTCGCTGTGCGGGTTGCGGCCCCACACGACCTGCCGACCCGCGCGTTTAGCGAGCGCGCCGCCTTCATCGAACCGATGCCGACGGCGCGCCTTCGTCAACGTCGAACCGCCCCAAATAGCCTAAAAAGCGGCCCGAAAAAGCAGCCTCGAACGGGCGCAACCCGGCTCATGCCGCTTTGACGCGTATCCACGCCGCGTCATGCGCGGCACTCGGGCGGCGCGAGATTGGCGGGCAAGGTCGCGCCATCGGTCGGCGACGGTCCCGCGCCGGGCGCGCCCAGCGAGGAAGCCGTCTTGCCGCCCGCAAAGCACTCCCAGGTGAGCGTGCCGCCCTGCACGCTGCCTTGCGTGAGCGCGACGCGCGCGGTGGGCGCATCGGCGTTGTCGGGCACCGAAGGCACAAGCACGAGCGTGTTGCTGCCTTCGGGCGCGACGCGCGCGGTGAAGGCCACGGTGATCTGGCCGGTGGTGTCGTCAACGCTCACGGACTGCACGTTGCGCGTGCCGGGCGGCACCGTGTAGCCCGCGCCGAACGCGTTGCCGCTCGCGGCGTTCTCGGCCACGGCAAGCCGCGCCGACGCCGCGAGCGACAAGCCCTCGCCCACGCGGCTGCGCGCGAGATAGTCCTGATAGGCGGGAATCGCGTAAGCGGCAATCACGCCGACGATCGCAAGCACGATCATCAGCTCGATCAGCGTGAAACCGCGCACGGCCAGATGCGCGAACTGCGCGAACCGGGCAAACCGCGCGGCCCGGGACAACCGCACGAAACGCGAAAAGCGCGCACGGCGCGAGGTGGCATACATTGCGCGCGCGGCGCTCGGGCCGCCGCACGCGGCCAATCCCGAGGCAAAAGCACGGGAAGCAAAAGCAGATACGATCATCGAAGGCTCCTGAAACGAGAAACGCCTGCTCACACGCGTGAACAGGCGTTTTGATCGTATCGACGGCGTTTCGGAGCGGGCAGTCATCCGAACGGCGTAGGAATCACGCCGTCAGCACAACGGCGTCATTCGCTTGTTCGCGCTTGCGCGCGTTGCTCGTTGCGCCGTTTGAGCAGCAGGCCGAGCGCGACCACGAACAGCGCGCCCGCGGCATGCATGCCGTATTCGGCCACCGGCGTGTCGAGCACCGGCCAGCGGTCGCCCGCCGGATCGTTGACGATCAGGCCGCCCGCGATCCAGCCGAGCAGCGCCGCGCCCAGCGTGACGATCAGCGGATAGCGGTCCAGCAGGCGCAGCACGAGCTGGCTGCCCCAAACGATCAGCGGAATGCTCACCATCAGCCCGAAGATCACGAGCGCGATGCGGTGCTGCGGGTCGGCGGTTTCGGCCGCGCCCGCAATGGCCACCACGTTGTCGAGGCTCATCACCGCATCGGCGACGATGATCGTCTTGATCGCCGTGAGCAGCTTGTCGGAAGGCTTCACGTTCGCATGCTCGTCGTGCGCGGGCGCGAGCAGGCGCACGCCGATCCAGAGCAGCAGCACGCCGCCGGCGAACTTGAGCAGCGGCACGTTGAGCAGCACCACGGCGAACGCGATCAGCATCACGCGCAGCGCGATCGCGCCCACGGTGCCCCAGACGATGCCGCGCGTGCGCTGCTGCGCGGGCAGGTCGCGGCAGGCGAGCGCGATCACCACGGCGTTGTCGCCGCCTAGCAGGATGTCGAAGACGATGATCTGGAGAACGGCGCCCCAGTGGAGCGTGGCGAAAAACTCGAGCATGAAGGCGTGGACGCGGCGGAGCGTGGCGTGATGCGGTCGGCAAATAAAAAAGCGAGGCAGCCATGACTGGCTCCCTCGCTTTTGCGGTAACTTGCGGAACCTTGTGAAAGGATTTCGCAAGCATACCAAAAACACCGGCTCCGCGCGCGTGACGCGGAACCCGGCGTTTTACGCGGATTTACAGGATCGACTTCAGCAGGCGGCCCATTTCCGACGGGTTGCGCGTGACCTTGATGCCGCACGCGTCCATGATTTCCAGCTTCGCTTCGGCCGTGTCCGCACCGCCCGAGATCAGCGCGCCGGCGTGGCCCATGCGCTTGCCCGGAGGCGCCGTGACGCCCGCGATGAAGCCGACGACCGGCTTCTTCATGTTGCCCTTGATCCATTCGGCTGCCGTGGCTTCGTCCGGGCCGCCGATTTCGCCGATCATGATCACGGCGTCCGTGTCGGGATCGTCGTTGAACATCTTCATGACGTCGATGTGCTTCAGACCGTTGATCGGGTCGCCGCCGATACCGACCGCCGACGACTGGCCGAGGCCGAGCGCCGTCAGTTGGCCGACCGCTTCGTACGTGAGCGTGCCCGAACGCGACACGACGCCGATGCGGCCCTTCTTGTGAATGTGACCCGGCATGATGCCGATCTTCAGCTCGTCCGGCGTGATCGTGCCGGGGCAGTTCGGGCCGAGGAGCAGCGTCTTGCGGCCTTCGCGGCGCATACGGTCCTTTACTTCGATCATGTCGCGAACCGGAATGCCTTCCGTGATGCAGATCGCGAGATCGAGGTCGGCTTCGACCGCTTCCCAGATCGCGGCAGCGGCGCCCGCGGGCGGCACGTAGATGACCGAAACGGTCGCGCCGGTGGCTTCCTTGGCTTCACGCACGTTCGCGTAAATGGGAATGCCTTCGAAGTCCTCGCCGGCCTTCTTCGGGTTCACGCCGGCGACGAATGCTTCGCGGCCGTTCGCATACTCACGGCAGGCGCGGGTGTGGAACTGACCGGTCTTGCCGGTGATGCCCTGCGTGATGACCTTGGTGTCTTTGTTGATCAGAATCGACATGTATTGACCTCTGTTTGCCTGGCGCCGCGCGTCGCGTCGGCCGCGTGTTCAGCGGCCTTGCGCGCCGGCACCGCGCCATTCGTATCCGGTGAGAATTACTTGCCTTCGGCAGCCGCGACAACCTTCTGCGCGGCCTCTTCCATGCTGTCCGCCGAGATGATCGGCAGGCCCGAATCGGCCAGCATCTTCTTGCCGAGGTCCTCGTTCGTGCCCTTCATGCGCACGACGAGCGGCACCTTCAGGTCAACGGCCTTCGAAGCCGCGATCACGCCTTCCGCGATCACGTCGCAGCGCATGATGCCGCCGAAGATGTTCACGAGGATCGCCTTCAGGCCCGGGTTCTTGAGCATGAGCTTGAACGCTTCGGTGACCTTCTCGGTCGTCGCGCCGCCGCCCACGTCCAGGAAGTTCGCCGGCTCGCCGCCGAACAGCTTGATGGTGTCCATCGTCGCCATGGCCAGACCCGCGCCGTTCACGAGGCAGCCGATGTTGCCGTCGAGCGAGATGTACGCGAGGTCGAACTTCGAGGCTTCGATTTCAGCCGGATCTTCTTCGTCCAGATCGCGGTACGCGACGATTTCCGGGTGGCGGAACAGCGCGTTCGAGTCGAAGTTGAACTTGGCGTCGAGCGCGGTCACGGTGCCGTTGCTCGAGACGTTCAGCGGGTTGATTTCGGCCAGCGACGCGTCGGTTTCCCAGAAAGCCTTGTAGAGACCCTTCAGGATTTCGCGCGCTTGCGCAATCGAACCGGCCGGCACGCCGATCTTCGCGGCGAGGTCGTCGGCCTGGGCGTCGAGCAGACCGGTGTTCGGGTCGACGACGACCTTGTGGATCAGCTCCGGATGCTTTTCGGCGACTTCTTCGATGTCCATGCCGCCTTCGCTCGAACCCATCAGAACGATCTTCTGCGTCACGCGATCGACGACGAGGCTGACATACAGTTCCTGCTTGATGTCGGCGCCTTCTTCGATCAGCAGACGGTTGACCTTCTGGCCTTCCGGTCCGGTCTGGTGCGTGACGAGCTGCATGCCGAGGATCTGGCCGGCGTATTCGCGGACCTGATCCAGCGTCTTCGCGACCTTCACGCCGCCGCCCTTGCCGCGACCGCCCGCGTGGATCTGGGCCTTCACGACCCACACCGGACCGCCCAGCTCTTCAGCGGCCTTGACCGCGTCATCCACCGAAAACACCGGCGTGCCGCGCGGTACCGCGACTCCGAATTTCCGCAGGATTTCCTTACCCTGGTACTCGTGAATCTTCATGCGTGATTCCCTTCAGTCTGAGAGTTGGAGTGAACTTCGTTTCCGCTGTTGTTATTCATGCGCGACGGCGCCGGCCGAGCCCTCGTGGCTCGAACCGGGATTGTCGCGCACGCCGGCGACGTCCGCGCCACGCTCTTTCGAACGCGGCGCATGGCCATACCAGCGCGGATAAAACTGCTTGACCGCTTCGCCGTCGAACCGCAGCGCATGGCAGCGGCCGAGCTGAAAAGGCGGTTTTTCGCCGGCGGCTTCATGGCTGCCGGCGGTCTTGCCGAGTTCCGGTCCGGGCGCTTCGCCCGACGCGTCATCCGATGTATCCCACACCGCTCCGACGAATGCCTGGATCGCGACCGTCGGCAACACGCCCAACATTTCTGTGAGATGCGTGCAGCCGGCCGTGCCGGCGAGCAACCGGCCCGCTTCGCGGCGGAAATTCTGGAGGAGATTGAGCCCAATGAGGGCCCGATAGGCGGGATGAGCGTTCTGGCACTGACCGTCGTAGGGCACCCAGCCGGACGACGCTTCGGCGTCGACGACGTTGAGTTTGCGATCGATCGTAATACGCAGCCAGAGTTCATGGATCGGCAGACCGTTGGGCCGGACACCGGAGGCGAGCGGCACGTCGCGTGGCTTGTGGTCGGTCAGGCACGCGTCGATGTCCCACAGGCCGTCTTCGCGCTCGTAAGCGACCGCCCGGATAGCGCGCTGATGGCGCAACTGGCGGGGCACGGGCGGGGAAAGCGGCATGCTAAAGGTAAGACCGGATTGGAAAACCGCTTGATTTTAACATACCGGGTATTCGAGACAGCCGCGGACACACAGCGGGCGCCGGGACCGGCGAGCGGCGACTTCGGCGATGCTTGCGCACTGGGGCGCACCGCTCCACCGAGCCTATCGCGTTATTCGCCAGGCCAGTCTTCGTCGATACCTTTGAGAATCTTGCCGATGATGGACATGGAAAAGCCGCGCGCCGCGAGAAAGCGCGCCTGGCGCGCGCGCTCGGCCGACGTTTCGGGCAGTTCGCCGTATTTCTTGCGCCAGACGGCGCGGGCGCGCACGAGTTCGGTTTCGCGCAATTGCGTGCTCACATCCGCGATCAGCGATTCGCCGACCGCATGCCGCTTGAGTTCGCTGACGATGCGCCCCGCGCCCACGCGCGCCGCGCGCCGGTGAACGATGCTTTCGGCGAAACGCGCGTCGGAAAGCCAGCCGTCGCGTTCGAGCGAGTCGAGCATGACTTCGAGCGCGTCGGCGTCTTCGACGTAGGGCATGAGCTTGCGCGAGAGTTCCGCGCGGCTGTATTCGCGCCGCGAGAGATAGCCGAGCGCGCGGCCTTTCAGGGAACGCTCGGGGCGCTGCCGCGTGGAAGCCGATGCCTCGCGCGCGCTCTGGCGAGCGGCGCGTGTGGCCGAGCTGCGTTCATAACGGTCGGCTTGAGGAGTGGCGGACGCGCTGGGTGCCACGTCGGGCTCCGCGTCGTTCGCGATATACGCTTGCGGCGCAGCACGGCGCAAGGCGTTGAACGACGACGATGTGCGGCGCGAGCGCTTTTCCGACGCCGACGCAGCAGCGTTAGCCTCGTACACGGAGGCGCTTTCGCGGCTTTCGCCGTATTCATCGCTTCCGTTGCTTTCGCCACTCTCACGGCTTTCGCCGCTTTCATCGCCCGCGCCGAAGAACGCTTCGAACGGCACTTCGAACACCACGCCGCCGTCTTCGCTGAGATCGGCCGGAGCCGAATCGGCGTGCCCCGCGTAATCGGCCGAAAGCGAATCGCCCGGCCCGGAATGCGCAAAGCCGCGACCGCCCGAACGGGCTTCGCGGCTTTGCTGAGTACGCCGCAAGCTAGAGCGAGGCGACACGGCACGCGGTGCGCCGGAGCCAGTCGACGCACGCAATTCGTCCTGTTCGCCTGGCACAGACGTGGAGGAACACGTGGGAGACGTGGGAGACGTGGAAGGCGCCGCCGATGGCGGCACCGAAGCAGACCCGCCCTTGCGCATCGGCTTGCCTTGTCACTTATGCCCGTAACTTGCGACCGCCGGGCTTATTCCCCTTCGTCCGCGACTTCGACTTCGCCGGTATTTTTCACGCCTTCGGCCATGGCGCTCACGCCAAGCGATTCGCGAATGCGGTTTTCGATCTCGCGGGCGATGTCGGGATTCTCGCGCAGGAATTCGCGCGCGTTGTCCTTGCCCTGGCCGATGCGTTCGCCGTTATAGCTGTACCACGCACCTGCCTTGTCGACGATCTTGGCCTGCACGCCCAGGTCGATGACTTCGCCCTGACGCGAAATGCCTTCACCATAAAGGATGTCGAACACGGCTTCGCGGAACGGCGGCGAAACCTTATTCTTCACGACCTTCACGCGCGTTTCGCTGCCGATGACTTCGTCGTTCTTCTTGATCGAGCCAATACGGCGAATGTCCAGACGCACCGACGCGTAGAACTTGAGCGCGTTGCCGCCCGTGGTGGTTTCCGGGTTGCCGAACATCACGCCGATCTTCATGCGAATCTGGTTGATGAAGATCACCATGCAGTTCGTCTTCTTGATCGTGCCGGTGAGCTTGCGCAGCGCCTGCGACATCAGACGCGCCTGCAAGCCGGGCAGCGAGTCGCCCATTTCGCCTTCGATTTCGGCCTTCGGCACGAGCGCCGCGACCGAGTCGATCACGATCATGTCGATCGAGCCGGAGCGCACCAGCGCGTCGGCAATTTCGAGCGCCTGCTCGCCCGTGTCCGGCTGCGAGATGAGCAGTTCGGGCACGTTCACGCCGAGCTTGGAGGCGTATTGCACGTCGAGCGCGTGTTCCGCGTCGATGAACGCCGCCGTGCCGCCGATCTTTTGCAGTTCGGCGATCACCTGGAGCGTGAGCGTGGTCTTGCCCGACGATTCCGGCCCGTAGATCTCGACCACGCGGCCGCGCGGCAGGCCGCCGACGCCGAGCGCGATGTCGAGGCCGAGCGAGCCCGTGGAAACCACCTGGATGTCTTCGACCGCGTCGCCGTCGCCGAGTCGCATGATCGACCCTTTGCCGAACTGCTTTTCGATCTGCGCGAGCGCGGCGGCCAGCGCCTTGCTCTTTTCAGCAGTCAGCCCAGCCGAGCCTTTCTTGCTATCTTCCATGAATCGTCCTTTGCTATGATGAACGGCGTCTCGTGACGATGCGCGGGCCTCGTTGGGCGAACACGCATGAACGCAGACACTGTATAAAAAAACAGTGGTTTTGGCAAGTCTTTCTGGCTTGTCACAACCTCGAATTTCGGGAGACCGCCGCGCGCCGGCCGAAGGAGTCACGGCGCGGGCGCTGCGAGACCGTTCAGGTCCGGAAGCCACGCTGGCGCATCATGCGAATCCTCATTGCCGAAGACGACAGCATACTCGCGGACGGTCTCGTCCGATCACTCCGCCAATCGGGCTATGCCGTTGATCACGTGCGCAGCGGCGTGGACGCCGATACGGCCTTGTCGATGCAGTCGTTCGACCTGCTGATCCTCGATCTCGGCCTGCCGAAAATGACGGGCCTCGAAGTGCTGCGCCGCTTGCGCGCGCGCAATTCCAACCTGCCCGTGCTGATCCTCACCGCCGCCGACAGCGTCGACGAACGCGTGAAGGGCCTCGACCTCGGCGCCGACGACTACATGGCCAAGCCGTTCGCGCTCAACGAACTCGAAGCGCGGGTGCGCGCGCTCACGCGGCGCGGCGCGGGCGGCGGCCCGACGGTCGTGCGCCACG
This sequence comes from Paraburkholderia sp. J41, assembly GCF_905220235.1. Classification (NCBI taxonomy): domain Bacteria; kingdom Pseudomonadati; phylum Pseudomonadota; class Betaproteobacteria; order Burkholderiales; family Burkholderiaceae; genus Paraburkholderia; species Paraburkholderia sp. J41. The sequence goes on along the minus strand of NZ_CAJMZE010000027.1, from coordinate 4,343 downwards.
GCGCGCTCGCGTTCGACCAGGTGGGGCGCGTCGCGCGCATCCACGATCAGGTGCTCGACCTTTCCGCGCGCGAGCTGGGCGTGCTCGAAGTGCTGCTGCAACGGCTCGGGCGCCTCGTCTCGAAGGAGCAGCTCGTCGATCACCTCTGCGAATGGGGCGAGGAAGTCAGCAACAACGCGATCGAAGTCTACGTACACCGGCTGCGCAAGAAGCTCGAAACCGGCGGCGTGCGCATCGTGACCGTGCGCGGGCTCGGCTATTGCCTCGAAAAAGAAGCGAAGGAAGCGCCGGGCGCGGCGAACGGCGGCCCGAACGACGCCGCCGCGGCAGGCCAGGGCAGCGGCCAAAGCCCAGGCCAAAGCGCGCCGCCTGGCATGCCCGCCAGCCACTATTACAAGTAGCGGAGGCGACGATGGCCGGGCGTCCCTTCGCCGCGCTCGCCGGCCGCCGCACCGGCGCTTCGGACCCGCGAGGCCGCGCCGATCCTGCCGATCCTGCCGATTCCGCCGATTCCGCCCACGCGCTCGACGACGAAGCGCGCGACGCCCGCTACGCCAATCCGTTTGCGCCGCCGGACGAGAGCGAAGCCGTCGCCGAGGCGCGCCCGCGCTCGCTGTTCGGCGAAATCCTCGACTGGATGCTCGCGCCGCTGCTGCTGCTCTGGCCGATGAGCATCGCCGTCACGTACCTCGTCGCGAAGTCGATCGCCAACGGCCCGTTCGACCGCGCGCTCGAAACCGACGCCTACGTGCTCGCACGCCAGATCCATCCCGTCAACGGCGTGGCCGAACTCACGCTGCCCGCCTCCACGCGCGACTTCCTGCGCGCCGACAACGTCGACAGCGTTTATTACCAGGTGCTCGGCACGCGCGGCGAACTCGTGGGAGGCGACCGCGACATGCCGCTGCCGCGCGACGACGACCGCCCGCCGCCCGGCCTCGTCGAGTTTCGCGACGACACGCTGCACGGCATCGACATCCGCGTGGCCTATACGACTGTCGCGACGTTCGATTCCGCGCCGCTGCCGGCCGGCGCGCAGCCCGTGCTCGTGCAGGTCGCCGAGACGCTCGACAAGCGCCGCCAGCTCGCCAACGACATCATCAAGGGCGTGATCCTGCCGCAGTTCGTGATCTTGCCGCTCGCGATCCTGCTCGTCTGGTTCGGGTTGTCGCGCGGCCTCGCGCCGCTGCACGCATTGCAGTCGAACATGCGCACGCGCCGCCCCGACGATCTTTCGCCGCTCGAAGCGCGCCGCGCGCCGCCCGAGATCGAGCCGCTCGTCACGTCGTTCAACGACCTGCTCACGCGGCTCGAACAGAACATGGAGCTGCAAAAGCGCTTTATCGCCGATGCCGCGCATCAGATGAAAACGCCGCTCGCGGGCCTGCGCACGCAGGCCGAACTGGCGCTGCGCCAGGACGCGCCCGCCGAGGTACACCGCTCGCTCGAGCAGATCGCGACCAGCAGCGAGCACGCGGCGCGGCTCGTCACGCAACTGCTCGCGCTCGCGCGCGCGGAAAACCGCATGTCGGGGCAAATCTTCACGCCGGTCGATCTCGCCGATGTCGCGCGTCACGCCGTGCGCGACTGGGTGCAGCCCGCGCTCGCCAAGCGCATGGATCTCGGCTACGAGGGACCGGAAAGTGCCGGCGGCGAAACCGGCGAGCGCGCCATCGAAGTGGACGGCAATCCCGTGATGCTGCGCGAGATGCTCTCGAATCTGATCGACAATGCGATTCGCTACACGCCCGCGGGCGGGCGCATTACCGTGCGCGTGCTGCCGGAGCCGGCCGCCGGCGCGGTGCATCTGGAGGTGGAGGACACCGGCATCGGCATTCCGGCCGCCGAGCGCGAGCGCGTGCTGGAGCGCTTTTACCGCATTCTCGGGCGCGACGGCGAAGGCAGCGGTCTCGGTCTCGCGATCGTGCGCGAGATTGCCACCATGCATGGCGGCACGCTCGCGATCGACGATCACGTTTATCAAGCGACGCCGCGCCTCGCGGGCACGCTCGTGCGCGTGACGCTGCGGCTGCGCCCGCGCGCCTGATTCATGAAGCGGGTTTCGCAGCGGCGCCTTGCGGCGCGGCTGGCGGCGTTGTCTCGCGGCGTTGTCTTGCGGTGCTGTCTTGCCGATTCCGTCGTGAAACTGACGGCGCGGGTCAGAAAAGCGGGATGGGACTTTCCCTTAGCGCCGCGCTCCAAGCCAACATCGCGCAGAAATTTAGCGGAAACTTGCGCGACGATATAAAAACATATCGACCATTTAGCAGACGTAGCGCGAATTCTCAAATCTCCAGCCGGTGCTCCTAAAACCGCCTTCCCCGTCAGAAGCCCGTAAGTTTCCATTTCAATAATGCGTTGCAGGACCGCCCGCCGCCGCGGCGTGGCGCGGACCACACGCATATCAATACTGGAGACAACTATGGCAACCGTTGGCGGACGAGTTTCGCATGCGCCGATGACGAGCGACGAAAAACGCGTGATCTTCGCGTCGTCGCTCGGCACGGTGTTCGAATGGTACGACTTCTATCTGGCCGGTTCGCTCGCGGCCTTCATCAGCAAGAGCTTCTTTTCGGGCGTGAATCCCACGGCGGGCTTCATCTTCACGCTGCTCGGCTTCGCGGCCGGCTTCGCGGTGCGCCCGTTCGGCGCGATCGTGTTCGGGCGCCTGGGCGACCTCGTCGGCCGCAAGCACACGTTCCTGATGACGATCGTGATCATGGGTCTTTCGACGTTCGTGGTGGGCTTCCTGCCGGGCTACGCGTCCATCGGCATCGCTTCGCCCGTGATCTTCATCTGCATGCGCCTGCTGCAAGGGCTCGCGCTGGGCGGCGAGTACGGCGGCGCGGCCACCTACGTCGCCGAACACGCGCCGCCCGGACGCCGCGGCTTCTATACCGCGTGGATTCAAACGACGGCCACGCTCGGCCTGTTCCTCTCGCTGCTCGTGATTCTCGGCGTTCGCACCTTCGTCGGCGAGGAGCAGTTCGGCGCATGGGCCTGGCGCATTCCGTTCATCGCGTCGATCCTGCTGCTCGCGGTTTCGGTGTGGATTCGCCTGCAACTCGACGAATCGCCGGCGTTCAAGCGCATCAAGGCGGAGGGCAAGGTGTCGAAGGCGCCGCTTTCCGAGGCGTTCGGCCAGTGGAAGAACCTCAAGGTCGTGATTCTCGCGCTGGTCGGCCTGACGGCGGGCCAGGCCGTGGTCTGGTACACGGGCCAGTTCTACACGCTGTTCTTCCTCACGCAGACGCTCAAGGTGGACGGCGCGAGCGCCAACATCCTGATCGCGGTCGCGCTCCTGATCGGCACGCCGTTCTTCCTGTTCTGGGGCTCGCTCTCGGACAAGATCGGCCGCAAGCCGATCATCATGGCCGGCTGCCTGATCGCGGCGCTCGCCTACTTCCCGCTGTTCAAGGCGCTCACGCACTACGCGAATCCGGCGCTCGAAGCGGCCACGGCGCGCGCGCCGATCGTCGTGATCGCGAACCCGGACGAATGCTCGTTCCAGTTCAACCCGGTGGGCACCTCGAAGTTCACGAGTTCGTGCGACATCGCCAAGAGCGCGCTTTCGAAGGCGGGCCTGAACTACGAGAACGTGGCCGCGCCGGCCGGCACGCTCGCGCAGATCAAGGTGGGCGATACGACCATCGACACGTATAACGGCAAGGCGCCGGGTGCGAAGGAAGCGGGCGCGGCGTTCGACGAGACGCTCTCGGGCGCGCTGAAGAACGCGGGCTATCCGCTCAAGGCCGATCCGGCGCAGCTCAACTGGCCGATGACGATCGTGATCCTCGCGATTCTCGTGATTTTCGTGACGATGGTGTACGGGCCGATCGCGGCGATGCTGGTGGAAATGTTCCCGACGCGTATCCGCTATACGTCGATGTCGCTGCCGTATCACATCGGCAACGGATGGTTCGGCGGCTTCCTGCCCGCGACCGCTTTCGCGATCGTGGCGGCGCGCGGCGACATCTACTCGGGGCTGTGGTATCCGATCGTGATCGCGCTCGCCACCTTCGTGATCGGCATGCTGTTCGTGAAGGAGACGAAGGACTCCGATATTTACTCGCAGGACTGAGCGCGCCGGGCCAAGCACGGGTACGCGCCGGTGCAAGCTGGGCCAAGCGCCTGTTCGTCCGCCCGCTTCGCCGATCCGGGCGCGCATCTAAAAAAGATGGAAGCGGGTGTTGACAGGCGCGGTGAGTATCGGCATAATTTCCTTCTTCGGCGAATTAGCTCAGTCGGTTAGAGCGACGGAATCATAATCCGCAGGTCCGGGGTTCGAATCCCTGATTCGCCACCAGCTTCAAGAAAAAGCCGCTGTTCGAAAGAACAGCGGC
>NZ_CAJMZE010000026.1:0-81326 GCF_905220235.1 Paraburkholderia sp. J41 | reverse complement strand
CAGACGGGCGAAACCACGAAGAAGGGCCTGGAACTCGGTAGCTGGCTCCCGCGCGTGTCGACCAACCTGATGGCCGGTTTGATCGAAACGCTCGCTGCCGCGCCGTACCACGGCCGCGCCGACATGCCGGAAATTGCGCGCTCGCTGCACCTCGAAGTGGACGATCTCTTTCCTATCGCCGAAGTGCTGCAAAACCTCGGCTTCGCGGACGTGCGCGAAGGCGACGTGCTGCTCACGCCGCCCGCGCGCGTATTCGCGGAGTTCGGCACGCAGGAGCGCAAGATGATGTTCGCGGAGCATCTGTTGCGCCATGTGCCGCTCGCGGCGCGGATCAAGAAGGTGCTCAACGAGCGGCCCGGCCATCGCGCGCCGCGCGTGCGCTTCGAGCAGGAACTCGAAGACTTCCTCTCGGACGGCGCGGCGGAAGAAACGCTCGACACCGTGATCGACTGGGGCCGTTACGGCGAAATCTTTTCGTACAACGACCAGTCGGAAATCTTCAGCCTGGAAGACGTGGAGTCCTGAGCGCGCCGCGTCACGTTGCGCCGCTGCATGAAAAACGGTCGCATCGGCGACCGTTTTGTCTTGTGCGTGCGCTTATTGCAGCGTGCCCCAGCGCTCGACCGCCGGTTCGGCCGTCGCCCATTTCCAGCCCGATTCGTCCTGGCACGCGCTTGCCGTGAACCATTGCGAAGGGGAGTCGGGTTTGTCGCCGTCCTGTACCGAGAACGCGAATTCCTTGCACAGCGCGAGCGCGGAGGCGAATGCGCGCGTCACGCGCACTTCGCCGTGACCGTTTTCCACGGGCAGCGTGTGCTTGATGCGCCAGGAGTCGGTGCCGCCCACGGGCAGGCGTCCGGCCGTTTCGGCGATCAGTTCCTGCTGGTCCGCGTGCATGCCCTTCATGAAGCGGTTGACGGCTTCGTCGGTGGCGGCCTGCACGGCGATGCCCACGCCCACGCCCACCGCGGGATTGGCCGTGGCGATACCGGTCGCGGCGGCGGCCGCCGCACCGCTGGCCGCGCCGATCGACGAGCAGCCGCTGGTGGCGAGCGCGACGCCCGCGCACAGCGCGGCGAGCGCGAGCCAACCGGTTGCGCGGCGTTGCGCGAAAATGGCCGCGCTCATTGCAGCGCGCCCCAACGCGGCGTGGCGGGTTCGGCCGACGCCCACTTCCACGTTTCGCCGTCGCGGCACACCGAGGCGACGTAGAACGCGCTCGACGCGGCCTTGTCCTTGGTGGCGTCGTGATCGACGGAGAACACGATTTCCTTGCAGTCGAGCGCGCCCGTGCTGATCGCGCGGCTCACGGTGACGCGGCCGTGCTCATCGTCCTCGATCGGGAACGAATGCTTGATCGACCACGGCGCGACGCCGCCCACGTCGAGCGGCCCGGCGACCTTCGCGATGCTGTCCTGCGTGTTGGTATGGACGACGCGCTCGGAATACTGCACGCCGGCCTTCGCGGCGGCCACGGCGCCAAGGCCGATGCCGGTCGCCACGGCGGCGTTGCTCGTGACCTTCGAGGCGATCGCGGCGCCGCCGATACCGGCCGCCGTTTGCGCGCCCTCGGAGTAGAGCGAGCTGCACGCGGAGCAGGCGAGGCTGGCCGCCGCGGCGAGCAGCGTGAGCGAGAGGGAGCGTCGCCGGCGCGGCGCAACGCGGCTGATGTCAGCGATACCGGAGAGGGTCAGGGTGGGCGCGGCCAGCGCCCGGGCACGTCGTTCTTGCATGATCTTTTCCTGCCGCTGGCTTGCCGCTCGCTGGCGGATGGGCGCCGGGGTGCCGGGGTGCTCGTCGAGGATTCGTCGGCCGTGGACCGAACGCCGCGCTTCGCGCGATGTCGATCGCGGATTCGGCGTCCAGGCGAATGAATCTGCACCCCGTGGCGCGATCCGGCACGCGGGTTTTACACGGGTTGATGCGCGAGTTGATGCGCGGGTTTGTACGCGGGTTTGTACGTTAACGTGCTGCGGATTGTGCAACATGGGATTGTTAACGTGCATAGGGAAAGTGCAAGAAATTGCAAAAGCAGGTGCGCTTGAGTCTTTTCTCTGATTGACGCGCGCGGAAAAAGCACGCGCCGCGGCGCAGAAAGCCGCGGCGCGTTAGCGCAATGTCAGGTTTCTTCGGGCGCGTCGGTGTCCGGGTCGGCGTCGATGGCGGCTTCGCCGGAGAGATCGACCTCGCCGCCTTCGCCGTCGTCGGCGCCATAACTGCCCAGCCGGTTGTAGAGCGTCTTGAGGCTCACGCCGAGCGTGCGCGCCGCGAGCCGCTTGTCGCCGCCGCAGTATTTGAGCGTGCCGAGAATGATCTGCTTCTGCGCGTCGGCGAGCGGCGTGCCGATCCACACGCTCATGGCGTCGCCTTGCGTGACCGGCTTTTTCACCTTCGGCACGAGTTGCGGATGCGCGATCTCCACCTGCTTTTCGGCGAGGATGAACGCGCGATACACGGCGTTCTTCAGCTCGCGCACGTTGCCGGGCCACGACCAGTTGCGCACCGTTTCGAGCGCGCGCTTGCTGAACACCTTCTGCGTGCGGTCCTGCGCGTTCAGCTCGTTGAGAAAGTGTTGCGCGAGCAGTTCGCGGTCGCGCTCGCGCTCGCGCAGCGGCGGCGCGCGCAACGGAAACACGGCGAGGCGGTACATCAAGTCCTCGCGCAGCGCATTGTCCTTCACGGCCGTGACGGGGTCGCGGTTGGTCGCCGCGATGATGCGCACGTCGCCGCGAATCGCCTGATTGCCGCCCACCGGGAAGTATTCGCCCGTTTCGAGCGCGCGCAGCAGTTTCACCTGATGCAGAAGCGACATCTCGGTGATTTCGTCGAGGAACAGCGTGCCGCCGCGCGCATGCTCGAAGTGGCCGTCGCGCGCCTGCACGGCGCCCGTGAAGCTGCCTTTCTCGTGGCCGAAGAGTTCGGCTTCGATCAGCTCGTCGGGAATCGCGCCGCAGTTCACGGCGATGAACGGTCCGTCGCGGCGCCCGCTCTGCGCGTGGATGGTGCGGGCGATCAGCTCCTTGCCCGTGCCCGATTCGCCGACGATCAGCGCCGTGGCTTCGGTGACGGAAACGCGCCCGATTTGCGCGTAGAGGTCCTGCATGACTCCGGAGGAGCCGTATAGCAGACCATACGACTCCAGACCCGCGACACGCGCCTCGGCGGGCGGTGCGGCATGAGCGGAATTTCCGGCATTGCCGGCTTTTCGGCTGGCGGCGGGCGAGCCCGGCTCGATTGACGCCATAGGGATTTCGTCCTGCAAAGGTAGTGCGGGCGTTGGCCGCCGCGCGCGGGCGCGCGGCGACGGGGAAACGGCCCTGCGATCCGAAGGCTGGCCGTCCAGGACTGGCGCGGACAGTGTCGCGCCGACGGCCGTGAGGTTTTCATCTCGTAACATTTAACCACTCTCGCGCGTAAGTGAGCAATGGACGCGGACGATGCGCCGCGCGAAACGCGTCCGTCAGACGTGCGCAGGCAGGCTCGGTTTGCCCCGGTTTTCGGCGCTGCGAAGCCGCCCGGCGACGGCTTGATGCCGGTTTTACGCCGGTTTCACGTCGCTTTTGCCTCGCTTTGCCTCGCTCATGCCTCGCTTATGCATTGCATATACGTTGCCACTGCGTCGCTCATGCGTCGATGCAGGCCGGTTTTACACGCCAAATCCGATTTACGCCGTCGGCCCAACGTGCGGCGCGGCTGCGCCTTCGAGTCTTGATCCGCGTCCTCTTTCGGCGCAGTGCAGCAAATCCTGGACCCTGGCACGCCGCGTGCTGCGAAATTCCGACTGGCGCGTGTCTCCATCGGTTTGGAGCGGCGCCGCGACGAGGCCTCGGGTTGCCGCGCACATAGTTGCCGTGCGCGGTTTTCCGTCGGCGAGGCGCATTTGGGAGAGATCGAAATGGCGAAGAACAGCAGCTTGCTAGGAACCCTGTTGAGGATGAGCTTGGTCGGCGCGGCCGGCGTGCTGGCGTGGCGCGCGGCGCAGCGCAATCGCGCGGGCGCGCCCGCGCCTCGCGATCTGCACCGCTGGGAGGGCGAGGGCGGCTCGCTGCCGGAAGCCACCGGCAACAACGCGACGGGCGTCGAAGGCGCCACGGCTCGCGGCGGCGCGCGCGGCGTGAACGGCGCGTCGACGAACGGCGCAGCCGGTTCGCCGTGGCCGTTTCCGCATAGCTGAGCAGAGCGAAAAGAAGCGGACGAAGGACAGATGAAAGACCGGCGCGCCTTGCGAGAGGCCCGCCGGGCCATCTTGAATAAGTCTATAATACTTATATCCACAACAATCAACGTTCGGGCCGCGCGTAGCTGGTAGTATTGTTGCGTCTGTATAGCAAAACCGCGGCAAAACTGCGGCAAACCCGTATGAAAAGCGTGCAAGCCGCACGCCTGCGGCGCGCACCCGAGCGTTTCGTACTCCACTGCACGTACCCACTGCAGCGCATTGCGTGCGCCGCGACTTTCGCGGCGCCGGGCGAATCTGTCCGGCGCGGTTGCGAAAGGCGCGGCGTGCTTGCGTTGTAGCCATTCACCAATCCAGGCTGACGAGACGCGATGCCACATGTATTGATTGTCGATGACGACGCCGAGACCCGCGAGGCACTCGCAGCCGTGGTGGGCGAAGACGGACTCACGACGGCCCAGGCGGGCGACCTGCGCGAAGCGCGCATCCAGCTCATCCGGCAGATGCCGGATGTCGTTTTCACCGACCTGAAGCTGCCCGACGGCAGCGGCACCGATCTCTTCGAAGATCTCGACCCGCGCTCGGGCGTGGAACTCGTGGTCATCACGGGACACGCCACGGTGGAAACGGCCGTCGACGCGCTCAAGTCCGGCGCGATCGACTACCTCGTGAAGCCGATCAACCTCCAGCGCGTGAAGTCGATTCTCAACCGCTTGCCGCGCGCGGGCGATCTGAAGGCCGAAATCGGCACGCTGCGCGGCGAACTGCGCCGCATGGGCCGCTTCGGCCTCATGCTCGGCCACTCGCCCGCCATGCAGGACGTGTACGACCAGATCAGCCGCGTGGCGCCCACGCCGGCTTCGGTGATGCTCGTGGGCGAGTCGGGCACCGGCAAGGAAGTCGCCGCGCAGACGATTCACCAGTTGAGCCTGCGCCGCAAGCACGAATTCCTCGCCGTGAACTGCGGCGCGATTTCGCCGAACCTGATCGAATCGGAAATGTTCGGCCACGAGCGCGGTTCGTTCACGGGCGCCGACCGTCAGCACAAAGGCTATTTCGAGCGCGCGAACGGCGGCACGCTGTTCCTCGACGAAATCACCGAAATGCCGATCGAACTCCAGGTCAAGCTGCTGCGCGTGCTGGAAACCGGCATGTTCATGCGCGTGGGCACGACGAAGGAAATCGAAACCGACGTGCGCCTGATCGCGGCGACCAACCGCGATCCCGAGCAGGCCGTGGCCGAAGGCAAGCTGCGTCTGGACCTGTATCACCGCCTGAACGTGTTCCCGATCAACCTGCCGCCGCTGCGCGAGCGCGGCAAGGACGTGGAACTGCTCGCGCAGGCGTTCCTCGACGAGCTGAACGAGCGCCACGGCACGAAGAAGCAGTTCCCGAACGCCGTGCGCGAGATGCTGGCGGCGTATCCGTGGCCGGGCAACGTGCGGGAGCTCAAGAACTACGTGCAGCGCGCGCACATCATGTCGGGCAACGACGGCGATCTCACGGCCACGGTGCCGTTGCAGATTTCGCTTTCGAAGCCGCTCGCGGGCACGGCGGTGACGATTCCGTTCGGCACGTCGCTCGCCGACGCCGACCGTCAACTGATACTCGCGACGCTCGAGCAGTGCGGCGGCGTGAAAACGCGCGCGGCGGAAATTCTCGGCATCAGCCTCAAGACGCTCTATAACCGGCTCGTGGAGTACGGCAACGAAGGCGGCGGCAAGGGCGATGCGCCCGCGCGGGTCGCCGGCGGCGCCTGACGATGTGCCGATGAAACCGTGATGGACGGCGTGCGCGCGCTTCGCGCAACGCACGCCGCCGGCGGTCGCCTCTCCCTCGCCGTCTCGCGCACCGACGCGCATCAGAGCCTTTTCAGCGGTATGGCGCTTGCGCCCATGATTCGTATCTCAAGGAAGTCCGCCAAGGAAATCCGCCAAGGAAGGAGCGAATCATGCCGAGCCGCAACATTCACGATCTCTCCCGCAGCGCCGCTCGCCACGAGCCGTGGCTTGCGCACACGCCGCAACCCGACACCCCTCCCGACGACCCCACGCCGCCAGACGTGCCGCCCGTAGGCGACCCGCCGCCGCAACCGGGCGAAGTGCCGCGTTCGGTGCGGCGCTCGCGGTCGTTTGCGAAAGCCGGGCGTGCCGCGCGAAATGCGGCGATCACGCGTGGGTCGCGCGGGTTTTACCCGGCTGGGTGAACGATGAGAGCTGTGCAGCGGCCGAGTTGACTGCTTACCCGGAACACTTTGCCGCTACTGCTGGTTTTTCGTCGGCGCGTCGTGTACTACTTACAAGCGCGTCGACATATTTACCGGCAATTGACGCCGCATTCCCCGGATTGACGAAAACAGAAAGCTACAAGCAGCCACAAGCAGCCATCGTTGTATGGCCGCGTTCCGCTGGAGGCACCGACATGAGACATCCCGCCTTGCGCCGTTCCGCCCGTTATTCGGGCAAACGTGGGCCGCGCGGCTCGCAGGCCATTTCCGGCAATCCGAACGACGCCGCAAACGACCTCGCGTCGCCGCCTTCGCTCGCCCCGGACCCTGCCGCGCAAAACCGTCCAGCCCCCGGCGTACCGCCCGATGGCGAGCACAACCAGGGCGGCGCGCGTGCCGAGGGCATCGACTATCAGCGCGATCTCGGCTCCGAACAGGACGCCTGATTTTTTGCGTTGCGGCCCCGCATTTTCCGGCAGGTCGTCCGGCCAAAAAGCTTTTCTGTCGAAGGCGTTTCCGAGCGAGAAATTCACTCGGCTGGTTGGCGCGTGGAAGAAGTTTTTGCTTCGACCCCGTGAAACCGGCACGACTCTTGCATTATTGTTCCACGTATCGTCATCGGACCCAACGAAACAGGAGGTATGGCCGCAATGGGCAGACTGATCGTGGTATCGAATCGCGTAGCGCCGACGCAGGAAGGTCGACCGGCCGCGGGTGGGCTGGCAGTCGGCGTGCTGGACGCGCTCAAGGAGACCGGCGGCGTGTGGTTCGGCTGGAGCGGCGAGACCGTCGCGGAACCGGCTGAGCCGGTTATCGAACAACAGGGCAGCGTCACGTATGCGACCGTCGGTCTGACCAAGCGCGACTATGACCAGTACTACAAGGGCTTCTCGAATACGACGCTCTGGCCGACGTTCCATTACCGGAACGATCTGTCGCGCTACGAGCGTCAGGAGTACGGCGGCTATCTGCGCGTGAACGTGACGCTCGCGCGCCAGCTCCAGCCGCTCATCCAGCCCGACGACATCATCTGGGTACACGACTATCACCTGATTCCGTTCGCACGTTGCCTGCGCGACCTGGGCGTGAAGAACCCCATCGGCTTCTTCCTGCACATTCCGCTGCCCGTGCCCGAAGTCATGCGCTCGATTCCGCCGCACGAAGAACTGATGAAGTTCATGTGCCACTACGACGTGGTCGGTTTTCAGACCGACGCCGACCGTCAGGCGTTTGTCGACTACATCGAGCGCGGCGGCCACGGCCAGTCGAGCGACGACGGCATGATTCACGCGTGGGATCGCTTCCTGAAGGTGGGCGCGTACCCGATCGGCATCTATCCCGATGCGATCGCCAAATCCGCTTCGCAGTTCACCGACCGCAAGCCGGTGCGCAGCCTGCGCGAAGCCATGCGCGGACGCAAGCTCATCATGAGCGTCGACCGTCTCGATTATTCGAAGGGTCTCGCCGAGCGCTTCCAGGCGTTCGAGCGGCTGTTGCAGAACGGGCCGGGCTGGCACGGCCGCGTCTCGCTGTTGCAGATCGCGCCGCCCACGCGCTCCGACGTGCAGACCTACCAGACGATCCGCCGCAATCTCGAAGGCGAGGCGGGCCGCATCAACGGTCGCTTCGCGCAGCTCGACTGGACGCCGATCCAGTACCTGAACCGCAAGTACGAGCGCAATCTGCTGATGGCGCTGTTCCGTCAGGCGCAGGTGGGCTACGTGGCGCCGCTGCGTGACGGCATGAATCTCGTGGCGAAGGAGTACGTGGCGTCGCAGAACCCGGAGGATCCGGGCGTGCTGGTGCTTTCGCAGTTCGCGGGCGCGGCGGAGCAGTTGCCGGGCGCGCTGGTCGTGAATCCCTACGATCTGAACCAGACGGCCGAAGCGCTCGAGCGCGCGCTTTCCATGCCGCACGCGGAGCGCATCTCGCGCTACAACGACATGATGGCGCAGTTGCGCGAGAACAATCTTTCCGTATGGCGCGACAATTTCCTCGCGGATCTGCGCAGTGTGGCGACGGCGGCTTCGGTAACGGCGAAGGCGCGCAGCGCGGCGCCGGGCTCGGGAGCGAATGCCGCTGCCAATGCGAATGCAAGCGCTGCGGTTTCGCCGGCTTCGGCCAAGTCCGCGCCGACGGCGGCCAAGCCCGCGCAACCGGCCAGGCGCGAGGCGCGCGGCACGCTCTAGATCGCGCGCCAAACGCTGGCGCGCTTCATAAGCGCAACATCCTGCGGCGGCCTTCGGGCCGCCGTTTTTTTATGCCGATAACCCGCCTTAGCGCGCGTGAGTGGGCGCCGCGCCGCGCGGCACGAGCCGCAGCATGCTGACCACGGAGGCGACTGCGGCGAAACCCGTGGCGACGGCCAGCGCGAGCGCCGGGCCGTGTTTCGGCGCGATGCCGAAGATCAGCGCGACCAGCGCCGCGCCTAGCGTTTGCCCTGTGAGACGCGCGGTGCCGAGCATCCCGCTCGCGCCGCCGCTGCGCTCGCGCGGCGCGGACGAGAGAATCTGCCGGTTGTTGGGCGACTGGAAAATGCCGAAGCCCGCGCCGCAGAGCGCCATGCGCCAGCAAATATCGACGACGGAAGGATGCGCGCCGAGCGTCGCCAGCGACAGCAGGCCGAGCGCGAACAGCGCGAGCCCGATGCCGCCGAGGATGCCCGCCGGATAGCGGTCGGAGAGCGAGCCCGCGAGCGGCGCCGCGCCGACGATGATGAGCGGCCACGGCGTCATGAGAAAACCGGTGGCGACCTGCGAAAAGCCGAGCGTTTCCTGCAACAGGAAGGGCAGTGCCACGAACGCGAGCATCTGCGCCGTGAACGAGCAGACCGAGGTGCTGATGGAAAGCGCGAACACGGGATTCGCGAGCAGATCGACGGGCAGAAGCGGCGCGGGCTGCGTGAGCTGACGCCGCACGAAGAACCAGCCGACGATCACGGCCAGCACGAGTTCGGCCGCCACCAGCGGCGTGTTTTCGCCGTGGCTCATGCCGTCGACGGCAAAAATCAGCAGGCCGAACACCACGGCGTTGAGCGCGGCGCTCAAGTAATCGTAGGGCGCGGGATGGCGTTCGTTGCCCGGCAGCGCGCGCAGGCCGAACGCGACCGCGGCGATGCCGATCGGCACGTTGATCGCGAACAGCCACGGCCACGGCGCGACGGCAAGCACGCCCGAGGCGAGCGTGGGTCCGACCGCCGAGGCCACCGCGACCACCATCGCGTTGATGGCGACGCCGCGCCCGAGCCGCTCGCGCGGATAGATGAGGCGCACGAGCGCCGTGTTCACGCTCATGATGCCCGCGCCGCCGAAGCCCTGCACCATGCGCGCGACGGCCAGTTCGGGCAGCGAGGTGGCGAGCGCGCAGAACAGCGACGCGACCGTGAACAGCGCGAGGCCGCCCAGGTACACGCGCCGGTAGCCGATGCGGTCGCCGAGCGAGGAGAGCGGCAACAGCGAGATCGTGACGGAGAGCTGATACGCGTTGACGATCCAGATCGAGCCGGCCGCGCTCGCGTGCAGGTGGCGCGCGATGGTGGGCAGCGCGACGTTGGCGATCGCGCCGTCGAGCACGGCGAGCGTGATGCCCAAGGCGACCACGGCAATGGCGTAGTAACGCTGCGGCAACGGCAGGCCGGTCTCGGTTTCGGCGTGGCCGGCGTTCGAAGGCTGGGTGGGAGAATCGGAGTGCGTGGGTGTGGCCATCGACGAACAGCGCCGCGCGACGTTTCGTGGCGCGGCGGCCCTTGAGTTGACTTGTTGTTATGTGAGTGCGGCGCGTGGCAGGACCGGCGCCGCGCCGGCGTTCACTTCAGTTCGTAGAGCCCGACGTAGGTGGTCGAGTCGATTTCGTTCAGATGCGTCATGAAGCGCGCGACCGCGTTGGTCGTGTCGGGCGTGACCGGCAGTTGCGCGGCTTTGAGCGCATGAACGCGAAAGATATAGCGATGCGGTTTGTCGCCGCGCGGCGGCGCCGTGCCGCCGAAGCCGACCGTGCCGTAGTCGTTGCGCACCTGCAAGGCGCCTTGCGGCAGCAAGCTGCCGTCGGGCTTGCCGGCGTTGCGCGCGAGCGAGCGCACGTCGGCGGGAATGTTGACGACGACCCAGTGCCAGAAGCCGCTGCCCGTGGGCGCGTCCGGGTCGTAGACGGTGAGTGCGAAGCTTTGCGTGTCGGCGGGCGGGTTGTCCCACTGGAGCGCGGGCGAGAGATTGTCTCCGTCGACGCCGAATGCGTGGTCGTCGAATTCCTGCGCCTTCGACATGAAACCGTTGCTCGGAAAGTCGTCGGACCAGAGTCGGAAATCAGCCATCGGTTGCCTCCTTCGCTTGGGTTGCTGCGCGGATGATCCGATCGAGTGTATCACCGCGCGTCACGCCGTCCGCGCCCGCCGCGCGCGGGCTTCTGCGCTGCCGCAACGCGCCCGCAGGCGCGCCAGAAAAGCCCGCGCTCGCTCACGAACGCGCACGAACGCTCACGAGCGCGCCTCGAACCATGCCGACGATTCGTCCTCGAGCCACGCCGCGAGCCGCTCGACCACGGCGTTCGGATCGTGCTGGGCACCGCGCAACGCACATTCCCAGATCACGGCCACGCGCCAGCCCTGCGCGGCGAGCGCGGCCAGCGCTTTTGCGTCGTTGAGCTGGTTGCGCGCGATTTTTTCGCGCCAGAACTCGGGGCGCGTTCGTGGCCACTTGAACAGCGCGCAGCGATGGCCGTGCCAGAAGCAGCCGTGTACGAACACCACGGCGCGCCGGCGCGGCAGCACGATGTCGGGCCGCCCCGGCAACTCGCGCACGTGCAGGCGAAAGCGAAAGCCGCGCCGGTGCAGCAGGCTGCGGATCAGGACTTCGGGCTTCGTGTCGCGCCCGCGAATGCCGGACATCATGCGGCTGCGCGTCGCGCTGTCCACGACGTCGACCATCGTCTGTCGCCTCCGGGTTGGCGAGGTTCGGCTCAAGGCGGCGCGGGTTTTCGAAGCCTCCGCCAATGCGCCGTCGATATGAAACTAGCGTGCATCAACGCACCATCAACGCGCTATCAACGCGCCGGCGCGCCGGGGCGTGACGCAAGCCGCATGCTCGCTCGCGCGGCGCTCACGCGGCGGCGGCGGCGGCCAGCTCGCGCGGCGCTGCCAGCGGCGCGGCCAGCAGCGCGTCCAGGTGCGGCATCATCGCGCGCGCCACTTCGCGCATCACCGGCATGACGACGCTGTTGCCGAACTGCCGGTATGCCTGCGTGTCGCTCACGGGAATGCGGAAGGTATCGGGAAATCCCATCAGGCGCGCGCACTCGCGCGGCGTGAGGCGGCGCGGGCGCACGCCTTCGCCTTGATGCACGAGGATTTCGCTGCCGTCCTTGTGATAGCGCGCCGAGAGCGTGCGCGTGACGCTTTCGGGAAACGCCATGCCGAAGCCGAAGCCGTTGCCGGCCGCGCGATGTTTTTCGGCGTATTGCTGGAGATAGGCCCAAAGACCCGGCGTGAGCGTGTATTTCGGCTGCACGCGGCGCGCGGCGTGATCGAAAAAGCGCTCGCCGTCCCAGGGCAGCAGCGGCTCGCTGCCGTCGGTGCGATGCAGGATGGACGCGAGACGCGGGCCGTCCTCGGGCAGCGCGAGCGCGTCCCACGAAAACGCGGTCGGCTCGCGAAATCCCACGATGATGATGCGCTCGCGGTGCTGCGGCGTGAAATGACGGCCGTCGATCACGCGGTAATGCACGTCGTAGCCGAGTTCGTCGCGCAGCACTTGCAGGATGACGTCGAAAGTGCGGCCGTGATCGTGCGAGAGCAGGTTCTTGACGTTTTCGAGCAGGAAGGCGGCGGGCCGCTTTTCGGCGACGATGCGCGCGACATCGAAGAAGAGCGTGCCCTGCGTCGTGCAGGCGAAACCGTGCGGACGGCCGAGCGCGTTCTTCTTGGACACGCCCGCGATCGAGAACGGCTGGCACGGAAAGCCCGCGAGCAGCACGTCGTGGTCGGGCACGGCGGCGGCGTCCACGGCGGTGATGTCGCCGTCGAACGGATGATCCTCGCCGTAGTTTTCCAGGTAGGTCTTGCGCGAGAACGGGTTCCACTCGCTCGTGAACACGCACTCGCCGCCGTGCGCCTCGAACCCCTTGCGAATGCCGCCGATGCCCGCGAACAGGTCGACGAAGCGAAACCGCGCGCTCTTTTCGGCCGCGCGCGCGCCGCCTTGCATCAGCTCGCGCAATGCGGCGTCGAGCATCGCGGGGCAGGGCGTTTCGCCTTTTTCCCAGCGCCGCACGGTCTTGACGTCCTTGCCGACGTGCGCGGCGATCTGCTGCTGCGTGAAACGCTTGCGTGCCTGCTGAAGCAGGTCTCTCGGGTGGGCCGTGAGCACGGAGTCCTCGTTAGGGTATTTTTGCGGACATTATGACCGATGCCCGACCCGCGGCACCAGGAAATCCCCATCGACGGACGTGCTTTGGAACGCAACTACGCCGCGCCGGCGCTCGAACCGTGGCGCGGTTACGCGATGCAAGGTGGAATCAGACCTGCGGCGAGCGCCTCATGGCGGCCATTTTGCCCGCGGCCGCGGCGGCCGAGGCGACGTTCAGCTCGTGCAGATCGACGATCAGCAACAGACTGTCGATCTCGCATAACTGGCCTTTGTTGATGAGGCCGGTGTCCAGCAGACGGTGCAGACGCTGGCGCCAATAGCTGGGCGGCAGGATGGGGCCGCCCAGGTCGCCCGATAACGACAGCGGCATCACGCGGCGAATGTGCGCGATGTCCTGGTCGATCAGATTCGACATCAGGTAGCCAGCGGGAAGGAGACGCGGGGTGTCCATGCCTCCCATTACGGCACTTTTTTTCGAACCTTGAGATAAATATTTAGTAGGTGCTTACCCGGACCGAAAGCGGCGCGCAGCCTGTTTTCCGGCCAGTTCGGGCGGCTCCTTTTAGTCCTGGCCGGCGCGCGGCGCGTTGCCGGGCGCCTGCGCGGCCGTTTCCAGGAAACGGCGCGTGGCCTCGAACGATTGCAGCATCTGCTCGGGCCACGGCGTTTGCAGCATGACGGCCTGATGGTTTTCGAACGCCGCGCTCAACTGGCGCGCGAGTTCGGGCGAATTCAGATGACGCAGCAGCACGCTCACGGCAATTGCGGTGGCCTGGCTCGCGCCGGCCGTTTGCAGTTCGGAAGCGGTGAGGGCGGCGACTTGCTTGTTGATGTCCATGGGAAAACCTGGGAGCGGGAGAGGAGGGGCGTGAGGCGCGAGAGCGCGAACGGCGGCGCGCGGGGCGTTTTGCGCGAGGCGCATGGCCCGCGCCGCACGGTCTCGTGCGGCTGGTCCCCCTGGCAGGAATCGAACCTGCATCTAGCGCTTAGGAGGCACTTGTTCTATCCATTGAACTACAGGGAGTTGACCTTAACCACTGGATTGACCGGAAGCCTTGCGAAGCGGGCTTTCCGACTTATCCAGCGGGCGATTCCGGCATTTTCGCTTCTTCCTAAATGAAGCGCCGTGAACCATTGTGTCGCAGCGTTTAACGCCTTCACTGCTACAATTCTGCTACAGATTGCTATCTGTAGCAGCCGTCCCGTTGCGACACTGCTACAGCCTTACCAGACGGGATTCAACATGGCATCCATTCTGCCCATCGGCAACCGTTGGCGAGCACAGGTCCGGCGCAGCGGCGGCAAGAGTATATCAAAGACGTTTGCGACAAAGCGTGCCGCCGAGATGTGGGCGCGCGAGATCGAAAGTGAGATCGATCGCGGCGGCGGGGTGGAGCCTGCGACCGTGACAGTCGGCGAAATGATCCGCAAGTATCGCGAGGCCAGAAAAGAATCGGGGCGGCCGATTCTCGAAAAGTCCAACGAGGATTACATGCTCGACCGACTCGACGGAGAGTTCAAAAGTGACTTTGCCGCGAAACTCACCACGGAGCGTATCGTCGGTTTCGCACAAAAGCGCCGCAAGGCCGGCGCCGGCGGCGCCACGGTGGACATGGATATCTCGAAGCTTGGCACGGTTATCCGGCACATGGCGTCACTGCTCGGCATCACGGTGCCCGACGCGGTCACGGCGGCACGCCCCAGCCTTCGCCATCTGCGGCTGATTGCTACCGCTGCCCGCCGCGAGCGCAGGCCGTCGCCCGAGGAGATCGAAAAAATCTTTGAGTGGTTCGCCGAGCATCCCGAACGGGAGCCTGCGATACCGGACCTGATTCGCATCGCGATGCAGTGCGCGTTCCGTCGCGGCGAACTGTTCAACCTGACTTGGGCTGATATCGACCACGATCGCCATCTTGCGCTCGTGCGCGATCGCAAGCACCCCAGGCAGAAGATTGGTAACAACGAATGGGTGCCGCTGATCGGCGATTCGTATGAGGCCATCATGCGACAGCCTCGCTATCCGGTGCCGGAAGCCTATGCCGAAAAGCGCGCAGCTGATCCGGCGGTGCCCCCGCACAAGAACGAATACATTTTCCGTTTTAACAAGGGCACCGCGAGCAAGTATTTCAAGCTGGCGTGCGACGAGAAAGGGATCGTCGATCTGCACCTGCACGATCTACGGCACGAGGCGACGAGCGCACTGTTTGAGGCAGGCTGGGAGATTCCTGAGGTGGCCACTGTGACGGGACACAAAGACTGGCGCAACCTGAAAAGGTACACGAATCTTGACCCGGCCGATGTGGCTAGAAAAGGCCGGCTGAAACTAGTTACCGCGACATAGCGGGCGATGCATGATTGGGCCGCCTTCTTCGTGGCAAATTGGGTCATTCATTTACGGGCTCCCGGTAGCCATACTCGAATTTTGCACGAGGCCCCTATTTTTTGGATGCAAGCGGCCGTTAAGGTGGATAGTCATTCGACCTTTTGTGTGTGCTGGACAACGGTCCAGTCTGGTTGCCGGGCAAAAATTGACGCATTCGCGATTCTGATAGTATCGGCGGTAAAGTAAATCTTTAAATTGGGGATGGATTGGTGAATCAGCCCGCAAATGCGGCAATGGAGAGCCTGAACGATCTCTTTGTATTTGTCGCTCACGGCCAGAACGACCCTTTGGCCGTAAAGCGCCATGAACGTCAGGCACGGCTGCTGCTGGAAAGGCAAGCGATCGCGCCAGCGTTCGCTTGGCTTGCGATCGGTGCTGCTAATTTCCTTCAAGGCAAGCGATCGGAAAGCATAGATGCCGTTAAGGCGGCCATCAAACTGGCTTCTGGCGACGAGGCTGTAATTGGTAATGCCTGTTCGCTGTTTGGACTCATGGGTGAGGCGTCTCTGGTTGTGCAGACGACGCGACAGCTCATCAATACTGGAGTCGAGGGACACGGCTTGATTGGAGCGCTCGTTTCGTTGCGGAAGGCGCTTCAATTGGAGGAGGTTCTCATGATCGCGGAAAAACGTAACCTCAGGCTTGATCCGGCCTTTACGGCGTCCATTGCGGATTTGGTCGAGATTGCCGCTGAGCATGCCGTTGGGCCTGAACGAAGGATGAAAATGATTGAAGTTGCGGCAGCAGCCGTCTATGCACAGGGCTGTTCAGTACGGCAGACGTCCCTCAAGCAACTCGGCGGCGAGATGCGCTATGAGTTCTATGTTGATGAGTCAGCAAAACGCTGTGGAGAACTGAATTTCGTGATCGCTGAAGCCTTGTGCGAAAGCTTTGAGGACCCAGCGCCAGAGTTTGTTACGTTCGCGTGCCGACCGTTAAGCTCGTACCAATTTGAAGGCGACTTCATTCAGGTGAAACGTTGAGCATTTCTGTCCAAGATTTACTGACGCTTGCCGGGACACTGAGTGTCGGTGGTTGCGAATGCGATTGGCGCTCGTCGTCCTCGCGTGCATATTACGCTGCGTATCATAGGGCCCTCGAAGTCGCAGATGCCTGCACGTTACACGGTGGGAACCCGGTGCGTGGTGTGCATGAGACTCTCGCCGAGCGCTACAAGGCGCATTCGTCGAAGGGCAGGTCGATCGCATACGTGATGACTGATCTGAAGAAAACTCGAACGGAAGCGGATTATCATTTAACCGCTGCGTTCCCACAAAACAGGGCCGCTGATTTTATTCCTGCTTGCGAGGTATTCATCGAAAAGGTCGATGCCTTCCTTGCCGCTCATACAGGCAGTGCTGCTGCTAGTCCTTGACGCCTGGCGTGCAGTTTGAATAAAAGCTATGGCCGCGACGAGCGGCCATAGCTGTTTTGGTTGGTAGCCGCAATATTTCACGCTGCCTTTTGTCGGGCCTCTTCGGACATCTTGTCGAGGTAATCTGCGACAGCCTCGTAAGGCGCGAAGCGCCCCGACCCTTCCTTGTAGGTCGCGATCGGGAAAATCTCGGCGCTGATCTGGTTGCGCACGGTTCCTTCGGCCATCGAGAGCAGTTGCGCGAGCTGCGGCACCGACAGGCGGACGCCGAATTTTTCGAGAATGTATGCGCGGGTCAGCAGGCTCATGCACGGCCTCCATTTGCAAGGTGGTGGGCGTGTCGCTGCATCGCTGCGAGTACGGCGGCGGCGTTGTAGCGAACGGCGCTTTTTCGTGGCGCTTCGCCGGCGGCGCACCAGAATTCGTCCATGCGACGGCGCTTGCTGAGGGCAACAAAGCTCTCGATCTCGCCAGCACGCTCGGCCTCGGCGAGCACGCCGTCGACGAAGCGGGAGACGGTTCGCAGTTCGATCATGATTTGCGTTTTGGTCAACGGACCGTTGCTGCGCACTAGCTCGATGGCTTCGGCCTTCAAAGCAACTTTGTCGCGCATGTGCTGCGTTTGGCCGTTGACCACGACGGGCTTATAGCGGCCTGGAAGCGTGCTAATCGGCGTTCTCATTTGTATCCCCGTAAATATCACTGAGCCACTTGTCGAGGCATGGCAGGCATGCGTAGTAGCGGCCCCAAAAGCTGTGATCGATGAGCGCTTTTTCGTATCGCGCGCGCTCGCCCGGCTGAATCTCGTGGCTCTCGCCGTAAAGCATCGGTCCTACATGGCACTGGTGTGGCTTACGTACCCGCACCAGTCGGACGCGCCGCAATCGGATATCAGCCTCGTCGCCTTGGAATGGATCGAACTGGACGTAGTCTTGGTCGCTATGCTGAGCCACGGTTGCTCCGATCGGCGAGATAAGCACTGGGCTGCTCGACGTACTCGTCATGTGTAGGCCGATCGGAAAGCGACAGCCAATGTTCGTAACCAGAGTTGTAGCCCCCGGAAACAGAGTGCGCGGATAGATCGCCGGCGGCGATCCGGTTCGAGAGATTGAACAACGTGTTCGCTAGGTCTCGGGGCGTGTCGGCCTGAATGTCGACTCGAAACTGCACGGCTCGCTTGGGCGCTTCGCTCATGCCTGGTCGCCCCCACGAGTGTGGTGATGGATCGATTCGTCGCCCGGATCACGGTCGATGCGTTCGATCTCGGCAAGGAGCAGTGCGCAGGCTTTTATCAAGTTGCGGCGATGCGTTGTTGGCTTCCACCATGCCGCGTGCCACGGCCACTGCGGCGGCGGATCGCCGGCCGGGTACGCGAGCGTGTACATGGCATAGCATCCGGCCGCGCAAGACATCTCGTGGGGTCGATGCGCGTCGTCATGCTCGGGTGTCCAGCCTTCCTCGTTCACCTGACGCGCGCGCTCAGCGAGAACATCGCGTTCCGCATCGCTCATGCGCTGCTCGGTGGGATTGGCTGCGAGCAGGGCGTTGATCGCAGCATCAGCGATGTCGCTTAGCCGCTCTCCGTCATCGGTGATGCAATGAAAGTCATCAGCGCTCATCGTGCCAACGCCCCACTCTGACCAGACGCGCATGCAGTCGTAAGCGTCGCCGCCGATTGCTTCTGCGATTGCGTCGCGCACCCGGACGCGCTGCTCATCAGAGAGCGTGACGGCTTGCGGCGCTTCCGGCTCGACGGCCGCGAGCGCCGCCGAGAGGTACAGCGGCCAGAACTGCTCGTCGATCGGTGTGATGGTGCGATCGACGAGCGCGACAGCGGCGCAAGCTTGCGCGTGAATCGCGCGAAGTTGTCGTTCGTGCATGGTTAGCCCCGAATGGTCGCGGAGCGCATCGCGCGCTCCAGTTGCATCAATCCAGTCTCGATCGACAGGCGCCCTTGCTCGGCCCACGTGCGCGCTTCCTGCGCTGCTTTGTGTCGGCTATAGCTGCCTGTCTCGTCGCGCATGAGGTCGAGCAGCTCGATGTCGGCGCCAAGCACGATGGCCTCCGTCAGCGAGCGGATCTCGATGCTGAGCGCCTCGATGCGCGAGAGGTTGTCGCGTCGGGTTTCCGACGGGGCTTCGTCCGTCTGGATTGCTTTGCGCCGCGCACGCGGCGCTTCGTTCTTCTGGATGGAGGGCGCAAGCCCGTCGTTGTTGCCTTTGACGTTCGCAGGCTGCGCCGGCACGGCGCCGGCGAGCGAAAGCCTTGGGCGCTTTTCCGCGTCGCCCCGCTGACGCGGCAGCGGACGTGGGGTAGAAGTAGCCGCGAGCAGGGTCATTTGCCGGCTCCGGCGGCGTTGGCAAGCTCTTCCGTCCAGTGGGGGTCCGGTGCCGTGTAAAGCTTGTCTAGCCACGCGTGGACGGACGGTAGTTCTTTCGCCTTTTGAAAATTCGGATGCTGGAGCTTGCGTGTCAAGTCCTGCACTGCCGCCCGAATGGCTTTCCCGCGTGTCGGATAGGTGGGGGCGTCCGCATGCATCTTGCACGGCGACGCCGAAAACGAATTGCCAAGTGCGAGCCCCGTCGAATAAATCCATTCGGCGTCCGCGACTCTTGCCAGATGAATCTCAGCCGGCGCTTTGCCAATCCTTTTTCCCTTGGGCGACGAGATCGTCTCGTGCGAATAAAAACCATGCTCGTTGGGGACGTCGATCGGACGCATCTTCTCGCGCTTCGACGCGGGCACGTCCAGTAGATCCGTCAGCGGTGTAAGTGCCCGATGTACGCCTTTGATCGTGCCCGGTGAGAGCTTGCCGAAGAGCGGATCGTGCAGTACGGATTGCAGCGCCTGCAAAAGTTGCTTTGCCTGCGTTTCGCTGATTTTCTTGGGCGCGGAAACCGCTGGCGCAGCGGAAGCGGCTTCGACGTGCTTCTTCGTGGCCTTGGCTTTGCCCGATGCCTTCGCCGCCTCGATGCCGCGCTGGAGGCGCTCAAGCGCTTTCTCGCCGCCGTGCGCGCGGATCTGCTCGATCGCGAGCGTCGACGTGATTGCCTGATCGCGCACAAGCTTGTGAATGCCGTTCGGCGCGTTCGCCAGCAACAGGCAGTCGCGAATCGTCTGGTCGGTGATATTCAGCCGCGTGCAGATTGCCTTGTTGCCTTCGCCGAGCGCTTGCAGCTCGACGATCTGCTCGGCCAATTGCAACGGTGTGAGCTTCTCGCTGTCGTTGTTGATGATGCCGGCATAGATGAGGTTTGCTCGCGAGACGGATTTCGCCTCGTCGATCACAAGCGGGAGGCGGTCAATCTCGTAGCCTTCGCTGATTGCGAGCAGGGCGCCGTGGTAACGATGCTGGCCTTCGTAGACAAAAATACGATCCTCGCCGCCGACCTTGCGCACGAAACAGCCGAGCGGCTTCTTGCGGTCGTAGCCGTTGGCTTTGATCAGGTCGGCGATCTGGCGCACCCGGTCTTTGTTGAGCGGGCGCACGTTGTCGCGCGGGTCATAGTGGATGTGCTCGGGCGGCACGGTCCATAGGTCGGACGATCCGCCGCCTGCGGCCTTTACTGCCGCCTTCGTGTTGCCGGTGACGATCATTGCGTCGAGCACGAGCGGGCTGGTGCGTTTGTCGTTCATGCTGCACCTCCCACGATCCGCCCGCGCGCATAGGCGCGAGCGAAGCAAAGGGCGCAGAACATCGCGACCGCGACGACCGCGCCCTTGTCGGCATAAAGGCCGGCGATCGTCCAAAGAATCGCATTAACCAGGCCGATTAGCGAGCCATGCCGACGCCGCGCCGGTTGCTCGCTGGTGAGTGCCCACGCAGTGGCGCAGGTCGCGATTGCGACGAGTAAGGCGAGCATTACGCCACCTCCGCGTGCTTTGGTTGCGTGCTGCGCTTCTTCGCCTTGGCGATCGTCGATTCGGCCATCGAGGCGGCCTGGCTGGTGCGATGACGGCGGATTGCCGATGCGCAGTCGTCCTCCGACGGAACGGAAATCTGCGTGCGCACGATGTCTTTGCCGTCGAAGATCGTGTACAGCGTGTAGATGCTGCCGAGCAGCGGGCGGCGACCGACGACGTGCTTGCCGACCATTACCGGCGTCGTCGGGCGCGGTGCCGTCGGATCGTAGAAAACGACAGAGCGCAGCCCGAGCGTGTCGCGACGCGTTTGCTGCGTCTCGGGAGCGGTATTGAGTTTGATGCGTGGCATGTGGCGTTACTCCGAATCGCCAGCGGCGCGGCGTTTTCCGTCGATTTGATCGTCGGCTGGCTGCTCGCGCTTCTTCCTCATCTCAGCAAGGTTTGTGAGACAGATGCGCATGGCGGGGTTTGTGATGGCGTCAGCGGCGGAGCCGGAAAAGCGGCCGAGGCGATGCTCGCGAGCTATTTCGATGTCGGAAATTGAAGTTCGCTTGGTCACTGCCTGCCCCTGGCTGACGGTCAGGCTGCGACGTGCGCGGCGTGGGTGCCGTGCGCTTCGAACTGCGGATCGGGCGAGAAAACGCTGATGCCGATCACGATTGCTGCAAACAGCAGGCCAATGCGGCACGGCCACGATTGTTCAAAGTTGCTTTGCGGGCTGTGTTGCCGCACCTGCGGCCTTTGCTCTTGCTTGAGCCAGGCTTTGCGCGCCGCATAACCTGCGTCGACATTAAGAGGATTGTTTTCACGCATCGCTGTTTCGCTAAAAGTGAGGTTGGAACGGTTCGAACTTTAGCGAAATGCGAAATATATGTATATAGCGTAACGCGAAACAACAACATCAAATTTGTAACAATGCATCGGGCATGAAATGCAAGGGCGGTGTAACAAATAGTTTCAACTACTGTATATTTATACAGTATTAACTTACAAGAATGGCGGAGTCGGATGCGTGGGGAACGGCAAAGGAATTGCACTTTGAAGTGCAAGCCTGGGGATTTGGTACGAGTGATTGTGTCGAGCAACCCAGCGTTGGTAGGTGCTATCGCGCTGGTGGAGGGCCTGCGCGTCGATGGTCGTTGGAATGTGTATCTGGATAGGGCCGCTTTTGGTTTTAATTCTGGTGATAAGCGGCCCGTCGTGACTCACGAGTTTTGCTTTCGTGATTCTTCATTGCAGCCCATAGGCCACATGGGCCATCTGAGCGAATCTCTACTCAATCGCCTCGTGGGCGATCATCATCCGCACCGTCGGTCTTGCCAATCGGACGAGAAAGCAAGCCACGAATGAATGCCTCGACCTGAAGGCGGCCGGATTCATCAAGGCTCTCCCAGCCTTCGGGTTTATTCATTGCCGAACTAGCTGGTTTAGTCGTTGCGGACCCGTGGTCCTCATCGAGCCAGCCCTCCGGCTTATTTGCGGCGCACTCGATGCGGCGGGCTGTGTCTTTACGCATGCCGCGCTTTTTGCCCGTTTTTGAATCTTTCGCGCCATCGCGAAGGTTTGCAAACTGAGCGAGGCTCATATTCAGCGCGTTCGCCGCTGATGTGGGGCTTCCGTACTCTTCAGCCAAGAGTCGGAGATTGGCCCGTCTAATTTCGTCAATATCCCTCATGGGCCGAATTCAATAGCAAATCGCTAAAGTCGTATATGCGCGAAACGCTATAGACAAGCGTTTCGCGTTTCGCTAAAGTTTCGCGATGGACCTTCGAACTTACCTCTCTGCCGAACGCGGTCGCCTTGTGCGGCTTGCTAGGGCCATCGGTGCTCACGCCTCAGATGTAAGTGCGTGGGCTAATCGCCGTCGGCCAGTCCCAATAACTTTGTGCTGGGCGATTGAATTGGCGACGGGTGGAGAGGTTTCTCGTCGAGAGTTGCGACCGGATGATTGGCATTTGATCTGGCCAGACCTGCTTGACGGAAGCCTATCTTTGGTGACGCCGGTGCCGGTCTAAAGCGGCTCATAAGAAAAGTGAAATCGAGGCGCATCGGAGCGCCGCCGATTCGGATGCGCTGCGAAATATCCATTGATTGGAGGCTTGTAATGAAGCGGCTGTATGCGCGAATCGTGTTGTCGTTGATCACGCCGGCGTTCGAAGAGAAGGCGCGGCGCGAACTCGAGAGGTGGAAGTCGGATGAGCCTCGCCGACAGGCGGCGAACGAAGAAATCGACCGGCTGTACGCCAACCAAGTTATCGCCAGCCTCGAAGGTATGGGATGGACTCTCTCGAAGGACGGCAAGCTGCGGATTATCCCTCCTGCTTCGGTAATGGAGCGAGTCGAGACGGCCGAATTCGAGCAAATGGTTAAAAACCTGATCGCGCGCGAATGTGCGCCGGGCGGTCTTCTTTGGCGGTATCGCCGACAAGGGGGAGGCTCCCGCTGAAAACGCTTTAGTGAGCGGGGGTGTTGTCGATCAACTGCTCGATGTAAGCAATTGCAGCCTCGGCAAAGGTGCCATCGTCGGGAACTCGTCGCAGTTCGATTTTGCAGTTTTCGATGACCGGAGCCAACTGGGCACGGCTCAGTCCCGCAGCACGGATTAGCGCTGCGATCAGAAGGGAATGCGCGAACGAACGCATCTGAAGGTCTTCGATATCGGTCATGGGTGTCCTTTTCGTGTGGTTGATGGATGGCTTGGTGGGCCAATTTCATTGTCGCATGTCTGCGGACACTCTCTTTTTGCAGCATGGCAGTAGCGGTATGTGGTTGAGCCTGAATCATAGGGCCGCGCACGCCGGGTAAACAGAATGAAAAGACAGGTCCACAAAGAGAAACGGGGCTCGAATGACGTGCAGATATAGCGAGGCGGAGTGGCTGGACGTGCTTTACACGTCTGTTCGCAATACGCAGGGTGGTGTGGCCGATGCCGCGGCGTTTCTCACGAATCGTCGCGGCCGAAACATTGGCACCGAAAGCCTGCGCCTGCGTCTGCGCGGTCAGGGCGAAAACCGCCTCTCGATGGAAATGTTCGAGCTGCTGACCGAATGGATGGAAGAAAAGCGTGTGCCGCACTATCGCGATGCGCTGATTGCGCTTAACGAGCGCTTCGGGCTGAATGCAACGCCGGCCGATGCAACGTCGCCCGGCAACACGACCAACGAAATCGCTTTGCAAACGCTCGATCTAGCACGCCATACCGGCATCGTCGCGGAGCAAGTCCAGGCGGCGCTGGAAGACGGTGTTGTCACAAATCAGGAAGCGGCCGACATCGAGGCCGCAGCGCGAGGAAGTAAGCGCATGCTCGACCGGCTGATGGCGACCGTGCGACGCGTGAACAAACAGCACGCGCGCTAAGCATGCACTTCGAACACGGTATGGCGTGTTGCAACAGATTCCGCGCGAGGGCGGGGCTTTGCTGCGACCTCGATCGCCAGCTCGAATGCGCGACCTTCGAAATGGAGCGACTGGCGAAGCACGCACCGGACGATCTGTTCCCGTATCTGCTCACCCTTTGCCCGATTTTCCCGCCCGACATGCTGCTTATTCGCGCGCGACACATAGGGCATATCAATGCATTTATAAAAGCCGCCGCCTTTCACTGCGCGACCTTGCGCACGAAAACGGAGCGGCGTTTGTTTGCGGATTTCATCGCAGGTTACATGACAACAGAGCAGATCCAGACATTTCAGGGTGTGCTCGCAAGCGAGTGGGGCCGCCTGCGCGGCAAATAACTTTCCGGGGTTTCAAAGTGACTTTGTCCAGTACCGCAACTGCGCTTCGTGCGCGGCATCCTTCTGCGTCCAAACAATCGAACGGCGTCGCCCGGTTTAGCGCGGGCCGGCGTCAGTGGCGCTCGTATTTCAATCGCGAAGGCGTCATTTTTCCGCGCATTATCTTTGAAGCCTCGGGACGTTAAACAATGGCGACACTGGATCAGATTGCGAATCAGCTAATTGCCGCTGGTCATCCGAAATTGCCCGAAGGGCATCCGCGTGTTTCGGACAACGGCAGGCCGCATCGGTACGGGCCGGGGAAGAAATACTGGTATTCGATTCACGAGGTCGTGCAGGGTGGCGTGGTACTCGGCTACACGGGTGCCTTCGGCTATTGGTCGGGCGACGATAATGGCGCTCAGACCTTCGCATGGGAAGGCGCAGCCGCTTCGCCTGAATCGCTCGCTGAAACGCGTATGCATCAAAAGCGGGCTGAAGAGGCGGCGGCAGCGAAGGCGCGCGAGAAAGCCAAGCTCGCGGCTAATCGTGCGCGCGATCAATGGAACGCCGCAGCTGAGCAGGGCGAATCGGAATACCTCAAGCGCAAACAGATCACGCCCGAGGGCGTGCGCTTCTCCGACGATGGCACGCTGTACGTGCCGATGTACGTGTATAGCGTCGACGGCGCTCGCCTTGCCGGCTTGCAGAAAATCTCGCCGACCGGCTCAAAGCTGTTCAACAAGGGCATGGAGAAAGCGGGCACTGCGCTCCAGCTCGGCGATATCGCGCCTGACGACAAGGTGGCGATGATCGCCGAAGGCTATGCGACGGCCCGCTCGATCCGCATGGCGATCGAGGAACGCATTCCGGTCATTGTGTGTTTCGATGCCGGCGGCATTCTCGCGGCATCGCAATCGCTGCGCGAGTCGTGCCCCGACATTCACGTTCTCATTTGCGCCGACGACGATTGGGTTATCGAGCGGCGCATGCGCGACCATCTGCGTGACGAATACGGCTTCGACGGCGAAATCTTTGTCGATGCGCCCGAGGCTACGCAGATCACGCACGCGAAGCTGCAATACTCTGTTCGCGCGACAGGCAAGCGTGATGAGAACGGCGTGCCCTATATCGAGCTGGTGGTCGAGCGCGAGGGCGTTTCCGCGCGCGTTCGCACATTCGAAAACACGGGCGTGAAACGCGCCAGGGCAGCGGCAGCAGCGGTCGGTAATGCTAGCGTGACGATGCCGCGCTTCGAGGGGCGCGGCGAGCGCAAGCTGACCGATTTCAACGATCTGCACGTCGAGGAAGGCTTGCACGTCGTCAAGGCGCAGATCGAAGGCGCGTTGCTCGCCGCGCTCGCGCCCGCGAGCGAAGATATCCCCACATTTCCGCACCTGCACGCCGTCGAGCGCGGTCAGGACCCATTGTACGAGCAGGCGCTCGCCCGCGTTCGCAAGGGCAAGCGTGTGTCAATCTCGGCGCTCCAGCGCGAGCTGAAGATCGGCTTCAACCGCGCTGCGCATCTGCTCGACGATCTCGAAAAAGCGGGTGTGGTGAGTGCGCCCGGTGCCAACGGCGTTCGTTCGCTGGTCGGCAAATCCGCATCTACCCCTTTGCCGGCTGACGCGGATGAGAGCACGCTGGAATGGAACGGCGTCGAGGGCGAGAACAGCCACTTTACGTGGCAACAGCGGTTGCGCCGCGCGGAGAAGTCCAACGCGCTGCTGCCTTGTCTCGACAACGTGTTCGCGATCCTGACGCACGACAAGCGCTGGCAGGGCGTGCTGGCTTTCGAGAAGTTCGCCCTGCGCATCATGAAGCTGAAAGCGCCGCCGTTCGAAGGCGGCGAAAAAGGCGAATGGGGCGATCGTGACGATGCGCGTTGCGCACTGTGGCTCGGCCAGAACTACTCTTTCAGCCCTCGCCCGGACGTGATCGCCGACGCGGTATTTCTCGCCGCCGAGCGCAGCAGCTACCACGAGGTTCGTGATTATCTCGCCGGTCTGCAATGGGATCGTCAGCCGCGCCTGCGTGGATGGTTGACGACGTGGCTCGGCGTGCAGGAGAGCGAATACGTGCGGCACGTTTCGTACAAGTGGCTGCTCGGAGCGGTGGGGCGCGTGATGCGGCCCGGCTGCAAGATGGACAACGTGCTGATTTTCGAAGGCAAGCAGGACGCGGGCAAGTCGGCTGCGTTTCGTACGCTTTTCGGGCCGGGCTGGTTCACCGACGCGAATATCGTGATCGGTGACAAGGATTCGTTCGCAGTGATGGCCGGCAAGTGGGTGATCGAGCTGGCCGAGCTGGACGCACTGAGCAAGTCCGATTCGTCCAATGCGAAGCGCTTCTTCACTACGGCAGTCGATACCTACCGGCCGCCGTACGCTCGCCGCGCGATCGACGTGCCGCGTCAGAGCGTTTTCGGCGGCACGGTGAATTTCGACACGTACCTGAAGGACGAATCGGGCAACCGGCGTTACTGGCCAGTGCGCACGGCCGACGTGCTCGACCTGAAGGGCCTCGCGCAGAACCGCGACCAGATATGGGCGGAAGCGTATTCGGAATACTGCGAATGGGAACGCGCGAACGCAGAAGCGGACGGCATCCTGCCGGCGCCGTGGCAGGTGCTGCCCGAGGAAAAGCACCTGTTCTCGGCCGAGCAGGACGCGCGCTATGAGGGTGACATCTACGAAACGATGATCGCCCGTTACTGCGAAGCGTTGCCGCGCGTGACGATGGAGGACATCCTCAGCGCGTGCCTGAAGCTCGAAATCTCGAAGTGGACGCCGGCTGAGCAGCGTCGTATCGGCAAGGCAATGAAGTCGCTCGGCTGGATTCGTAAGCGCGAATCGAAGGGTACACGCGAGTGGTATTACGAGCCGCCGCCTGTCGAACCGATGGCTGTGATCGCGCCGGATGCATCGCTTGCCGAAGTCACGGAGGACGACGATGCGCCGCTGTAATTCCACTCACGCCGCATTCCACGGCGCGCGCGTCAGCATTCGTCAGCGCGCCAGCGCATTCGCGGCGGCGCGCCGAAAGGCGTCCCATGTCCCAACGTCCCAAGCGCATCGCCTCGTGCGTGTGTGCGTGACGCGTGCGACGTGCGCGATGTGCGGGCGAGGGTGCGCATGTCGCAAGCGCCCGCGCGCAGTCACGACCCCTTTTCCTTGGGACATTGGGACAGTAGGACGAAAGGGAGTAGCTCGATGATCGACCTGAAAGAGCAAGCCGGTATCGCGATGAATGTGCAGGGGCAGTTCTCAGATTCGATCGCCGACCCACAAGTAACTTTGGGCGCACTCGCATTCGCGAATGATCTCGGGCGCTTGCTGTGGCGCATGAAGTACGGGCAGGACGTGAAAAATGCAGGGCTGAGTCGTGCGACGCTGCTGCTCGCGAAACGAATCCGCGAGCCGGGCAAGTTCAACCGCTCGAAATTTACGGGCGTGACGCGCGAGGCGGAAAAGACCGCGAACCTCACCGGAAAAAAAATCGAGCGCCTCGCTTCGGATATTGTCGAGCGGCTCGCACGGCAGGCAATCATTGAATGGATTGCCGATGTCTGCATCGCGTGCGACGGTCGCGGAGTTAGTGGGCGCGGCAAAGGCGCAACAATTCAGCGCGTCGTATGCCCGAAGTGCGCCGGCGCCGGGCGCGTATGCACCGATGAGTACATGATTCCGTTTGCTGCATGGTTCGATGGACGCGGACCGATGGTGTTTCGCGACTTCGAACGCTGCGATCGCTGTCATGGTGTCGGCGGCATCGAGATGGAAATCGCGTCGAAGCATGGCGGTCGGCAAATTTGCGGCGTATGTCGTGGCACTGGCAAGCGGCCGGAAGATCATGCCGCTCGTGCGCGAGCGCTTGCAGTTCCGCTCGATCAGTACCACGCGCGCTGGAAACCTCAGTTTCACGCGGTTCTCGCGCTTCTCGATGCGCTCGATGGTGCGGCGAACGATACGATGCGCCGAAGGATGCAACGATGAAAACGCTTGCACTCAAAGAAAAATCCTGTCTATACTCCGCGCCATGCAACCTTTACTGCGTCACTGGAAGCTGTGAGCCCCGCACACTCGTGGAGCAACCCTGTCCCGGCAGTCGTACAGAATCGCGCGAGCGGCGCGACGAATAACATGCCAAAGCCTGTCGGGAATCGTTTGGAGGGCGTTCGTCCCAACGAAACGGGTGTTGCTCCCACTCCTAGCCACCACATTCCATCAATGCTGATCATGAACTGGTCGAATGAAACGCCGTCAGTTCCCGGCGTGTATTGGTTAAAGGATGGAAACTTCGAACCCGAAATTGTCGAAGTGATAGAAAACGGCTCTCGCGGGTTGGTCGTTCTTACGCTCGGATCTGAAACGGACTACAGCATTTCAACCTATCCGGACTGTCGGTGGTACGGGCCAATCTCCGCGCCAGTCGATCATGAAGTTTAAATCTTTCGATAAGTGGTATCTTGCCTCGCGCAATTGGACAGGACTTACGGTTCGATGCCCAATCGCCGGCCGGCGCGACGAAGTAACGAAATTGATGATTGGCGTGCATGAGATCGATGGTGAGCGGCGGGAAGTTATCGCCGTAGAGAGCCAGTGCACGGTGATGCTTCGAGAGAATTCTCCCATTTCGTTGATGGTTCGCGGGAAGGTCTAGCAGCCGATCGCGAGATAACGAAGCCCGCAAGGTGAAAGCCTCGCGGGCTTTTTGCATTGGACGCTCGTATGGCGAACCCCTCGTTCTCAATGAAGGTCGACACGTCGCAGTTCGAAGCGGCGATCGACGATCACGTACAGCGTCAGATTCCGTATGCTGCGTCAGTTGCATTGAACCGCACCGGCAAGGCCGTGATCGCGGTCGAGCAGAAAACAATGCGCGACGTGTTCGATCGGCCCACGCCGTACACGCTCAATGCGCTGCGACTCAAGGCTGCTACGAAAACGAAGCTGGTCGCCCAAGTCAGCTACAAGGATGAATCGTTCAAGGGCACGCCCGCGACAAAGTACCTTGCGCCTCAGGTGGACGGTGGTGCGCGAAATGTGAAGCGGATCGAGTCGTTGCTGCGCGCGCGCGGCCTGTTGCCGTCCGACATGTTCACGGTGCCAGGCAGCGGTGCGAAGCTGGATCAGTACGGCAACTTCAGCCGTGGCCAGTATTCGCAGATCCTTGCGCAGTTGCAGGCGTCGCGCGATAGCGCGCAGAACGAAACGTCCGTGTCGCGGCGTCGCAAGCGGCGCAACCCTTCGACAGACGTTCGCTACTTCGTTGGCCGACCGGGTGGCGGCAAGTTGCCGCTCGGTGTGTGGGCGCGGTACCAGTTCGCGCAGGGCTATGCGGTGCGTCCGATCCTGATGTTCGTTCGTGCGCCGAGCTACTCGAAGCGCTTTCCGTTCTACGACGTGGCGAACGCAACGACCGAAGCGACGCTGCCGACCGAGCTGCAGGCCGCACTCGCGATGGCGCTCGCCACGCGACGTTAGTGGGTTCCTATCGAATTCACCGTGCAATAGCTCGAATCGGAAGCAGCTTGAACGGTCGAGCCGCTCAAATGAGAGCCATTCGCATTTGCGCGGGTCCTTCCTGGACCCCTGTGACTGCGGGTAATTCGAGCCACGTTCAACACGCGATGTCAAAGCTTTTTCAGGGTGGTCACTTGGGTGGTCAGGTGGTCATTTTGGGTGGTCAAGGGTGGTCAGATGGCCGAAATGAGTCAGCGGGCCTTTGCCCGCCACATGGGCGTTGCGCTCAACGCGGTGCAGAAAGCGATCAAATCGAACCGCATCGAGTTGAACGCGAACGGCAAGATCGACGCCGCAATTGCCGAAGCGGCATGGCGTCGCAACACCGACGAAAGCCGCCGTTCATTTACCGACCTTTCGCGCCCGACGCGGGCGCTTGAATCCGAGTCCACGCTTCCTCCGGCTGACGGCGAAGACGACTTTCCCGCTGCCGCGAAATCAAACGACCCGCATATGTCGGCGTATCGCGCAGCTCGGGCCGAGCGCGAGACCACGCGGGCGCGGCGCGAGTCGATGGAGCTTGAACGCGACCTCGGCAACCTGCTCGCGCTCGCCGACGCAACCCGCGCCGCATTCACGGCGTTTCGCACGCTGCGCGACAGCATCATGAACGTGCCCGTACGCATCAAGGATCTGCTCGCGGCCGAGGGCGACCCGCACCGTATCGAGTCGATGCTCGAAGACGAGTTGGCGCGGGCACTGTCGTCGATCGACGTCACCAGACTGATGCACGAAGAAGAAACGGACGAAGACGATGGGAGCGATCGACAGCTTTCTGAAGACGATCGGGGAGGCGATCCGGCCTGACAAGCGCATCGGCATCGCAGAGTGGTCCGAGAATCACCGCGTCCTGCCCGAGAGCAGCCCGGAGCCGGGCAAGTGGCGTAACTCGCGCACGCCGTATCTCGTCGGGATCATGGATGCGCTGTCCGGCCATGAGAGCACGGTCACGCGATACGACCATCACGACACGCGCCCGTTTGTGAATAGCTGGGTCACTGTCGTCGGTCTCCAGAAAGGGCACCAGTTAGGTGGCTCGGCGCTCGGCGAAAACTTCATTGGCCGCAATATCACCAGTGCGGCCGGCAACATTCTCGCCGTGTTCGCGACAAAGGACGATGCCGAGAAGTGGGAGATGGACCGCTTCGAGCCGATGCGGTTGTCCACG
Source organism: Paraburkholderia sp. J41 (assembly GCF_905220235.1). Lineage (NCBI taxonomy): Bacteria > Pseudomonadati > Pseudomonadota > Betaproteobacteria > Burkholderiales > Burkholderiaceae > Paraburkholderia > Paraburkholderia sp. J41. The sequence continues at coordinate 50,535 of NZ_CAJMZE010000026.1, read as the reverse complement.
AAAGAATTGCGCCGGCGCGTAAAGGACGCCAATCGCAAGGGCAGTGCGAATACCAAGCTTCGCAAGCGCTTTCCCGGCGGGATCATGAATCTCGTCAGCGCCACGCGTGCGGGCCGACTGAAATCGACGACCGTACGCTACGTGCTGCTCGAAGAAGTCGATGAATACGAGCTTAACGTCGACGGGCAGGGCAACCCGATCGATCTCGCGAAGAACCGGACAAGTAACTTTGGGCGGCGCGCGAAAATCTTCGCGAACAGCACGCCGACGATCAAGCGGCGTTCGCAGATCGAGAAGCTCTACGAGGCTGGCGACCAGCGGCGGTATTTCGTGCCGTGCCCCGAGTGTGGCGCGGCGCAGTATTTCGATTGGGCGAATTTCAGGCGTGTCGAATCCGCACCCGATACGGTGCTGTGCTACTGCACGGCGCCGGGTTGTGGCGTGGGCAGTCCCGAGCACGCATGGAAATCGCAGTATCCGGCCGCGTACTGGATGCCGACGGCAGCGGGCGATGGTCGCACGGCGAGCTTCCACCTGAGCGCGTTGTATGCGCCGCTCGGTTGGCGCCCGTGGTCGGAGTTGATGAGCGATTACGAGGCCGGCGAAAGCGACATTGAGAAGCGCATCGCCTTCACGAACAACGCGCTTGCGGAATGCTGGGAGGATAAAAGCGCGGAGATGAAGTGGGAGGCGATCAAGCGCCGGGCCGAGCCGTACCGGTTGCGCTCGATCCCGCTCGGCGTGTTGCTGCTCACGGCTTCGGTGGACACGCAGGGCGATCGTCTCGAAGTCGAAATATCTGGCTGGGGGCGCGGCATGCGCAACTGGACCGTCGATCACATTGTGATTCGGGGCGATCCGGCGACGCCGGAGCCGTGGGCGGTGCTCGATCGCATTCTCGACACGCCAATCGAAAACAGCTTCGGCGTGCCGATGCGCATTGAGCTGTGCGCGGTGGACACCGGCGGCAACCGGACGCAGGACGCATACGACTATTGCCGCACGCGGGCACATCGCGGTGTGTTTGCTGTCAAGGGTTCGTCAATGAAGCATCGCCCGATCGTCGGCAGGCCGACCGATCAGGATGTCACGAAAAACGGCAAGACGATCAAGGGCGGCGTGAAGGTGTGGCCAGTCGGCACCGATACCGCAAAGGATCGGATTTTCGGCACGCTTGCGGCTGACGAAGATCGCGAAGTCGTTGATCGCCGTATGCACTTCTCTGAAGACCTCGAAGACGAGTATTTCGAGCAGCTTTGCGCGGAGGCATATAACCCGGCAAAAGATCGCTGGGACAAGCTGCGCAAGCGTAACGAAGCGCTCGACCTGAAGGTCTATAACTTCGCCTGCGCATATCACCCGCGCCTGCGACTCAACACGTATCAGGACGCAGACTGGACCGCGCTGGAGCTGGTCGTACAGCCGCGCACGCGCGATCTTTTTGCGCCACCCGTTGAGGCCACTCAGGGCGATCCTGAGGCCGTAGATGATGCAACCCCCTTGCCCGAGTCGCCGGAGCCCGCCACGGCCGCTGTAGACGTTGCGGGCGCAACCATTCAACCCGTCGCGGCGCAGCCGCAGCAGCAGCCCGCATCGAATTCGTGGGTTCCGCGCCGTGACAACTGGCTAAGGCGATCGTAATGGCATTTACAACGCAGGATCTCAACGCCGTCGAGCGCGCAATCGCGAGCGGCACGCTCACCGTCGAATACAACGGCAAAAAAGTTACTTTTCGGCAAATGAGCGAGCTGCTTTCCGCGCGCGACACGATCAAGGCGGATCTGGCCGCGCAGAACCCGAATGGTCGGCCGCGATCCAGCATCGCGATCATGGAGCGCTTTTGATGAAACGAAATCTGCTCGACAGGATGATCGAGGCGGTGTCGCCGACGGCGGGCGCGCGGCGTATGCGCGCCCGCATGATGCTCGACTCCGCTCGCGGATTCGACGGTGCGAAGCGCGGCCCACGTGCGATCGGCTGGAAGGCGACCGGCACGAGCGCGAACGCCGAGCTGGGGCCGGCGCTCGCAACATTGCGCAACCGGTCGCGCGACCTGATCCGAAACAATCCGTACCTTTCGCACGCGCTCAACGTCAAGGTGGCAAATCTCGTCGGTACGGGCATTCGCGCCAAGTTCAAGGACCCGGCGTTGCAGTTGCTCTGGAAGCAATGGATCAAGGAATGCGACGCAGGTGGGCTGCTCAATCTGTACGGCATTCAGGCGCAGGCGTATCGCGCGCTGGAAGAGTCAGGTGAAGTGTTTATCCGCTTCCGCTCGCGGCTTCCGCAGGACGGCTTGAGCATCCCTTTGCAGTTGCAGGTGCTCGAAGCCGATTTTCTCGACAGCACGAAAACCGGACCGGTGCCGGGCGGCTTCGTGATTCTCGGCGTGCAGTTCAACCTGATCGGGCAGCGGACGGGTTACTGGTTCTTCGACCAGCATCCGGGCGAAATCGCGACGGTGCCGCGCAATATGGTCAGCAGTTTCGTGCCGGCTGCTGATGTGATCCACCTGTTCGACGCAATCAAGCGGCCGGGTTCGGTACGCGGTTTGCCCGAGTTCGCCACGGTGATCTGGAAAGCGCGGGATCTCGATGAATATCAGGAAGCCGAGCTGATTCGTAAAAAAATCGAGGCCTGCTTTACCGCATTTGTTACGTCGAGCGACGAAAGTTTTCAGGTGGGGCGCCAGACCGCGACGGGTGCGGCGAATGGCCCGCGCGTCGAATCGCTTTCGCCCGGTCAGATCGAATATCTGCGGCAGGGCGAGGACGTGACTTTCGCTGCCCCGGCCGCGACCGATGGCTACAAGGATCACGTATCGATCGAGTTGCAGGCGCTCGCGGCCGGCACCAATACGACGTACGAGCAGCTCACCGGCGATTACTCGCGAGTCAATTTCACGAGCGGCCGGATGGGCAAGATGGAATACAAGCGGATCATGGAGCAGCGGCAATGGTTGCTCATGATCCCGATGCTCTGCGAGCGTATCGCCGCGCGCTTCGTCATGACGGCCTATCTGTCTGGACTCACATCGAAGCCGACAGCCGAGGAAAGCTGGACGCCGGAGCGCATTGAGTTCATCGATCCGGTGCGTGAGGCAAACGGCCTGATCTCGCTGATCGTTGCGCGACTCAAAAGCCGCCATCAGGGCATTCGGGAGCTTGGTGACGATCCTGACGAAGTCGACAGCGAAATCGACTCGGACCCGTTCGCTGACCTGTTCGCGCCTCCGACCACAACCGTCAACTAGACGTCACTTCAAAACACAAACGCCCGCTAGTCGGGCGTTTTTCATTGGAGCTTCGAATGCCCCAGACAAACCCGCCGCAAGGCACGCAGCAACCCAGCTCGTCGATGCCGATCCTCGGCCGGGATATGCCGGTGTCGTCGGTAAATGCCGATTCGCGCACGGTCGACGTGACGTGGACGACCGGCGCCCAGGTGCTGCGCTACGACTGGATGCGTGACCGCAATTATCTCGAGGAGTTGAGCACGCAGCCCGGTGCTGTACGCATGCAGCGCCTCGAATCGGGTAGCGCGCCGCTGCTCAACAACCACAGCCGGTGGGCCGGGCTTGATGGCGTGCTCGGCGTCGTATCGTCGGCGTCGCTTAACAGCGCATCGGGAACCGGCCAGGCAACTTTGCGCTTCTCGAAGCGCGACATCGCGGAGCCGTATTTTCAGGACGTGCAGGACGGCATTCTCCGCAACGTCTCTGTCGGCTATCGGACGTATCGGGTCGAAATGATCCCTCCCGGCCAGGAGGGCAATGACCAATGGATTTACCGCGCGACGGACTGGGAGCCTTACGAGGTTTCACTCGTCGCAATCCCGGCTGACGCGGGCTCGACCACGCGTGGTGAGCCGGATGCCCAGCAGCGTTTCTATCCCTGCGAATTCGTCGAGCGAGGCGCAGGAAATCAACCCAACGGGGCCAACGCCTCGCCGCAAACCGAAGGAGCAGTAATGCCGACGAACGAAAATGAAAACAACCAGAACCGCGCCACCCCCGCAGCGAATACTCCGGCCGCTCCGGCTGCACACGCGCCTGCCACGCCGCCCGAAAACGGTGAAGGTGCTCGTGCTCAAGCGCAAGCCGAAGAACGTCAGCGCGTTCAGGAGATCCGCGTAGCGGTTCGCTCCAGCACGCTGGACGACGCGCAGGCGCTGATCGACCGTTTTGTCGATAACGGCGCGACGGTCGATGCAGTGCGTGCCGAGCTGCTGCGCATGCTCGCTGAGCGCTCGGATGCGGCGCGAACGCGTTCGCAGTCGAATGTGCGGACCGTTACGGACGAAACGGACGTGCGCCGCGAAGCCATGTCGAACGCGCTCCTGCATCGCATCAATCCGCGCGTCGAGCTGACCGATGCGGGCCGTCAGTATCGCGGCATGACGCTCGGCGAGTTCTGCCGCACCGGGCTCGAAGAGGCCGGCGTCGACACGCGCGGTCTTGATCGCCGTCAGTTGGCTGGCATGGCGCTCGGCATGGGCGAGCGTGGCTACAACTCGACGTCCGATCTGCCGGTCGTGTTCGGCAACGTCATCAATCGCACACTTCGCGACGCGTACAGCGCGGCGCCGCGCTCGTTCTCGCAGTGGGCGCGTCAGGGCACGCTCAACGATTTCCGCGCGGCCACGCGCGTGATGGTCGACGGCGCGTTGAACCTCGAAAAGGTCAACGAATCGGGCGAATACAAGTACGGCAAGCTGGTCGACGGCGGCGAAACGATCCAGCTCGGCACGTACGGCAAGGTGGTTGCCTTCACGCGTCAGATGATCATCAACGACGATCTCTCGGCGCTGGAACGCGTGCCGCTGTATTTCGGTCGCGCCGCCGCGAACCTCGAACTGGATCTGGTCTACGGCGCCTTGACCGGGAATACGCCGATGTCCGACGGCAACGCGATTTTCCATGCCAAGCACGGCAACCTCGGCGCGGCGGCAGCGATCAGCATCGCGTCGCTTTCGGCTGGCCGCACGGCGATGCGTGTGCAGAAGGCGCCGGGTGACGGCACCGCGCTGAACCTCGCGCCGAGCTACCTGCTCGTGCCTGCCGCGCTCGAAACGATCGCTGGCCAGTACACCAGCAACCAGTACACGCCGAATCAGGCGGGCGACCAGAATCCCTTCTTCGGTACGCTCACGCCGATCGTCGAGGCGCGTCTCGATGCGGTCAGTGCGACCGGCTGGTATCTCGTCGCCGACCCGGCAATGATCGATACCGTCGAATACTGCTATCTCGACGGCGAGCAGGGTCTTTACACCGAGCAGGCGCTCGACTTCGACGTGGACGGGCTGAAGGTCAAGGCGCGTCTCGACTTCGCGGCGAAGGCAATCGACTACCGCGGTCTCTACAAGAATCCGGGGCAGTAAGCACATGCCGGGCGCAGTCGCGCCCGGTGTGACTGGCATGCATTCCACGCAAACCCTTTCCGACAGGAACCCTGTATGAACAACTTTATCCAGCATGGCAAGACGCTGACGGCGACGCTTGCCGCTGCCGTCGTCTCGGGCGCACCGGTCACGCTCGGCAACTCGAAGCTGCCGGCCGTTGCGAGCGGCACCTACGCAGCCAATGCGCCGGGCGAATACGCTGTTACCGGTGTTTTCGAATTCCCGGCCGACGCGGCCGCCGCAGGCGCTGTCGGCGACGATGCATATCTCACCGCCGCCGGCACGATCGCGACGGTCGCCGACGGCAATACGGCGTTCGGTGTGCTCGCTGCGCCTGTCGCCGCGAACAGTGCGACCGCTCGCGTGCGTTTGCCCGGCGCCTGACGTGTTCGACGCCAGTGTGTTCTGGACCGCCTTCGACGCACTCGGGATGCTCAGGACGGCATACGTCGAGGGCATGCCCGAAGGCGTCAAGGTCGGGTTTTCGACGCCGGATCAGCTTGAAATCGATGGTCAGTTTACGGTCGCGGAATACCAGATCGAATATCAGGCCGTCGATCTTCCCGACCTCGCGCGCGGCTCAATGCTGACGATCGACGCCGTGCAATACCGCGTGCGCCGGCCGCCCCGCCGCAACGGCGATGGCTTCTTCGTGCTCGCTGATCTGGAGATCGCCAAATGACGACCCGCCGTGAATCCTATGTCGAAGCGCTGATGCACGCGCTTTCGGCCGACGCGCAGTTGCAGGCGCTAGGCGTCAAGGTCGAGCGGTCAATCTACGACGCTGTGAGCAGCGATGAGCCGCGCGTGCTGGTCGTGCATCGCGGTCGTGACACGCCGACGCCAGATATCGGCGTCACGACGCGCGCATGCATCTTCATGCTCACGGCCGTCGTGCGCGACGCCGCTCCTGATCGTGCTTCCGACTCGATTTTCGAGCTGGCCCATCCGGTTGTTATGCGTTTCGATGCGGACGGCCTGATGGGCGTGCTCGAAGGGCCGACCGACGAGCCGCGCGCGGCCGATGCCGAGGGCGGCATCGGTGTCGTGACGATCCAGTACCTGTTTCAGTACCAGACGCCGCCCGAGGCCCTATAGCGCAGGCGTCGCAATCATCCAGAGGGAGCCTCGATGGCCAAATCCATCAAAAACACCGTCATTCTTGCGAAGTTGCAGAATGCAATCGGCGTCGCGGCGGTGCCGACCGGCGCCGACGACGCGATGCTCGTCACCAATCCGAGCCACACGCCGGTCGCGTCCACGATGGTCAGTCGCGATCTGATCCGTCCGTACTTCGGCAACAGCCAGCAGCTCACGGCGGGCGTGCATACCGAACTGAGCTTCGACGTTGAAATCGCAGGTTCCGGCGTCGCTGGCACGGTGCCGGCATGGGGGCGACTGCTCGTCGGTTGTTATTTCGCCGAAACGGTCACGGAAAACACCGACGTGAAATACGCTCCGGTGAGCCAGAAGCCCAATACGCCGCTCACGATCATCTATCACCTCGACGGGCTGCTGCACAAGCTGACTGACGCATACGGCACCGTGTCGTTCGATGTCACCTCGGGGGCGATCCCGAAGATGTCGTTCAAGTTCATGGGCACGTATAACCCGGTGGTCGATTCGCCGCTCCCGGCCGATACGGACTTCTCCAAGTTCCTCACGCCCAAGCTCGCGCTGACCGCGAATACAACCTGGTCGATGTCCGGTTACACCGGGCCGCTGCAATCGGTCTCGCTCGATATCGCGAACACGCTCAACTGGTTCCAGCTGATCGGCGAAGAGGGCGCGGAGGTCGACGACCGGGCGCCGACGGGCAAGATCGTCATGGAACTGTCGACCGTCGCAAGCAAGGACTGGTGGTCGGCCGCGCGGGATGCGGTGCTTGGCGCCCTTACCGTCCAGCACGGACAGGTGGCGGGGAACATCGTGCAGTTTGACGCGCCCCAGGTGCAGATCAGCAACCTGTCGTATTCCGACCAGAACAACAAGGCGCTGCTCAACGGCGATCTCACGCTCAGCCCGCTCGCGGGCAACGATGAGCTGGTGATCACCGTCAAGTAACTTTGCCGTTTCAGATCAACCCCTTCGGGCCGCCATTGCGCGGCCCCTTTTCATTCGAGGTTCCGAATGCCCTACGTTTTATCGAATCGCCCGACCTTCACCTGGCCGGTCAAGGTGGTCGAGCCCGGCAATGCGCCCGATGGCGCCGTTGTCGAATCCGTATTTGTCGGCGAGTTCGTACGCAAGGATGGCGACGAGCTGGAAGCGCTTTTCAAGGAAAACAAGCCGGTGCGCGTCGTGCTGAAAGATCTGCTCGTCGGCTGGAACGGCCTGCGTGACGAGAGCGGCGCGGAGCTGTCGTTTGACGAGCAGTATCGCGACGCCCTGCTGAAGATTCCCCACGCCGTCGTCGGCATCTGGACCGCTTACCTCGAAGGTGCGGGCGGGGCTACGCGAAAAAACTGATCGGGGCGGCGCGGCATTGGGCAGGCGCTCCGCCCGATGAAGGGGGCGTGATCGACGAAGGCGTGGCGTCGGCCCTGGCTGCGTTTGGTGCGCGTCAGAGCGACGTCGATGCGGCCCGGAAACAGGCGGCCGAAGCGGCCTTCGAAGTCTTTCCCGAGAACTGGGATGCGGTACGGCTGTTCGAGGCGCTTTCGACGCAGTGGCGGGCCGTGGCGTTCGGCACGATGGCCGGCGCCCGCGTTCTGCACATGGGGCTCGACTACGCGGTATTCGAGCCGGTTGCCCGCCTCATCGGCATACGCAAGCGCCGCCGCGCTGCCGTATTTCAGCAGATCAGGGTGATGGAGGACGCAGCACTGGGCGTGTTGCTCTCCGAATTGTCCTGATCGTTTCGCGCCCCGAGCGGGCAATACAAGGTGGTGAGCATGGGGATTACGACAGGCAGTCTCGGGCAGCTCGTCGTGCAGATCACGATGGACCCGTCGAGCTATAACGCGGGCGCTCAGGATCTGAAGTCGGGCGCTCGCTCGACGGCGACGGCGCTGGGTCAGGCGGGCGATTCCGGTGCCGCTGCGATGGACAAGGTTTCGTCGCACACGGCCGGCGCGCGCAAGGAACTGCTCGTGATGGCGCACGAGCTGGCCACAGGGAACATCTCGAACTTCGAAGGTTCGATCATGGTGTTCGCCGAGAAAATTGATGCCTTCAAGTTCCTGCTGTCTCCGGTGGGTGCGGCAGTCACTGCGGTAGTCGCGACCGTGGGCGCGTTTGCGTTGGCGGCGATCAAGGGCCACGAAGAGACCGAGCGTTTCAACAATTCTCTTGTCCTGACCGGCAACTATGCAGGCCAGACGGCGAGCAGCTTTGCCGCGCTGGCACAGGCCATTTCGTCGAGTACCGGCGCCAGTCTCGGCACCGCCCGCGAGGGTCTGCAAGCGCTGGTGTCGTCGGGGCAGGTTACGGGCCAGTCGCTCGACGTACTTGGGCAGGACATTGTGCGCATGCACGATCTGACCGGCCAGAGCCTCGACGACATCGCGAAGGATTACGCGAAGATGCCGGAAGGCGTGGCGAAATGGGCTGAGCAGCACAACACCAGCATGCATTTCATCACGACGGCGCAGTACGACTACATTCGCGCGCTCGAAGAGGCCGGCGACAAGCAGGGCGCCATGCTGGTGGTGGCGAAGGCTCTTGATGCCCAACTGAGCGGCGAGTCGATCCCGAACCTCGGCTATCTTGAGCGCAGCTGGAAGGCAGTCGGCTCAGCGATCAGCACGGCATGGGACTGGATGAAGTCGATCGGCCGCGATGAGACGGCGGCCGAGAAGATCGCAGCTGCGACGGCTGACGTGCAGCGGCTCCAGAATGCGCTGAAGTCGCCTTCCGGCCAGATGAATGCCGATCTGCTGACGCCGCAGTTGCAAGAGGCGCAGGCGAAGCTCGATGCGCTCAACCGCGACGCGCTTCGTGAGCAAAACCGTGCGCTCGACAAATCGCAGCAGGACCAGATCCAGCAGGCCGGCATTGCAGCGTCCGACTTTCTCAAAAAGTTGCAGGACGAAGAACGCGGTATCAACCGCGTCGACGATGCGCTCAAGGATTACCGGAAGAACGTCGCGGCGTACAACGCGGCGAATCCCGGCAAGGCAATCACACCCGCCCAGCAGGCGACGGACGAAACATTCCTGCGCAAGCAATACGCCGATCACGGTGCTGATTCGGCGGCAAACCGGGCGCGGAAGAATGCGCTCGATGCCGCGCTGGCGACGACGAAAAACGGCCTCGATCTCATCAACGCCGCATTCAAGTCGTCGGACGAGCAGTTGCAGGCATTGCGCAAAGCAACTTTGATCTCGGACGAAACGTATTACCAGGCCGAGATCACGCTCGCGAACGATTCGGCACAGCAGCAGATCGCGGCATACCAGCAGGAGAAGAAAACCCTTCAGGACGCGTACTGGAAAGCGCCGGCCGAAGACCGCATCAAGATCACGCAGGAAATCGGCGACATCGATACGAAAATTGCCAAGGTGAGGCAGGACAACGCGGCCAAGGTGAATTTGCTGCTGACCCAGCAAACCGACGCGCAGCGCCAGTATCTGAAGTCGATCACCGACACGAAGGACGCGTTGCTCGCGCAGGCGGGCATCTCGGCGCCGAAGGCGCTGCATGACTTCGACGAGCGCAATCGCGGAAACATGTTGCAGGCAGCGACGACGGGCGATGTCGGCACCGCAGCGTTTCTCGATCAGGACCGGCAGCTCACCAGGCTGACCGCGCAATACAGCGATCTGATGGCACAGGCGAGCACCACGAGCAATGAAATCTCGCTCAACCAGCAGGAGGGGCTTACCGGCATTCTCGACAGTTTCTCGCAGTTGCGCACCAACTCGGCCGATACGGTCGACTCGCTGAAGCAACTTTACGCGCAGGTCGATCAGTTGTCGTGGCAGACGACCGATCCGGGCGTGCTGGCGAACCTCAACCAGCTCCGCGACAAAATCCGGCAGTCGATGCTCGACAGCTCGAATTACGTGAAGGATTTCACGGACGCGGGCCGCACGGCGTTCGACGGCTTCTTTTCGTCGATCACGGACGGCACGAAAACGCCATTGCAGGCGTTGCGCTCGATGGTCGCCAGCATGGCCTCGTCGCTCGCCTCGTTGTTTGAAAACCAGGCATACACAGGCCTGCTCAATACGATTTTTGGCGGTTCGCTCACGTCGTCGGGTGGCACCGGCGGATCAGCCTTTGGCTTCAGCATGCCGTCGTCGATCGCCGGCAGCGGTTCGCTATTCGGACTTGCCGCCGGCACGCTGTTCAAGGCCGACGGCGGCCTGATTACCGGGCCGGGCACTGCGACGAGCGACAGCATTCCGGCGCGGCTTTCGACCGGTGAATTCGTGGTCAACGCGCACGCGGTTTCGCAGCCGGGCGTGCTGGCGCTGCTCGGCGCGATCAACAGCGGGCAGAGCGTATCGCCTCGCAACCGGTTCGCTCGCGGTGGCCTCGTGGGCGGCGGCAGTGGCGCTGCGGGGGCATCGAGCGGTGGCGATGTGTACATCAGCTCGCAAACGACCGTTCAGGCGCCGGCATCGTCCAGCGGCCCGTCGACGGGCAGCGGTATGACGGCGAAGCAGCTCGCCGACGGGATTGATGGGCGCATCAAGCAGGCTATCGCCAGGGAAACTCAGCAGGGCGGAATTATCTCGAGGTACGTGAATGGCCGCTGAAATATTTGCATGGGGCGCGAAGGTTGGCGATCAGGGCGTCATCACCTTCGCGACGGACTCGGCCGCTTTCGGTGACGGCTACGAGCAGACGGCTGCGGCAGGCATCAATAACAAGTCGGGTTCGTGGCCGTACACCTATGTCGGGCCTATCAACGAAGTGCAGCCGATCATCGATTTTCTCGATGCGCACGCGGGTGCTGTTTCGTTCCTCTGGACACCGCCGTTCGGTGTGCAGGGTCTGTACAAATGCGCTGGCTATAACCTCACCCCGAACGGTGGCCCGCTCGTGCAGCTCACCGCCACTTTCAAACAGTCATTTTCGAGCTAAAACATGAGCGCTCTGCAAAAAATCAATCTGGGCACGCCGCCTAAGGGCGAGGATGGTGATGACGTGCGCACTGCATTCACGAGGATGAATGCGAACGTCGACGTGCTCAATGCTCAGGCCGCGCTCACGTCGGCCGTGCAGATCACGGCCGCACAGGCCCTCACTGCTGCGCATATCGGCAAGCGCGTGAACATTAGTCTGGCTGCTGCGGGCGTCATCACCTTGCCGGCAGCGAACGTCGGTGCAGCGGACAATGTCGTACTGCTTCGGAACATTGGTACGGCTGTTGTCACGCTCGCCATCACGGCGGGATCGGGCGATTCGTTGGCGCTTTCGAAGCTGAATCCTGGCGAAGCCGCATTGCTCGACACCGACGGTGTGCATGCATGGTCGGTGCTCATGCGCGGCCGTACGAACGCGGATAACGAAGTCATCAACGGATCGCTCACGATCGGCACGCCACTCGCACTCGCCAGCGGTGGTACTGGCGGAAACTCTGCGGCTGCGGCACGAGCGAATCTTGGTGTGGGAATGACGCTGCTCGGCAGCGCAACGCCATCCAACGGTGCGGGCGTCGTTTTCACCGGCCTTAGTGGATACAACGTGTATGAGCTGGTGTTTGACGGCGTCGTTCCTAGCGTAGACAACCAGTCGCTCGCACTCAATTTCTCTAATAACAACGGATCGTCGTACCTGTCGTCTAGCCAGTATCAGCGGGCGCTTATGTATCAATCGGTGGCGGCCCCCGCAGTCACCACGGCAGGGCAATCCACAAATACTGCGCTAATTCTTTGGGACGGCATGTCCAGCGTTGCGGGTTCACCGACGTTCGCCACATATAGCGGTCGCGTGCGGTTTCACAACTTCTCCGATGGTGCGAAAATACCGTCCGCAATCGTTGACGTTATTGGAGTTGATCGCAGTAACAACGCTATGGGACAGGTGCGCGGCGTTGGCCAATATCTTGGGCTGACAGGTCTTCCCATTAACGCAATTCAGGTCTATGCAGGTAGCTCTGGATTCAGCGCGGGGCGTTTCTCGATTTACGGGCTGAGCAAGTAATGACGATCACCGCAGATGTCCAGCAGCTCGAACCCGGAAAGCGGATCGAGCTTTTCGAGGTGGACAGCACCACGATCGGCGGTGACCTTTTGCGCCTCCATAATCACCTGCAATCGGGCTCGATCTGGTGGCAAGGCAACGAGTACAAGCCGTGGCCGGTCGAGGCGTCCGGTTTCGAGCGTACGGGCGACGCGCAGCAGCCGTCGCCGACGGTCAGGGTTGGCAATATCGATGGCGTGATCGGTGCAATGTGCCTCGCGCTCGGTGATCTCGTCGGCTCCGCGGTGCGTCGCCGGCGTACGTTTGCAAAGTACCTTGACGCGGTGAATTTCCCGAACGGGAATCCGACGGCCGACCCCACTGAGGAGTCGGCGCCCGAGCTTTGGTACATCGAGCAGAAAAGCGACGACACCTATCCCACGATCGAATTCACGCTTTCGTCTGCGCTCGATCTCAATGGCCAGCAGCTACCGTCGCAACAGATCATCGCGAACGTGTGCATCTGGTTGATCAAGGGCGGATATCGCGGGCCGTATTGCGGCTATACCGGCACCGCGTATTTTGATCTCAACGATCAGCCCGTCGACGATCCTGCCAAGGATAAATGTGCTGGCCGCATCGCGTCGTGCAAGTGCCGGTTTGGCGCCAACAATCCGCTCGCATACGGGTCGTACCCGGCAGCTGACCTTACTTCGGGGGTGTGATGCTCGAAACCACAATGAATGAAATTCGCGCCCATGCGCAGCGCGACTATCCGCGAGAGGCATGCGGCCTTGTCATCGTCGAGCGCGGCAAGGAAGTGTACGTGCCATGCCGCAACGTCGCGGAGACCGCATCCGAGCACTTCGTGCTGCCCGGCGACGACTATGCAGCGGCCGAGGATCGTGGCGAGGTGCTGGCAATCGTCCATTCGCATCCTGACGCGTCGCCGGCACCGAGCGACGGTGATCGCGTCTCCTGCGAGCAATCCGGCTTGCCGTGGCATATCGTGTCGTGGCCTGGTGGGGCCATTCGCACCATCGAGCCGAGCGGTTTTGTTGCGCCGCTTGTGGGGCGCGCTTATGCGCATGGCGTCCTCGATTGCTGGAGTCTTGTGCGTGACTGGTATGCGCGCGAGCGCAACATCGCGTTGCCCGACTTCCAGCGTCGCGACAGGTGGTGGGACGACGGCACGAGCGATCTCTATGCCGAGCACTGTGCCGCCGCCGGCGGAAAGATTGTGTGGCGCTCGGGAGACGATGTCTCGGCCGCAGCCGTGCTCGAGGTGGGCGACGTCATCCTCATGCAGATCCGAAGCAAGAACGGCGTTCCGAATCATGCCGCTGTTTACATCGGCAATACGCACATTCTTCACCATCCATATGGACGGCTGTCGAGCCGCGACATCTACGGCGGCTACTGGTACGAATGCACGAGCCGCATCGTGAGATATGCCCGATAGCCGCGTCCCCAAAGCAACTTTGAGCCCGCCATGTGCGGGCTTTTTTTATGCCCAAAACCATGAGCGAAAAACTCCGAACGATCAGGCTGTATGGAAAGCTCGGCACGCGGTTTGGCCGCGTGCATCGGCTCGCCGTGTCGAGCACGGCCGAGGCGGTCAGGGCGCTGTCCGTGCTGTTGCCGGGCTTCCAGCGTGAGCTGACGAGCAGCAAGGATCGGGGTATCACATATGCGGTGTTCCTCGGGCGGCGCAATATCGACGAGGCGTCATTCCAGTATCCGGTCGGTGACGACGATATCCGTATCGCGCCGATCATCCAGGGTTCCAAAAGCGGCGGTCTGTTTTCGACGATCCTCGGCGCCGCGATCGTCGCGGTCTCGGCCGTCGGCAGCTACTTCGCGCCGGGTAACCCCCTCAGCATGTTCGGCTACAAGCTGGGAGCCGCTCTTGTGCTCGGCGGAGTAACGCAGTTGCTTTCGCCGCAGCAGAAGGGGCTCGCCACGAGTGATGGCCCCGACAACGGCGCCTCTTACAACTTCAACGGACCCGTCAACACGACGGCGCAGGGCAATCCCGTGCCGGTCCTGTACGGCCGCATGATTGTTGGGTCTGCCGTTATCTCGGCGGGCATTTACGCAGAGGATCAGCTATGAGGGATATCTTCGGCGCGAAGGGCGAGGCGAGTGGCGGCGCAGCGGCGTCCGAATCGCCCGACAGCCTTCATAGCATCGCCTACGCGAAGGTGGTCGATCTCGTTTCCGCCGGTGAAATTCAGGGGCTGGCCAACGGCCTCCAGTCGGTCTATCTCAACGGCACGCCGATCCAGAATCCCGACGGATCAGAGAATTTCACCGGCTATACGATCGACTGGCGTTGGGGAACGCAGGACCAGACCTATCTCTCGGGCTTCCCTTCGGTCGAAAACGAGCATGCCGTCGGCGTCGAGGTGAAGGATACACAACCGTGGACGCAGGTGATTACCGACCTGACGCTTTCTGCCGTTCGTGTTCTTTTCGCTGTCCCTTCATTGCAACAGAGCGATCCGAACAAAGGGATCATCGGTTATCGCGTTGAATATGCGATTGATCTCGATACGGATGGCGGCGGCTTCAAACAGGTGCTTACGGGGGCATTCGACGGCAAGGCGTCGTCGGAATACGAGCGGAGCATTCGCATCGAACTGCCGCCCGCGACGTCGGAGTGGACCGTGCGCGTTCGCCGCACGACGCCGAACGCAAATAGCAGCCTGATCTCCGATACGGTCAACATCGAGTCGTACACGGAAATCGTCGACGCAAAGTTGCGCTATCCCATGAGCGCGGTGATCGGCCTCCAGATCGATGCTTCGCAGTTCCAGTCGGTGCCGACGCGCTCGTTCGATCTGTACGGCCGCATCATCAAGGTGCCGTCGAATTACGATCCGATCGCGCGAACATACTCGGGCGCTTGGGACGGCACGTTCAAGCTCGCGTGGACAAACAATCCGGCGTGGGTGTTCTATGACCTGGTGTTGAATGACCGTTATGGCCTCGGGCAGCGCATCAACGCCTCGCAGATCGACAAGTGGGGACTGTATGCGATCGCGCAGTATTGTGACGTCATGGTGGCCGACGGCAAGGGTGGTCAGGAGCCCCGCTTTACCTGCAACCTGTATCTCCAGACAACAGCCGATGCGTATCAGGTCTTGCAGGACATCGCAGGTATTTTCCGGGGCATGGCTTATTGGGCGAACAGTCAGGTTTTCGCCGTCGCCGATATGCCGGGCGACTCGGATTACACGTACACGGCCGCGAACGTCGTGGGCGGTCAGTTCAAGTACGTCGGCAGTCCGCGAAGCAAGCGTTTCACAGTTGCTTTGGTCTCGTGGAACGATCCGTCCGATCAGTACAAACAGAAGGTCGAGCCGGTTTCCGATGACGAAGGGATCGCGCGTTACGGCGTCCTTCAGACATCCGTAACCGCTTTCGGCTGCACGTCGCAAGGTCAGGCGCAGCGTGTTGGCCGCTGGTTGCTGCTCACCTCCCGGCTCGAAACGGAAACGCTCACCCATCAGGTTGGCCTCGACGGCACGCTGGTGATGCCCGGCAAGGTGTTCGACGTTGCTGATCCAAAGCGCGCGGGCGTTCGCAACGCGGGGCGTATCCGTGCCGTGAACGGTCGCACGGTAACGCTCGACAAGGCGCCCGTGGTCAACGTCGGGGATTCGCTGAAGCTCATCCTGCCGGCGGGCACGTCCGAAAGGCATACGGTGCAGTCGGTCGACGGCGATAACGTCACGGTGGTCGACGACATCCTCACGCCGCCGGTAGCGCAGTCAATCTGGCTGATCGAGAGCGCCGATGTCGTCGCCCAGAAGTTCCGGTGCCTTTCTGTTTCGGAACAGGACGGCATCGTGTTCGAGATCACGTCGACGCAGCATGTGCCGGAAAAGTTCGACGCGATCGACAACGGCACGCGGATCGACCCAAAGCCGATTTCGGTTATCCCGCCGTCCGTGCAACCGCCGCCGGCCAATGTGCGGCTGTCGACGTACAGCATCATCGATCAGGGTATCGCCCGCACGGTGATGACCATTGCATGGGATGCAGCCGACAAGGCCGTTGCCTATACGGTCCAGTGGCGAAAGGATAACGGGGAATGGGTAACGGTCCCCCAGACGGGTTCGCTGAGCGTCGACGTCGTCGGCATCTACGCGGGGGCATACGTGGCCACAGTGCGCGCCGTAGGGCCTACAGGCGTCGTCTCGTTGCCGGCTTCCTCGGTGCAAACGCAGTTGCAGGGCAAGACGACGCCGCCGCCGGCCGTGACGAAGCTGGTCACGACGTCGCTCGTGTTCGCCATCCAGCTCGACTGGGGTTTCCCCGATGGGGCGGACGACACCGGCCGCACCGAAATCTGGTACAGCAGGACGCCGAGCAGGGATGACGCGCAGAAGTTCTCGGACTTTGCTTACCCGCAGAGCACCACGACGTATCAGGGGCTTGCGGGCGCCCAGACGTTCTTTTTCTGGGCGCGGCTCGTCGATCGCTCCGGCAATATCGGTCCGTGGTATCCCGATGGCGCGGGCGTGCAGGGTGAGAGCAGCAGCGACGCGACGCCGATCCTGCAAATGCTGGTCGGTGAGATCACGAAGACGCAGCTCGGTGAGGACCTTCTGGCACCGATCAACGCCATCCCCGATCTGCAAAAGGGCGTAAGCGACAACGCCGCCGCTATTGCAGAAGAAACGACGGCCCGCAGCGATGCCGTTTCCGCGCTTGCTGAGCGTATTGACAGCGTTGAGGCGCAGGTCGTTATCCCGGCTATGGCGGGTGACAACGGTAGCTATGCGGGCGACACGACGGTGTATGCCGGCGTGTGGTCCGAGCAATCCGCGCGCGCCGAAGCCGACATGGCGAACGCGACGCGGATCGATACCGTCGAAGCGCAGTACGCCACGGCCACGGCCTCGCTCACTGCCCAGGTGCGCACGGAATCCCAGACACGCGCCGATGCCGATAGTGCGAATGCCCAGCAGATCACGACCGTGCAGGCCAGCGTCGTCAACGTGCAAACGGGACTTACGCAGACGGCCGCGGCCGTCGAGACCAATGCCCAGTCGTATGCCGATCTGAATGGCCGGGTGAATGCGCAGTACACCATCAAGACTCAGGTGACGACCGGTGGGCGCACATACATCGCCGGTATCGGTGTCGGGATCGACAACAGCAGCGGGGTGGTCGAGTCTCAGGTGCTGGTGTCCGCGCAGCGCTTCGCAATTCTTGATGCTTCGGGTTCGGCCGTCTCGTCGCCGTTCGTGGTGCAGGGCGGCCAGGTGTTTCTCGCGCAGGCGCTAATTGGCGTGGGATGGATCACCAGCGCAATGATCGGCAGCTACATCCAGAGTGACAACTATGTGGCGGGCGTGAGCGGGTGGCGGCTCGACAAGACCGGATCGTTTGAAATCAACGGTAGCGACGGTGCGGGCAACCGGCTCCAGATCACCAATAACGGTGGGGTGGGCTGGGACGTGAACGGCCAGTTGCGATATCAATTTGGGTTCTGGACAACATGAACGTTGGCTTTCGTGCGTGGGACGCGAACGGTACGCTGATATTCGATCTCAGCTATCGACTCGCGCGCATCATTGATTCCCGGAAACTGGACGGCACCGGAGGGAGCCTAGTCGACGACAGGCTCACACAGGGCGGATGGGTTGCCTTTCAGCCTGACTTCAGTTGTGGCGATGGTTATCTGTCGGGCGGTGTGATCGTCCCGCAGTTCTCGATAAGCGGGAATGTCCTGTCATGGTCTTACGCTGCGAAGAATAGCGCGCAGTACGACATCTACCAGACCGGAACCTTGTTTTATGGAGCGAGCTGATGCAGCAAGTTGGTTTTCGTGCCTGGACGAACACCGGGCTTGTTCAGGTGGACGGTGGTGCGACTTCGAACTATGCGCTGCGTCAGCAGTTCTCGGTGACAACCAGCTCGGGCAGCATCAATGCCCGACGTTCGAATGCCGGTGTCCAGTACACGTTTTCCGCCAACGTGGCGAATTTCACGGTGACGGGCAGCCTCCCGCTGGTAACGCTGTATAGCCCGAACGCGTATGCAACGATCACGAAGTGCAGGGCAAATGGCAACGGCGGGTGGGACGTTCAGGTCTGGACCAATGTTCCGGCAACGTTGACGGTGTATGTGTTCGATCTGTCTGCTGCCTCGTCGCCATCCGGGCCGGGCTTCGGCTTCCGTGGTTTTAACGCGAGCGGCCAGCTGACCTTCGATGCCCGTCAGCGGATCGCTCGCGTGCTCGATCAGCAGAACGGCAACATCATGAACGCTGGCCCCGGCTGGGGGCAGTGGAATCAGGTGGATCTGCGCACCTACTCGTGGAGCTATCCTGGCCCGAGCAAGGTGGGTGTGGCGGCGATCGGCACAGCGTATTACCCGGAGGCGGTCGGCGGCGGGGTCAGCAGTACCGGCTGGTACAACATCAGCGGATTACAGACATCCGGTAATGCCGTCAATTTTCAGTACGCCTATAACCAGGTCGGTAGCGTTTCGCATCCCTCCAACAACGTGGGATTTGGGTCGCAATTCGACTGGCGATTCATGGTGGTCGATTTAAGTGGCATTTAACAGGAGGGTATGCAATGCCGATCAAGAAGGATTACGAAACGCCGGCAACCGGTGCAATCGCGGGTTATCACGTTGCGCAGATGGTCACGCTTGATGCGATTTCGAGTGTGACGTCGGTCGGGCTTTATTCGTATCTGAGCGCCGATGCCTGCGCCGCGAAGAAAGCGCCGATGTACACGCAGCAGATCGGAATCGCCGGTCTCCCGCCTTCGGGGACGGACGCATTTGCGTTCGCCGAGCAGCAGCTCGTGACGGCGGCGGAAAGCGACGATCTCGCCAGACTGAATCCGTCGCGTTATGCGTTTGCGGGTGGATCGGTCGTCACCTGATCGTGCAGCGCGAGAAACCAAAGCCGCCTTCGGGCGGCTTTTTATTGGCCGCAACACGCGGCCATTTTTGTTACGGGGGATGGATGCAGGAACATGAAAAAAAGTTTCTGGAGCTGGTCGTGTTGGGTGCGTTGATCGGGATCGCAAAGTTACTTGTGAGCAGCGAACGGCTGACGTTCCGGCTGATTCTCGGGCGCGCAGTTCTCGGCTCGGCAACGTCGATGATCGCGGGCGTGGTGCTGCTCCAGATTCCCGACCTCGATCCGCTCGCGTTGCTCGGCATCGGCAGCGCGCTCGGCATCGTGGGTTCGCAGTACATCGAGCTGCTGCTGCGGCGCCGTGCGAAAGCCGTGATCGGCGAGGGGAGGTAAGCGCATGCCGCGAATTTCAGTCGCGGAGGCAGGTGGCCTCAATATCGTCGCGTTTCTCAGCGTCATCACGCGCAGCGAGCTTGGGGACGGGCTGATTGCAGTGAGCGACGGCGGATACAACGTGCTGGTCGGCTCGACGCCGAAGGCGCCGCGTCTGTTCGCCAGTTATACGGACCATCCGTTGCCGAACCCGCCGGGCCTTCAGTACCAGCCCGGCAAATACTCGACGGCGGCCGGGGCGCACCAGATTCTCTCGAAGTACTGGCCGTTCTACAAACGCTCACTCGCCCTGCCGGATTTTTCGCCCGTCTCGCAGGATCGTTATGCGATCCAGCAGATTCGCGAGTGTCGTGCGATTCCGATGCTACAGGCCGGCAACTTCGCCGGCGCGGTTGCCGCCTGCAATCACGTATGGGCGAGCTTTACCGGTTCGAAGTGGGGGCAGCACACGAATCCGCTCGAGCTGCTTCAGCGGTATTTCGTGGAGGCGGGCGGCATTGTACGCCCGTAACGTTAGTTCAACCGGCCGCCATCGTGCGGCCGTTTTTCATTGGGAGACCGTATGTCCGTCAAAAGCAAAATCTTTGTGGCCGCGCTCGCGGCATTGTTCGTCGTGCTGCTGCTGATCCTGTGGGGCGTGTTCGTGTTTCTGGGGCGCACGCCTATCGATCCGCTCATCAACCAGATCACGGCGCTGATCACGATCGTGGTTGGCCTTGTGTCGGCATTCTTCGGACATCAGGCTCGTTCCAGCGCTGTCGCCGCGCAGGGTGCCGATGCTGCTGTTCCTTCGGCTGCGCCGACGGTGCCGACGTTGGCTGCGCCGGCAGCTCCGCCGGCTGTCCCGCCGGGCACGTATCCGTCGCCGTTCCCGCCGACGCAACCGGGACCCGTTCCGGGAGCGGCGTTCCAGTAATACCCCGCTGCTGATTCAACGCTGTCCGTTTCCGCCGCGCTCGCGGCTTTCTCATCAAGGAAAAAATCTATGAAACGCATGCTGCTCATCGCGGCAGGCTTCGTCCTGTCCGCCGCATTCCTCGCTGGTTGCAAGACCGCTCCGACGGCACAGCAACTTTTCATCCAGGCATGTCCGGTCGTGAACGCCGACCTCGAATTCGTTGCGGCCTCGCCGCTGCTCACGCCCGATCAGCAGGACACGCTCAACAAGCAGATCATTCCGAAAAACAAGGCGTTCTGCGCGGCCGGCGCCCAACTCAACCTGGCCGACCTCAAGGCGTTCCACGACAGCCTGCTGCCGGCGGCCATCACCATCGTGGAGGCCGTACCGGCGATTCCAAACCAGCAGGCGATCCTCCTGGTGTTGCGGGGCTTCGGGCCGCTCGTGCAGCAGCTGGTCGATCAGGTCATCACGACCGTCGGTGGCGCGGCTGATAGCGCGGCCTCGGCGCCGGCCGTGGCGGCCGCACCTGCGGCGGCGGGTCAGTGATGGACCTCGCGGCAATCCTTGCTGCGGCCCGGCGGGCGAATGCCGCCTACGTCATCAACCCCGCGCAGTCGCGCGGTGCCTTCGAGGCGCTTGGCTATTCGTGGATCGGACAGTTTCGCGATGGCGACAGCCAGGCGGTGCTGTCCCGATCGGCGGCCGGCGTTTTCCTCTCGATCAGCGGAACGCGTTTCAGCGCGGTCAAGCTTGGCGATCTGTTCGACGATATGGACGTGCGGCCGGTCGACCTTGGCGACGGGGTGCAGGTGACGCGCGGCGCGTTCGACGGGTGCGGCGATATCTGGGCGTGGGCGAAAGCGCAGGTTCCGCGCGGCACGGTATTCAACGTCGAGGGCCACTCGCTGGGCGGTTGGCGCACGTCGTACACGCCACTGTTCCTGCCATCGGAGCAGATCGGATCGCTCCATGCCTTCGAGCCGCCGAAGGGCGCGAATGGCGCGTATTACGAGCGCTACGCCGTTGCGCTGTCATCGCTTGTGATCGTCGGTCACGGCAAGGATGCGTGGTTCGGGTATCCGCGCCTTGACGGCCGCTGGATGCATCGGCCTGGCGAGATGCTGCATTTGCTGGACGAGGGCTATCAGGTGATCGATACGGGGGCGTGGCCCGGCGGCCTTGACCTCGGCGATCACTCGATGGATCTCGTCGTCAGCCGTCTCGCGGCGCTCGTCGAAAAGCCGCTCGAAGCTGCTTGATGGTTGCTGGTGCAACCTGTTTGTTAAACAGACGTAAGTCTGTGTAATATCCTGGAGCGGTCGAGGGCCGCTCCAGAACAACACCTAACCGGGGCACAACAAGAATGAAGAAACGACTGACACTGGCGCTTCTTTTGGCAGCGGGATTGACGGCGTGTGGCGGGGGAGGCGGGGGAGGCGGCGATGGTGGCGGACAGCCGGCGGCGAAGGCGCTGACGATCTCGATGTACGGCAAGCCGATCGTCTCCAGCTCGTCGACCACTGTGTCGCACGCACAATTCAGTCTGATCTCGGCCGCCGTTGCGGCTGACGCACCGAGCGCCGCATCGGATGCACAGACGACGGTCAAGTCGCTGACCGATGCGCTGGCCGAGCGCGGAGTCACGGCCAGCATCACGCCACAGGTGATCGACGGTACGGCGTTGCATCAGATCGTGACAACGCAGTACAACGGCAAGCCGCCGACGCCGGATCAGTTCAGGACGGACCCGAGCGAATGGCTGATCGTCAACTTCCAGCTCGATGACATGGTGACGCCATCAACCGATCCGAAGCAGCAGGCCGCAATGAAGCAGTTTGCAGCCGATCTGATTGTATTTTCGCAATGGGCGGCCGTTGCGGGCAAAGCGGTTTTTGTGGTCAATCCGATTGAGACCTGTGACACACGGTATTCCGCCTCGGCCGGGCTGCGCATCGCGATCATTGACGCATTTACGAGTGGAGCGCCGCTGCATTTCACCGGCAACGTCCCGCTTTCGATAGGCTTCGATCTCAACGACAAGCCGAGCGCTGCGTCGGGGCAGGATCTCTCGCACCTTGGGTCCGATTGCCGCACGCCGGATGCATACCTGCAAAACGCGCAGCTCGACTCCATCGCTGACGATGTGGCTCTGGCCTACAAGCAGTCGAGCACGCCGACGCCGGCCAGTGAGACGGCGGCAGCGTCGGCGCCCGCCGCCGCGTCGGCAACGCAGTAACCTACTCGTCCCGGCCACGCTTCTTTCTCGTCTCGCGCGGCCGGTTCCACGGGCTTTTCTCAACCTTCGCCTGTTGTCGCGGCGTTGATTCGTCTGTCAGGCAGGGCTCCGCGTCCAGCTCGCGATTAAAACACTCCCATACCGTAAGCGGCACGCCGCTGTAGTTATGCCTGATGTACGTGCGGATTTGATGCGCGCGGCGGATGGTTGCACGAAGGCGATGGATTTCCCACAGTAGATCAAGCACAACAGGATCGGGCTGTCGTTCGTCCCAGATTTCGGCGAGACGCCGTGCAGTCAGTGGGGGGCGGCGCGGCATGGCGGCTCCTAAAAACACTGTGTAAACGTACAGTATTTTTAGGAGCACGCCTAGGATCTCATCAGTCGGGAATCGACCCTAAAATCAGAAGACAAGGCGCCCGTTGGCATGTTGCGAGCATGCTGACGGGCGCTTTTCTGCTGACATGAGTGTGCCACCGCACGGACCGGAGCAAATTGTCGTTCGAGAAGTCCCGGCATCTTCTAGACTGCGCAAAAAAGGTATTTCGAACACGATGTGAAAAACTCGAGGCGGTGGGGAAATTGCGCGCGGTTTCTCAATCTGCTACCGGCGGTCCAGCTTATTTCCGACAACGGATGTATCTATGCTAGCGATCTGGACTCTGCAGGATGAAGCTGCTACCGCGGCCTTTTGCGACACACATGCACAGCAGTCTGGCGAGCGACTCAATCCATCCAACGTTAAGCTATATTTTTCGGAAACCTGCCCTTACCCAGAATTCGATTTCGCACGAATTGAGATTACACCCCATATATTGACGCGTGCTGGGCGACGTAGTCAGATCAGTAGTCGTTGCGTATCGTACGGATTGTTAAGAAAGCCCCTCATTGCGGGTGGGCACGCGATAATACCATTTCAAAATAACAGTGAAAGTCTATATCACGTTAACGGAATTCTTCAATTCCGCGTTAGCGAAACAAATATATTGTCTTACATCACTCTATACGGGCATATTGTTAGTAATCCGCCTTTTTATTTTATTTCTCGAACCAATCAAGTATCCGAGCTTTGCGCTCGATTGAACGATTCGGACCGTAATCGCGTGTTCAACTCGATTGAAGCTCTATTTAAAGTTGATGAAAAAGGATCTCTCGATATTCCAGTGAAAAAAGCAGAGTATTTTCTTCTCGGGAATACTCTTAGCATTCTTTTGCCATGCTTGCATGCCGGCACCCTATATACGGCAACAGTCAAAATGGCGGCCAACGGCATGCCCGATATGGTAAGTGATAATCCATTGCAGGTTGAGGGTCTCTTTGATGATGAACCGAATTTTAACTATTATGTGTTGGACAAAAGTGAGAAGTTGACGAAAGAGATTGATGCATACGCGCGAAAGTCCATTCGTGCTAGTAATATTACTATTCGGACTCTGCATCTCGATTCACTCCTGAATATGTGGATTTTACCTCTTTTTGCGTTTCACCTATTCGTAATATTGGCGCTTGGATTGGAAGGCAATGCAGTCTTCGATTACTTTGAGCGGATTAGGCAATCCACACTTTTAACGATATCCGCGTTTTTTATCGGAATAATCGGTACAGCCATATCAATATTTCGTTATGTTTTTTTGGAGCTGACCAATTTTCTTAGAAAATTGGTTCCGAGCGTTTGGTCTTACCTCGCGGCAGGAATTGAGCAGCAATCTAAAAACGCATTAGCGACTTTGGGCTATCCAGCTTTCTTCGTGATTAATGCACTTGAGCATTCATTTAAAATACTGATGAACTTGTCACTACTGGTCTATGGAGTCGACGTAGTATTCAAAGTGTCCAAGCCAATTCTCAATTTTGGGCAATCGATCTCTATCGTCCTCGCAAATATACCTCTTGTCGGCGCGCTCATCCAAAAGGTTTTATTTCATACGCCTTTTCAGGTTGTTTTACTTCCCACTCCGATTTCGCACGCGGTTGCATGGTTTGTCGGGTTTCTCTTCTCCACGGTATTCGTCGGTCTTTTAACTCGTCTTTTTCTTTTGACACGCGATTCTTAAAATTCCATTGACGCTCTTCAACAATGCGCTTCCGGGTGAGAAACGTACATGCGTGGGTCGGCAAGAGACCGCCGCGTACGGAGGTACACAATACGTACCCGACCACTGAACGATTCGGCTTACCAATGAAGGTCCGTTCTCTTTGCATAATAGACGTTTCATTGTCAATTCGGATCCGCTCGTGAACGGCCACAGTTGGCCGTTTGTCGCCGGACGAATCTGAGGAGCCGGGTGGGGCTTCAAAACAACCCGCTGAGATGCCGGGACGATTTTTTTGCCTGCTACAGCTTTGCTACAGCAAGCTAGCAGGGCTTTGTCTGATGGGGATTCTGCTTGTCATTCCACCCCCTGAACTACAGGGAGCACGAGGCAAAAAGGCGAACACCCGCTCCGCAGCTTGCCATGTTCCCAAGTGACCCGTCATGGCGCGGAGCCGTCGCGAGGCGCTCGAAGGCGTTTCCCGACGCAGGGCCAAGAGTATAGCAAAGCCGTTCAGAGGCGAAAACGCCGCGGCGGCACGCTTTTGCATCGCACGCGCGCCGCGAATCATCGGATCGAAAGCGGATTGGCGCAGCGAGCCCGGCGCGCGCGTGCGAAGCGCGACGCCGGCGCCCCGGAAACCGCCGGCGCCCCGGAAAACCTCAGAACTCCACGACGGCGAATTCCGCCTTGTCCACGTCGCACAGCGGGCAGCGCCAGTTCTCGGGAATTTCGGCGAAGCGCGTGCCGGCCGGAATGCCTTCGTCGGGCAAACCTTCTTCCTCGTTGTAGATCCAGCCGCAGATCAGGCAGACCCAGCTCTTGTATTCGATTACTTCGCTCACAGCGCGTCCTTCGTTTGGTCGATTCGGTGCAGCGTCCGCCGCTATCTGGCCCTTTTCGGCGCGGTTTTATGCGCGTCGAGGCCACGGCGAACGACCCGCGATGTTACCGGAAAACCGCGCCCGCGCCGCCGCGCGCGCGAGCCGATGACGCGGGCATGAAGGACGCCGGAAGGACGCGGGGAAGGTTGCAGGAAGGTTGCAGGAAGCGCGAGCGCATTCGCGGGCGCCGGTTCCGCCCGGCGCGCCCGGCTACAATGTGCGATTCGGTCCACGCACGCACGTCTTTCCACTCATGTCGCTTTACACCATCACCGGGGCGCAACTCGCGTTCGGCCACGTCGCGCTGCTCGATCACGCCGACTTTTCGCTCGAAGCCGGCGAGCGCGTCGGGCTGATCGGCCGTAACGGCGCGGGCAAGTCGTCGCTGCTGACGATCGTCGCCGATCTCGCCAAACCCGACGACGGCCTCGTCACGCGCCAGCAGCATTTATCGACCGTCTACGTGCCGCAGGAGCCCGAGTTCGACACGAACGACACGGTGTTCGACGCGGTCGCCTCCGGCCTTGCCGAAGTGCGCGCGCTGCTCGACGAATACGACGCCGTCGCGCACCAACTCGCGGACACGCCCGAAGGCGCCGGACACGACGCGCTGCTCGCGCGCATGAACACGCTGCAATCGTCGCTCGATACCGCCGATGCCTGGAACTGGCGCACGCGCGTGGCCACGACGCTCGCGCAGATCGGACTCGAAGGCGAAGCGCGCGTGGGCGCGCTTTCGGGCGGCATGCAAAAGCGCGTGGCGCTCGCTCGCGCGCTCGTACTGCAACCCGACGTGCTGCTGCTCGACGAGCCGACCAACCACCTCGACTTCGACGGCATTCGCTGGCTCGAGGAACTGCTGGTTTCGCAGCGTTCGAGCCTCCTTTTCATCACCCACGACCGCGCGTTCCTCGACCGCGTGGCCACGCGCATCGTCGAACTCGATCGCGGCAAGCTGCTCTCCTATCCGGGCAACTTCACGCAGTATCAGGAGCGCAAGGCGCAGCAGCTCGAAGTGGAGCGCGTGGAAAACGAGAAGTTCGACAAGCTGCTCGCGCAGGAAGAAGTGTGGATTCGCAAAGGCGTGGAAGCGCGCCGCACGCGCAGCGTCGGGCGCATCGCGCGGCTCGTGCAGATGCGCAACGACCGCGCCGAACGCCGCAACGTGCAGGGCAACGTGAAGCTCGACGTGGCGCAGGGCGAGAAGTCCGGCAAGATCGTCGCGGAACTCACCGACGTCGTGAAGCGCTATGCGGGCCGCACGATCGTCGACCGCTTCTCGGGCACGGTCATGCGCGGCGACAAGATCGGCTTCGTCGGGCCGAACGGCGCGGGCAAGACCACGCTGCTCAAGCTGATTCTGGGCGAACTGAAGCCCGACGAAGGCACGGTGCGCGTCGGCACGAATCTCCAGGTCGCGTACTTCGACCAGATGCGCGCGCAGCTCGACCTCGAAAAGAGTCTTGCCGATACGATCAGCCCCGGCAGCGACTGGGTGGAGATCAACGGCACGAAGAAGCACGTGATGAGCTATCTCGGCGACTTCCTGTTCGCGCCCGAGCGCGCGCGTTCGCCGGTGAAATCGCTGTCGGGCGGCGAGCGCAACCGGCTGCTGCTCGCGCGTTTGTTCGCGCGGCCCGCGAACGTGCTGGTGCTCGACGAGCCGACCAACGACCTCGACATTCCCACGCTCGAATTGCTCGAGGAACTGCTGGCCGATTACGACGGCACGGTGCTGCTGGTGTCGCACGATCGCGCGTTCCTCGACAACGTGGTGACTTCGGTGATCGCCTCCGAAGGCGAGGGCAAGTGGCGCGAATACGTGGGCGGCTTCACCGACTGGCAGACGCAGAGCGCGCGCGCGCAGGAGATCGCCGAGGCGCGCGCGCCGAAGGAAGCCGCGAGCGCCCCCGCCGCGCCGAAAGACAGCGCCGCCGGCCGCAACGCGCAGCGAAGCGTGAAGCTTTCGTTCAAGGAGCAGCGCGAACTGGACGAACTGCCCAGGCGCATCGAAGCGCTGGAAACGGAGCAAAAGACGATCGGCGCGCAGCTCGAGGACGGTTCGATCTTCGCGAAGGACGCGCAGGAGGGCACGCGCCTCACGGCGCGTTACGCGGCCATCGACGAGGAATTGATGGCCGCGCTGGAGCGGTGGGAGGAGCTGGAAGGCAAGCGCAAGTGAGCGCGGGCGGCCGCGCGTGAGCGTGGCCGTTGTTTGGCGCATGTCAGGCGCCGAAGCCGCTTTCCGGCTCGGGCGAGCCGCGTTGGCTCGCAGCGCCGCCGCCTCGGTCATGGCTGCGGCCGATCGAGATCGCGGCGTTCCCGCTCTGTCGTTGCGGGCGCAAGCGCGGCCAAACCCCCGTGCAAATTGCCCCGCGAGCCCAAATCAGTACAATACCTCGCGAATCCGACCGACAGCGCGACCGGCTGCTCACTTGCGGCGCGCCGCGCCATCGCGTTGCGCAGCCGGTTCATCTCGTTGTTTCGTTTCGCTTTTTTTGAACACTCAACGCGTTGTCCACGCAGATGTCCACACAAGTTGTGGATAAGCGCGGACGACCCTTGCGGACCACCATGTCTACGAAGAAGTCAAACGCTGCGAACGCTGGCTACAGCGAAGCGTCGATCAAGGTGCTCAAGGGCCTCGAGCCCGTCCGGCAGCGGCCGGGCATGTACACGCGCACCGAGAATCCGCTGCACATTTTTCAGGAAGTCATCGACAACGCTTCGGACGAGGCGCTCGGCGGCTACGGCAAACGCATCACCGTGACGCTGCACGCGGACCAGTCCGTCTCCGTGGAGGACGACGGCCGCGGCATTCCGTTCGGCCTGCATCCCGAAGAGAAAGTGCCCGTCGTCGAGATCGTGTTCACGCGGCTGCACGCGGGCGGCAAGTTCGACAAGGCCGCCGGCGGCGCCTACACGTTCTCGGGCGGTCTGCACGGCGTGGGCGTGTCGGTCACGAACGCGCTTTCGAAGCGGCTGGACGTGACCGTCTGGCGCGATGGCAAGGTGGCCGAACTCGGTTTTGCCGACGGCGACGTCGTGAAGCCGCTCACCACGCGCAGCGCCGCGCGCGACGAGAAAAAGAACGGCACGCGCGTGCGCGCCTGGGCCGATCCGAAGTATTTCGATTCCGCGAACCTGCCGCTCGGCGAATTGCAGCGGCTGCTGCGCTCGAAGGCGGTGTTGCTGCCGGGCGTCGAAGTCGAGCTGATCAACGAGAAAACCGGCGAGCGTCTCGCGTGGAAGTACGAAGACGGCCTGCGCGGCTATCTGCTCGAAGGCATGGGCGGCGCCGATCTGCTGATCCCGCTGTTCGAAGGCGAGCGTTACGCCGACGCGCGCACGACCGACGACACCTTCGCCGAAGGCGAGGGCGCCGCATGGGTGGTCGCCTGGAGCGAGGAAGGGCCGCTCACGCGCGAGTCCTACGTCAACCTGATTCCCACGCCCGCGGGCGGCACGCACGAAAGCGGCCTGCGCGACGGTCTCTTCCAGGCCGTGAAGAGTTTCGTCGAGCTGCACAATCTGCAACCGAAGGGCGTGAAGCTCTTGCCCGAGGACGTGTTCGCGCGCGTCTCGTTCGTGCTGTCGGCGAAGGTGCTCGATCCGCAGTTCCAGGGGCAGATCAAGGAGCGCCTGAACAGCCGCGACGCCGTGAAGCTCGTCTCGTCGTTCGCGCGTCCCGCGCTCGAACTGTGGCTCAACCAGCACGTCGAGCACGGCAAGAAGCTCGCCGACCTCGTCATCAAGCAGGCGCAAGCGCGCACGCGCGCGGGCCAGAAGGTCGAGAAGCGCAAGAGTTCCGGCGTGGCCGTGCTGCCCGGCAAGCTCACGGATTGCGAATCCACCGATCTCGCGCGCAACGAACTCTTTCTCGTCGAGGGCGACTCGGCGGGCGGCTCCGCGAAAATGGGCCGCGACAAGGAATACCAGGCCATCCTGCCGTTGCGCGGCAAGGTGCTCAACACGTGGGAAACCGAGCGCGACCGCCTCTTCGCCAACAACGAAGTACACGACATTTCGGTGGCGATCGGCGTCGATCCGCACAGCCCCGACGAGAGCGTCGATCTCTCGAACCTGCGCTACGGCAAGATCTGCATTCTGTCCGACGCCGACGTGGACGGCTCGCACATCCAGGTGCTGCTGCTCACGTTGTTCTTCAAGCATTTCCCGCAACTGATCGAGCGCGGCCACGTGTGCGTGGCGCGTCCGCCGCTCTACCGCGTGGATGCGCCCGCGCGCGGCAAGAAGCCCGCGCAGAAGCTCTACGCGCTCGACGACGGCGAACTCGAGGCGATCCTCGACAAGCTGCGCAAGGACGGCGTGCGCGAGACGCAATGGTCGATCAGCCGCTTCAAGGGCCTGGGCGAAATGAGCGCCGAGCAGCTCTGGGACACGACGATGAACCCCGACACGCGGCGCCTTTCGCCGGTCGCGCTCGGCGAACTCGACTACGAGTCCACCGTCGCGCGCATGACCATGCTGATGGGCAAGGGCGAAGCCGCTTCGCGCCGCTCGTGGCTCGAAGAGAAGGGCAACGAAGTCGAAGCGGACATCTGATCCGCGCGCTCGCACGCCACCCCACACGATTACGGACCGATTGAAACATGGACGATCTTTTTGCTGATGTGACTGCCGCCCCCGCTGGCGACACGCTCACGCTCGGCCACTACGCGGAACGCGCGTATCTCGACTACGCCGTGAGCGTGGTCAAGAGCCGCGCGCTGCCCGACGTTTGCGACGGCCAGAAGCCGGTGCAGCGCCGCATTCTCTACGCGATGAACGAGATGGGTCTCGGCGACAACGCCAAGCCCGTGAAGTCGGCGCGCGTGGTCGGCGACGTGCTCGGCAAATATCACCCGCACGGCGACCAATCCGCGTACGACGCGCTCGTGCGCCTCGCGCAGGACTTTTCGATGCGCTATCCGCTCATCGACGGTCAGGGCAATTTCGGCTCGCGCGACGGCGACGGCGCGGCGGCCATGCGTTACACCGAAGCGCGCTTGACGCCGCTCGCCAAGCTCCTGCTCGACGAAATCGACATGGGCACCGTCGACTTCATGCCGAACTACGATGGCGCGTTCCAGGAGCCGAAGCAGTTGCCCGCGCGCCTGCCGATGCTGCTGCTCAACGGCGCGTCGGGCATCGCGGTCGGCATGGCGACGGAAATTCCCTCGCACAACCTGCGCGAAGTGGCGAGCGCGGCCGTGGCGATGATTCGCAATCCGAAGCTTACGTACGCCGAAATCATGGAGCGCCTGCCGGGGCCGGATTTCCCCGGTGGCGGCCAGATCATTTCGAGCGAAGCCGAAATCGCGGCGGCGTACGAAACCGGCCGCGGCAGCCTCAAGGTGCGCGCGCGCTGGAAGATCGAGGATCTCGCGCGCGGGCAGTGGCAGCTCGTCGTGACCGAATTGCCGCCGAACACCTCCGGCCAGAAGGTGCTCGAAGAGATCGAGGAACTCACCAACCCGAAGCTCAAGCTCGGCAAGAAAACGCTCACGCCCGAGCAGTTGCAAAGCAAGCAGACCATGCTGGGCCTGCTCGACGCCGTGCGCGACGAGTCGGGCAAGGACGCGCCCGTGCGCCTCGTGTTCGAGCCGAAGACGAGCCGCATCGATCAGGGCGAATTCGTCAACGTGCTGCTCGCCAATACGAGCCTCGAATCGAACGCGTCGCTCAATCTCGTGATGATCGGCGCGGACGGCCGGCCGCGCCAGAAGGGCATCGGCGAGATTCTGGGCGAGTGGATCGGCTTTCGCTTCGCCACCGTCACGCGCCGCACGCGCCATCGCCTGACCAAGGTCGACGACCGCATCCACATCCTCGAAGGGCGGATGATCGTCTTCCTCAATATCGACGAGGTGATCCGCATCATTCGCGAGTCGGACGAGCCGAAGGCCGCGCTGATGAGCGCGTTCGGCCTCTCCGAGCGCCAGGCCGAGGACATCCTCGAAATCCGTTTGCGCCAGTTGGCGCGGCTCGAAAAGATCAAGATCGAGAAGGAACTCGCGGAACTGCGCGAGGAAAAGGCCAGGCTGGAGGAACTGCTCGCGAACGAGTCGTCGATGAAGCGGCTCATCGTGAAGGAAATCGAAGCCGACGCGAAGCAATACGGCGACGACCGCCGCACGCTGATCCAGCAGGAAAAGCGCGCGATCTTCGAAGCGCGCGTGGTGGACGAGCCCGTCACGGTGGTGGTGTCGCAAAAGGGCTGGGTGCGCGCGTTGAAGGGCCACGGCCTCGACAGCCAGGGCTTCACGTTCAAGGCCGGCGACGGCCTTTACGCGGCGTTCCAGTGCCGCACGCCCGACACGCTCATCGCGTGGGGCAGCAAGGGCCGCGTCTATTCGGTGGCGGTCGCGCAATTGCCGGGCGGCCGCGGCGACGGCGTGCCGGTCACTTCGCTCATCGAACTCGAAGCGGGCACGCATCTGCTGCATTACTTCGCGGCGAGCGCGGACCAGGCGCTGCTGCTCGCGTCGAGCAACGGCTTCGGCTTCATCGCGAGGATCGGCGACATGGTGAGCCGCGTGAAGGCCGGCAAGGCGTTCATGACGATCGACGAAGGCAGCGTGCCGCTCGCGCCCATGCCGATGCTGCCCGATGCGCTGCAAGTGGCGTGTCTGTCGTCGGGCGGGCGTTTGCTCGTGTTCGGCCTCGACGAGATGAAGACGCTTTCGGGCGGCGGGCGCGGCGTCACGCTGATGCAGCTCGAAGACAACGAAACGCTCGTGCAGGCGCTCGCGATCAACGCGGCGGGCGTGGTGCTCGTGGGCACGATACGCGGCGGCAAGCCCGGCGAGGACAAGCTCGCGGGCCCGGTGCTTGCGCCGCAGACCGGCAAGCGCGCGCGCAAGGGCCGCGTGCCGGACTCGCGGCTCAAGACGATCGCGGGCATGCGTCCGGTGCTGGCGCAGTAACGCGCCGCGCGAAACCGCGCCGCCGGAACGCGACGCTAGAAACGCGCCGCTGAAAGGGCGTCGCTCACAAGCTCAGGTCCGGCGCGAATCGCGGCACGGCATGAAATAATGCCGCGCACGACGGTTCGCGCCCGAACCGCTTTATCTACGAGGATATTCCAGCATGGGTCACGCGATCGAAATCGCGCTTTTTCTGCATCTGCTTGCCGTGGCCGTCTGGGTGGGCGGCATGGTGTTCGCGCACTTCTGCCTGCGCCCCGCGCTCGAGGATCTTTCGCCGCAATTGCGCCTGCCGCTCATCGAGTCCGTGTTCAGCCGCTTCTTCAACTGGGTGGGCGCGTCGATCATCGTGATTCTGCTCACGGGCGGCTTTCTGCTGATGCAGTTCGGCGGCGCTCACGCCACGTGGCAACTGCACGCCATGGCCGGCCTGGGCGTCATCATGATGCTGATCTTCGGCCACATCCGCTTTGCCGTGTTCGCGCGCATCCGCCGCGCGGTGCAGGCGCAAAAGTGGCCCGACGGCGCGCGCGCCGTGGGCACGATGCGCCGTCTCGTCGTCATCAATCTCGTGCTGGGCATCGTGACCATCGGCGTCGCGGCGCTCGCGCGCGGGTTCTGATTCGCGCTGCCCCCGCGCGCGCCCCAGGTTGCCTGCGCAACCTTCGGCGCGCGCTGTTCTCATAAACGCTCGGCGAGCGCGTGACGCTGCATGCAGCGCTCCATCGCGTCGAAGAACGCCGCTTCGGCCGCGTTGCGTTTTCTCTCCCGATGCCAGAGCAGGTGGATGTCCACGTCCACGAGCCCTTCCTCCGGCGGCAGCCGCCACAAGCGCTGCCGCGCCAGGTCGTCGCGCACCGTATGTTCGGGCAGGCAGCCGATGCCGTAGCCCGCGTAAATGAGCCGCCGCACTTCGTCCAGACTCGGTGACGACGCCACGATCCGGCCCGTGAAGCCGCGCTGATCGCGAAACACCGCGAGCGGCGAAAGACTGTCGCCGATCTGGTCGCTCGTGAACGAGACGAAATTTTCGGCGAGCAGGTCTTCCATCGTCAGTTGCGACAAACCGAACAGCCGGTGATGCCGCCCGCAGAAGATCGCGTAGCGCTGACGCAGGAAGCAGCGCATCTCGAGCTTGTCGACGGGCGTGCGGCACAGGCTCAAGCCCGCCGTGGCCGTTTTCTGTTGCAGCGACGAGATGATGTCCGACGAGCGCATCACCTCGATCTGCAAGTCGACGCGCGGGTACGCCACATGAAACTCCGCGAGAAATTCGTCGTACACCCGCGACTCGATGCGGCTCACCGTGAGCAGGCGGATCGAGCCGGTCACGTCGGCGGTGGGTTCGTCGAGCCCGGTTTCCAGCTGCGAAATCGTCCCGTAGATGTCGCTCGCGATGCGGTACACCTCTTCGCCCGCCGGTGTGGGCACGAACAGCGCGCCGCGCCGTTCGATCAGCTTGCGGCCGAGCGATTCCTCCAGCCGCCGGAGCGCCTGGCTCACGGCGGGCTGCGTGACGTAGAGGCGCGCGGCGGCGCGGCTCAGGCTGCGCTCCTGCATGATCGCGAGGAAGGTGCGCAGCAGGTTCCAGTCGAGACGGTCGTTGAGAAAGCGGGTGGCGTCGGCGCGCATGGTGTTGATCGGCTAAGGTATTAGTTAAATTTATGCGCAGAATAATAACGCGAAATTTGACTAATGTTTTCTGGCTGGCGATAAAGCTTGCGAGCCGGTTGCGCAATCGGGCGCATCGGAAGGAGACCTGACCCATGACAACACCGCACACCGCCGCCGCACGGCAGCCGGTGCGCGCCGCCGCCGCGGCGTTCATCGGCACCATGATCGAGTGGTACGACTTCTACATCTACGCCACGGCCGCCGCGCTCGTGTTCGGCGAGCTGTACTTTCCTTCCGACGACCGTTTCGTCAGCACCATGGCCTCGTTCGCGACCTTCGCCGTGGGCTTCTTCGCGCGGCCGCTGGGGGGCCTGATCTTCGGCCATCTCGGCGACCGCATCGGCCGCAAGAAAGCGCTCATGACCACGCTGATGATGATGGGCGTCGCCACGGTCTGCGTCGGCCTGCTGCCCTCGTACGCGAGCTTCGGCATGCTCGCGCCGGTGCTGCTCGTGCTGCTGCGCGTGGTGCAGGGCATCGCCGTGGGCGGCGAGTGGGGCGGCGCGGTGCTGATGGCGGGCGAGCACGCGCCCGAGGGCCGCCGCACGTTCTTCGCCTCGTTCGCGCAACTGGGCTCGCCCGCGGGCCTGATTCTTTCGCTGCTCGCGTTCCGCTCGGTCACGTCGCTCGACAAGGCCGACTTTCTCTCGTGGGGCTGGCGCCTGCCGTTTCTCGTTTCGGCGCTGCTGCTCGTGGTCGGCATCGTGATTCGCCTCGGCGTGAACGAGTCGCCCGAGTTCGAGCGCCTCAAGGACCAGCGCCGCACGGTCAAGCTGCCGATCGCCGAAGTGTTCCGCTCGGCGCGGGGGCTCGTGCTGCTGTGCATCGGCGCGAACACCATCGGCATCGCGGGCGTCTACTTCACCAACACGTTCATGATCGCGTACACCACGCAGTACGTCGGCATCACGCGTTCGCTGATTCTCGACTGCCTGTTCGTGGTCGCGATCATCCAGTTCCTCGCGCAGCCGCTTGCCGCGTGGCTCGCCGAGCGCATGGGCGGCGCGCGCTTTCTCAAATGCGCGGCCGTTGCGGCAATGCTGTCGCCGTACCCGATGTTCATGCTCGTGCAAAGCGGCAAGGTCGTGCCGATGGTGATCGGCATCGCCATCGCCGTGATCTGCATGGCGAGCTTCTATTCGGTGATCGCGGGCTTCGTTTCGGGCGTGTTTCCCACGCGCGTGCGCTATTCGGCGATCTCGCTCGCCTATCAGGTGTGCGGCGCGATCGCGGGCGGCTTGACGCCGCTCGTCGGCACGTGGCTCGCGCATCGCCACGCCGGCCAATGGTGGCCGCTCGCGGTGTTCTACACGGGCCTCGCGGGCGTCTCGCTCGTGTGCATCGTCGCGCTCGACGCGCGCCGTCATCTGCACGCGCACGACGATGCCGCGCCCCAGGCGGTTCGCACCTGAACGAGCGCCGGATGGTTGACGAAAGGATATGACGATGAAAGACCTGTTGCAGATCGACGGCCCGCGCTTGTGGGCGAGCCTGATGGACATGGCGCGCATCGGCGCGACGGCGGGCGGCGGCGTGCGCCGTCTCGCGCTCACCGACGAGGACCGGCGCGGCCGCGAACTGTTCGTGCGCTGGTGCCACGAAGCGGGCATGACGACGTGGACCGACGAAGTGGGCAATCTGTTCGCGCGCCGCGCGGGCGACGACGACGAGGCCGCGCCCGTGATGATGGGCAGCCATCTCGACACGCAGCCCGAAGGCGGCCGCTTCGACGGCGTGTACGGCGTGCTGGCCGCGCTGGAAGTCGTGCGCGCGCTCAACGACGCGAACGTGCGCACCGCGAAACCCATCGAAATCGGCTCGTGGACCAACGAGGAGGGCGCGCGCTTCACGCCCGCGATGCTGGGCTCGGCGGTGTTCACCGGCGCGATGCCGCTGGAGGACGCGCTCGCGCGCACGGACGCGGCGGGCGTGACGCTTTCGCAGGCGCTCGACGCGAGTCGGGCGCGGGGCACGCGCGCCGCGCAGGGCGTGAAGGTCGACGCGTACTTCGAGGCGCACATCGAGCAAGGCCCGGTTCTGGAGGCGAACGGCAACACCATCGGCGTGGTCACGGGCGGCCAGGCGATCCGCTGGTTCGACGTCGACGTGACGGGCGTGGCCGCGCATGCCGGCACCACGCCGATGCGCTATCGCAAGGACGCGTGGTTCGGCGCCGCGCAGATGTCGCTCGACCTCGAACGCGCGCTGGCGCGCTACGCGCCGCTCGGCCTCGCGACGATCGGCCAGGCGCAGATCGCCAATTCGTCGCGCAACACCATTGCCGCGAACCTCTCGTTCACCGTCGACCTGCGCCATCCCGACGACGCCATGCTCGACGCGATGGAGCGCGACCTGCGCGCGGTGTGCGAGGCGGCGGCGCGCGCGCGCGGCTTGAACGTGTCCGTCGCGCAAGCGTGGAGCAGCCCGGCCACGCCGTTCGACGCGCAGTGCGTCGCGCTCGTCGAGGCCGCGACGAAGCGCCTCGGCTATTCGCACGAGCGCATCGTGAGCGGCGCGGGCCACGACGCCATTCACCTCGCGCGCCATTGCCCCACGGCGATGGTGTTCATCCCGTGCGTGGACGGCCTTTCCCACAACGAAGCCGAAGACGCCTTGCCCGCCGACGTCACCGCGGGCGCGAACGTGCTGCTCAACGCCGTGGCGGCGCGCGCGGGCGCCTATGCCGCCGCGGCCGCGCACGCGTAATCCCGGATTCGAAGGAGAACGAAACATGAAGACGTGGTTCCACCCCGAGCAATTGCTGCATCATCCGCGCACGTACCTGTCGCGCGGGCAGATGCGCGAGCCGCAGGAAGTGCCCGAGCGCGCCGCGCGTCTCGTCGCGGCCGCGCGATCGCTCGGGTTCGACGTGAGCGAGCCCGCCGACTTCGGCGCCGCGCCGCTCGCCGCCGTACACGACATGAACTATCTGCGCTTTCTCGAAGAGGCCCACGCGCAATGGAAGCGCATGCCCGACGACTGGGGCGACGAAGTGATGTCGAACGTGTTCGTGCGCGAGCCGAATCCGCTGCGCGGCGTGCTCGCCCAGGCGGCGCGCTATCTCGCCGACGGCAGTTGCCCGGTGGGCGCGAACACGTGGCGCGCGGCGTACTGGTCGGCGCAAAGCGCGCTCGCGGCGGCCGCCTGCGTGAACGACGGCGCGCGCGAATCGTACGCGCTGAGCCGCCCGCCCGGCCATCATGCGCGCCGCGACGCGGCGGGCGGCTTCTGCTATCTGAACAACGCGGCGGTCGCGGCGCAGTCGCTGCGCCGCCGCTTTGCGCGCGTCGCGATTCTCGACACCGACATGCATCACGGCCAGGGCGTGCAGGAAATCTTCTATGGCCGCGACGACGTGCTCTACGTGTCGATTCACGGCGACCCGACCAACTTCTATCCCGTGGTGGCCGGTTACGAGGAGGAGCGCGGCGCGGGCGCGGGCGAAGGCTTCAACGTCAACCTGCCGATGCCGCACGGCGCGAGCGAAGCGGTGTTCTTCGACAACGTGGAGGCCGCGCTGCGCGTGCTCAGGCGCTTTCAACCCGACGCGCTCGTGCTCGCACTCGGCTTCGACATCTACAAGGACGACCCGCAGTCGAAGGTGGCCGTGAGCACCGAAGGATTCGGGCGCCTGGGCGAAGCGATCGGCGCGCTCGATCTGCCTTCCGTGATCGTGCAGGAAGGCGGTTATCACCTCGAAAGCCTGGAGGACAACGCGCGCGCGTTTTTCGGCGGCTTTACGCGGCAGCGCACGCGCTCGCGCTGAAACGGGCGCTGAATCGTGCGCTGAAACCGGCGCTGAAACGGCCGGCCGCGGCGCGGCCCGCGTGCGGTTTCAGCGCGAATGCGGCGCGTCGCTCAGGCGCTCGTTGCGGCGGTCGTCGCGGTCCGTGTGCGTGCCGGCGGGCGGCGCGATGCTGCATACGCCGAAGCGCTCGATCAGCGCGGCCACGCCTTCCGCCGGCACGGGGCGGGAGAACAGGAAACCTTGCGCCTCGATGGGGCCGAGCGCGGAAAGCCATGCGATCTGCTCCTCGGTTTCCGTGCCTTCCACCACGACCGTGAGCCCGAGCGAGCGCGCGAGATTGACGATGGCCGAGACCATCACGCACACGCTGCGGTCGGCGGGAATGGCCTGCACGAACGAGCGGTCCACCTTGAGCGTGTCGACGGCGAAACGGTTCAGATAGGACAGCGAAGAATAGCCCGTGCCGAAGTCGTCGAGCGCGACGCGCACGCCCAGGCGCTTCAACGCGAAGATTTTCTCGGACACGAGTTCCGGATACTCCATCATCGCCGTTTCGGTGATTTCGAGTTCGAGCCGGTGCGCGGCAATGCCGGTTTCCTCGATGGCGAGCGCCACCGTTTCGTAGAGGTCGCCGCGCCAGAATTGCACCGCCGAAATATTGATCGCGAGCGTGAGCGTTTCGTGGCCTTGCTGCTGCCACTGCGCGAGTTGCGCGCAGGCGGTGCGTATCACGAAGTCGCCCACCGGCACGATCAGGCCCGTGGATTCGGCCACCGGAATGAACTCGCCTGCCGGAATCAGGCCGTATTGCGGATGATTCCAGCGCACCAGCGCCTCGAAGCCCGTAATGCAGCGGCGGCGCAGGTCGATCTTCGGCTGATACGCGAGAAAAAGCTGATTCTCGGCGAGCGCCACGCGCAGCTGCTGCTCCCACTTCATCAGATGATCGGCGCGATGCGCGAGCTGCGGCGAGTAAAAGCGGAAACAGTTGCGCCCGGCTTCCTTGGCGGCGTACATCGCGAGATCGGCCTTCTTGAGCAGATCGATTTCGCTTTCGTGCGCGACCGCGAAGAGGGCGATGCCCGTGCTCGCGTGCAGCACGAATGCGCTGCCGCGCACGTCGAACGGATGCGTGAACGCGGCGTTGGTGGCTTCGGCGAGCGCGATGGCGCGCTTCTCGATGTCGTCGCCCTTGACGATCACCACGAACTCGTCGCCGCCGATGCGCGCGAGCGTGCCCGCGCCGCCCACGGCGTCCGCGAGGCGCGCGGCGCTCATTTGCAGCACGATGTCGCCGGCGTTGTGGCCGAGCGTGTCGTTGACGGTCTTGAAGTTGTCGAGGTCGATGAAAAGAATGGCGAGGCGCCCGAGGTTACCGGGCTGCGAGACTTCGTGGCGCAGCCGCTGCAAGGTGGCGTAGCGGTTGGGCAAGCCGGTGAGCAGGTCGTACTGCACGAGTTGCGACATCTCGCGCTCGCGCCCGAGCAGCTTGCCGATCAAGCCGGTGGCCACGGCGAAGAACGACAGCATGGCGAGCGAGATGAACGTCGCCATCATCAGGTAGACGTCGCGCGTGTGGTTGTAGTCGGCGAATTCTTCGGCCTGCGAAAGACCCACCAGCACCGCGAGCGGATAGCCGTCGATATGCCGGTACGAAACGATGCGCGTGACGTGGTCGATCGGATCGACATACGTGCCCGACACGTGTTCCGAGATCGGATACGTGCCGCTCGCGGAGAACGTGCCGTCCGCGCGTACCGCGCTGCCGGTGCGGCGCGCGAGCACGGCGCCCGTGTCCGAGATCACCGCGATCACGCCGTCACGGCCGATGGCCGCGTTGTTGTAGAAGTCGCTCGTGAAATAGCTGGGATCTTCGGAAACCACCACGACGCCCGCGAACGAGCCGTCCGGGTGATTGAGCCGGCGCGTCATCTGCAAGGTCCAGTGGCCGGAAACGCGCCCGAGCACCGGTTTGCTGATGTAGAGCTGGTCGTCGTTCTCGTGCTCGTGTACCTTGAAGTGTTCGCGGTCGGAGAGGTCGATGGGCTTGGGATTCGGGTCGGCGGTATTGGCGACGAGCTTGCCGTGTTCGTCGATGAGCGACACCTGCACGAGCGAATCGCTCTGCACGACGCTTTTCTCGACCGTGCTCAGCAGGTTGAAGTGCTCGGGCGACTTCTCGAACTCGTACTTCACGAAGCGCGTGATCTGGTCGACCTGATGGATCGCCTTCACCGTGTGCTGTTCGAGCGCCGCCGAAAGAATCGCGGCCGACGCGGCGGACTCGCGCAGGGTCGCTTCTTTCTCGACGGAAAGGCGCGTGAAGATGACGGCCCATAACAGAATGAGCACCAGCACGCCGAGAATGGGAATGGCCAGCAGCGCGCGCGGGCGCGTGTAGGCCGGTCCCGGGTTGCCGCGCAGGGCGGATTCGCGTGAAAACGGGCCGCGGGGCGTGCTCATTGCGCCCGCCCCGCGAGCGGCGTGGCGCGCGAGCGCGCGCGGGGCGCGCGCCACGCCGCCCGCCGCGAAGGCGGCAGCCGGCACGGCAACGGAGCGCTCGGATGGATCGGCGGCATGGGCGACGGAACGGCAGAGGAAGGTGCGTTACGCGCAGAACCCGGCGCGCGCGTACGAAAGCAAACGGGGCGCCTCACGCGCCCAATGCTCCGATATTAATGGTTGGGGCATGAATAAGGAAGCCATGCCCTCCCGGGTATACGCCAGTGCGCGCGCCGCGCGCTCGTCACGGCGCGCGGCGCCCATGTCCGGTGCATAGACACGCGAAAGCGCATGGTCCGAAGCGGTGCGGCGTTCGTTATTCGCCGACGCCGATACGCCGATTTACCGATTCACGGATACGCCGATTCACCGATACGCCGATGCCCTGCGCATGCTTCCCGCTCGCGCTTTCCTTATGCGTTCTGCTTATGCGCTCTGTTCATGCCTTGCGTTTCGCGCTTCGAGCGAATCTCAAGCGAGCCGGCACGTTCCGTCGATGGTCGTGACCGAGTGGCCGCCGACCCAGATCCTGCCCGCCGCGTCGTCGTAGGCCACGTGTACGCGACCGTCGCGGCCGAGCACGGTGCCCTGGCGTGCCGTATAGCGCGTGCCGGGACGGCGGTTCTGCTGCGCGAGCAGCATGGCGATGGACGCGTTCGCGCTGCCCGTCACCGGGTCTTCGCCGTTGCCGAGGCCCGTCATGAGGCAACGCACCTCGAAGGTTGCCGGGCCGTTCGCGTCGTGCGGCGCGTAGGCAGCGAGGCCGTGCGCGCCCACGCTGTCCGCGATGGTCGTGAGCGCCTCGTAGTCGACGTCGAGCGCCAACACGGCTTGCGCCGATTCGAGCCGCGCGACGAGCCACGGCGCGCCGTTGTCGACGCCTGTGGGCGCGGCCGTGAAGTCGATGGCGTCGGTGCGCAGCGCGGCGCGCAAGGCATCGTGGTGTGCGGGCGCGAGCGGCGTCATGCGCGCGGGCGGCGCGGCGAAGGCCCACGCGCCGTGGTCGCCCTCGGCGAGATCGACGAGACCCGCGCCGCATTCCTGTACGAGACGGCGCGGCGTTTTCGGCGCGCGGCCGCTTTCGAGAAACGCGTGCGCCGTGCCCAGCGTGGGATGGCCCGCGAACGGCAGCTCGCCCTTCGTCGTGAAGATGCGCACGCGATAGTCGGCGCGTTCGTCCGTGGGCGCGAGCAGAAACGAGGTCTCGGAAAGATTGGTCCAGCGCGCGATGGCTTGCATTTCGTCGCCGCTCAGCGCGTCGGCGTCGAACACCACGGCGAGCGGATTGCCCTTGAACGGCACCGACGTAAAGACATCGACCTGTTTGAAGCGGACGCTGGATTGGCTCATGGCGGCAAGAAGCGGAGAAGCGGGGAAGAGGGCGCAAGAGCATGCGCGAGAAGGTGCGCGCGCGCAATCGAAACAAGGACAAAAGCGCGCGGGCCTTGACGGAACGCCGGGTGCCCGCGCTGACCTGAACGGCCGTGAGCGCTCGCGAGCGACTTCGAGCGGCCGGGAACCGCTTACTGAACTTCGGCGATCAGTTCGATTTCGACGCAGGCGCCGAGCGGAATCTGCGCGACGCCGAACGCCGAGCGCGCGTGCTTGCCTTTCTCGCCGAAGACGTCGGCGATGAGTTCCGAGGCGCCGTTGGTCACGAGGTGCTGCTCTGTGAACGTGAGCGTGGAATTGACAAGGCTCATCAGCTTGACGATGCGCGTGACCTTGTTGAGGTCGCCGGTATGGGCGTGCAGCGTGGCGAGCAGGTCGACGGCGACGGCGCGTGCGGCGGCCTTGCCGTCGTCGGTCGTGAGCGAGTCGCCGAGTTTGCCGGTCCAGACCTTGCCGTCTTTCTTCGCGATGTGGCCCGAGAGATACACCGTGTTGCCGCTTTGCGCGCTCATCACGTAGGCGGCCGCGGGTGCGCCGGCTTGCGGCAGCTCGATGCCGAGCGCTTCGAGGCGGTCGTAGACGTTGGTGTCAGCCATTTCAGTTTTCCTGTGCGGGATGATGGATCAATCGGCGGGGCCGGGCGCGCCGGCGCCCGGAATTTCGCGGCCTCAGACGCGCGCGCGAATCAGCGCG
Source organism: Paraburkholderia sp. J41 (assembly GCF_905220235.1). Taxonomy (NCBI): domain Bacteria; kingdom Pseudomonadati; phylum Pseudomonadota; class Betaproteobacteria; order Burkholderiales; family Burkholderiaceae; genus Paraburkholderia; species Paraburkholderia sp. J41. The sequence goes on along the minus strand of NZ_CAJMZE010000026.1, from coordinate 7,787 downwards.
GCGAGCTTCGAGACGCCTTCCTCGATCTTCGCGGGCGGCACCGTCACGAACGACAGACGCAGCTTGTTGTGCTGCGGTTGCTCCGCGAAGAACGGCGCGCCGGGCACGAAGGCCACGTTCTGCGCGACGGCTTCCTCGAGCAGCTTCATGCTGTCGATGTGCGCGGGCAGCGTCACCCACACGAACATGCCGCCTTCGGGGCGATTCCAGCTCACGCCTTCGGGCATGTTGCGCTTGAGCGAGTCGAGCATCGCCTCGCACTGGTCGCGATAGAGCGCGCGCACTTTCGGGATGTGCGTGTCGAGAAAGCCGTTCTTCACGACTTCGTGGACGATGCGCTGCGTGAAGCTCGGCGTGTGCAGGTCGGTGGCCTGCTTGGCCTGCACGAGTTTGAAGTGCAGGTCCTCGGGCGCGATGATGTAGCCCACGCGCAGGCCCGGCGCGAGCACCTTCGAGAACGAGCCGAGATGCACGATGTGCTCGGGCGCCATCGAAAGCAGCGTGGGCAGCGGCTGGCCCGCGTAATCGAGCGCGCCGTAGGGATCGTCCTCGATCACCGGGAAGGACGCGCGCTGCGCGAACGCGGCGAGCGCCTTGCGGCGTTCGAGCGGCAGGCGGCGGCCCGTGGGGTTCTGGAAGTTCGGGATCGTGTAGAGCAGGCGCGCGCCGGCCGTGAGTTCGGGCGTGAGCGCTGCGGGGATCAGGCCGGATTCGTCGGTCGGCACCTGCACGTAGGCCGGCTCGTAGAGCGAGAACGATTGCAGCGCGCCGAGATAGGTCGGCGTTTCCACGAGGATGGGCTTGCCCGGCGAGACCAGCACCTTGCCGATCAGATCGAGCGCCTGCTGCGAACCCGTGGTGATGAGCACCTGCGACGGGCGGATCGTCACGCCGTTGCCCGAATGGCGCGCGGCCACCCATTCGCGCAGCGGCAGATAGCCTTCGGTGGCGCTGTACTGGAGCGCGCCGATGGCTTCGTCGCGCAGGATGCGGTCGGCGGCCGCGCGCATTGCCTCGACCGGGAAGCTCGCCGGCGCGGGCAGGCCGCCCGCGAACGAAATGACTTCGGGACGTTCGGTGACCTTCAGGATTTCGCGAATCGCCGAGCTGGTCAGCTTGATTGCGCGCTCGGACAGTTGCCACGCGGGCGCGGCCTTGAGATCGCTCTGGTCCATGGGGTCTCCTTGTTGGGGTCGGGCGAGTGAAACTGAATGCTGAATCGGAATACGAATGGCGCTACGCATCGCCCACGGCAAAGGGCGCGATCGTCGGAACGGGTCGTCGGGACGTCGGATCTTCGGGACGTCGATCTTCGGGTCGTCGGATCTTCGGAACGCCGGAAACCCGGGCGACGCGCGGATCGCGAATCACGCGAACCGCCGGAAACCGTCGATTATGACGCGAAACGGCCTCAAGCGCGCGCCGGCACGGGCGCCGTGCGGATCGCGGCGCGGCGGCCGAGCATCACGGTGGCGATCACCGCAGCGGCGTAAAGCCATGCCGAAGGCGCGACCGATTCGCCGAAGCACAGCGCCGAAAACGCCATCGTGAAAAAAATTTGCAGCAGTTGCACCTGGCCGACGCGCGCCGTGCCGCCCATCGCAAGCCCGGCGTACCACGCGAAGAAACCGATGAACTGCGAGAACAGCGTGACGTAGCCGAAGGCGAGCCAGGTCTTGAGCGCGACGGGGCCGGGATGCGCGACGTGGTGCGCCCACGCGAGCCAGCCCACCGGCAGCACGAGAAACGGCGCGGACAGCACGAGCGCCCAGCAGATCACCTGCCAGCCGCCCAGCTCGCGCGCGAGGCGCGCGCCTTCCGCATAGCCGAGCGCGCCGAGCCCCACGGCCACGAGCATCCACGCGTCGCCCGCGTGCAAGGCGCCGCCGCCCGCGTGCAGCGCGAATGCCACGACGAGGGCGCTGCCCACGAGCGCGCTCGCCCAGAACGCCTTCGACGGCCGTTCGTGCGAGAGCCACGCCGCGTAGATCGCCACGGCGAGCGGCTGCAAGCCGTTGACGATGGCGCCGTGCGAAGCGGGCACGCTTTTCATCGCCCAGGCCGAAAACACCGGATACGCGACGATCACGCCCAGCGACACCACGGCGAGGCTGCGGGTCTGCCGCCACGTGGGCCGCTTTTCGCGGCGCAGCGCGAGCAGCAGCGCGGCCGGCACGGCGGCGACGAGCGCGCGCCCGAGCCCGTTCAGGAGCGGATGGAATTCGGCGACGACGATGCGCGTCATCGGCAGCGTGAGACTGAAGATCATCACGCCGACGAGGCCGAGCAGCATGCCTTGGCTTTCGCGTGCTTTCATGACTTGAGGACGGTTGACTGCGGGAATGCGCCGCAACGGGGGCGGGATCGCCGGTTCGGGTCGAGGCGACGCCTTACCGGTACGCATGCGATCGAATGTACCGGCAGCCCGGCGGACAGTAACGGTACAATCGATCCGATAGTGCTCGGTACAGTTGCGTCCGCGCGTTGCTTGCCGCAAGTTGCAAGTTGCCCGCGCGCGCCGCATCCGGCGAACGCCGGGCCGCGCCAGCCCAGGAGAAGTCATGTCGTCCGTTCCGCTCGACCAGATTCCCGCCCCGCACGACGCGGCCACGCTCACGCTCGTCGATCAGCTCGTGCAGTGGGGCCGCCGCCGCATCGAGGAGCGCGTGTTCCGGCCCGGCATGCGCATGCCGTCGATCCGCAAGCTCGCGCTCGACAAAGGCGTGTCGCGTTTCACCGTGGTGGAGGCCTACGAGCGGCTGGTCGCGCAGGGTTATCTCGATTCGCGGCGCGGCTCCGGCTTCTACGTGCGCGAGCGCCTCGCGCTGGTCGTGCCGGCCGGCGACCGCCAGCCGCTGGCCGCGGGCGCCCCGGCGACCGGCACGCCCGCGCCGACCACCATCGACGTGGTGTGGCTGCTGCGCAACATGCTGCACACGTCCACGCGGCCCGAGAAAGGCCCGGGGCTCGGCTATCTGCCGCCGCGCTGGCTCGACGGCGAACTGCTCACGGGCGCGATGCGCTCGCTCGGCCGCCAAAGCGGCACACCGCTCCTCGGCTTCGGCTCGCCGCAGGGCTTCCTGCCGCTGCGCCAGCAGCTTCAGACGCGCCTGGCCGAACTGGAAATCGGTGCGACGCCCGAGCAGATCGTGCTGGTTTCCGGCATCACGCAGGCGATCGACCTGCTCGCGCGCCTTTACGTGCAGCCGGGCGACACCGTCGTGGTCGGCGATCCGGCGTGGTTCCAGATGTTCGGACGCTTCGCCGCGCAGGGCGCGCGGCTCGTCGGCATGCCGTACACGCCCGACGGCCCCGACCTGGACGCGCTCGAAGCGCTGGTGGAAACGTGGCGGCCGAAGCTGCTCGTCATCAATTCGGTGCTGCAAAATCCCACCGGCACGTCGCTCACGGCGGCGCAGGCGTTTCGCATCCTGCGGCTCGCGGAACAGTACGATTTCGTCGTCGTCGAGGACGATATCTACGGCGACCTCTGCCCGACCGGCTATTCGGCCACGCGGCTCGCGAGCCTCGACCAGTTGCGCCGCGTGATCTATCTCGGCAGTTTTTCCAAAACGCTCGCGCCCAATCTGCGCGTGGGCTATATCGCGTGCGCGGCGGACGTGGCTCAGGCGGTCGCGGACCAGAAGATGCTCGTCGGCATGACGAGTCCGGAACTCAACGAGCGCGTGCTTTATCGCGTGCTCACCGAAGGCCATTACCGGCGCCACGTGGAGCGGCTGCGCGCGCGGCTCGACACGGTGCGCGACAAGGCCGCGCGCATGCTGGAGCGGGCGGGCTGCCGCCTCTTCGTCGCGCAGGGCGCCGGCATGTTTCTCTGGGCCGACACGGGCGTGGACGCCGACGCGCTCACCGCCGCAGGCCACGAGGCCGGTTTCCTGCTGGCGCCGGGAAGCCTGTTCTCGCCGCATCAGTCGCCGACCACGTGGATGCGCTTTAACATCGCCAATTGCGGCGATCCGGCGCTGCCCGCGTTCCTCGGCAATTATCTGGAGCGCATGGCGCGCGCGACGAAATAGGCGGCCGCGCCCTTGAAAAGCCGCCGCCCGGCCCGATATGCACGGGCGGCGCGCCGCGATGCGCCGGCCCATGCGCCGACCGAGGGCCGACCGAGGTGCCGACCGAGCTGCGACCGACGTGTTGACCGATGTGCCGGTTTCAGGCCGGCGAGCGCCGGTGCGAAGGCGCATCGGCTGGAGGTCGGCGGAAGGTCGGAAGGAAATCGGCCGACGGCGCCGGCGAAAATCGCGGCCACACACAGACTGATCCGCATTGCAACGAAAGAGGACTCCCGAGCATGGCACAAGAAACCATGAGCTTCCAGGCGGAAGTGAAACAGCTTCTGCACCTGATGATCCATTCGCTGTACAGCAACAAGGAAATTTTCCTGCGCGAGCTGATCTCGAACGCATCGGACGCAGCCGACAAGCTGCGCTTCGAGGCGATCGAAAACAGCGCGCTCTATGAAAGCGACCCGAACCTGCGCATTCGCGTGGGCTACGACAAGGCCGCGCGCACCATCACGATCGACGACAACGGCATCGGCATGAGCCACGACGAAGCCGTGCAAAACCTCGGCACGATCGCGCGCTCGGGCACCAAGGAATTCTTCGGCAAGCTTTCCGGCGACCAGCAGAAGGACGCGGCGCTGATCGGCCAGTTCGGCGTGGGCTTCTATTCGGGCTTCATCGTCGCCGACAGGATCACCGTGGAAAGCCGCCGCGCGGGTCTGCCCGCGAGCGAAGGCGTGCGCTGGGAAAGCGCGGGCGAGGGCGAATTCTCGGTCGACAGGATCGAGCGCGCGCAACGCGGCACCACGATCACGCTGCACCTGCGCGAAGGCGAGGACGAGCTGCTTTCGTCGTACAAGCTCAAGTCGATCATCCAGAAGTATTCGGATCACGTCGGCCTGCCCATCGAAATGAAGCAGGAAGAATGGGACGCCGAAAAGAGCGAGATGGTCACGAAGGACGACTTCGAAACCATCAACCAGGCGAGCGCGCTGTGGACCCGCTCGAAAAGCGAGATCAGCGACGAGCAGTATCAGCAGTTCTACCAGCATCTCGCGCACGATCACGAGAACCCGCTCGCGTGGACGCATAACCGCGTCGAAGGCCGCAGCGAATACACGCAACTGCTGTACGTGCCCGCGCACGCGCCGTTCGACCTGTGGAACCGCGACCACAAGAGCGGCCTGAAGCTCTACGTGAAGCGCGTGTTCATCATGGACGACGCCGAGCAACTGCTGCCGAACTATCTGCGTTTCGTGAAGGGCGTGGTCGATTCGGCCGATCTGCCGCTCAACGTCTCGCGCGAAATCCTCCAGGAAAGCCGCGACGTGAAGGCGATTCGCGACGGCGTGACCAAGCGCGTGCTCTCGATGCTCGAGGAACTGGCGGCAGCCCAAACCGATTCGGAAGCGAAGGACGAGGACAAGGCGAAGTACGCGAAGTTCTGGACCGAGTTCGGTCAGGTGCTCAAGGAAGGCATTGGCGAGGATCACGCCAATCGCGAGCGCGTGGCGAAGCTCGCGCGGTTTGCCTCGACGCATAACGACACGAACGAGCAGAGCGTTTCGCTCGCCGATTACGTCGCGCGCATGAAGCCCGAGCAGACGAAGATTTACTACGTCACCGCCGACACCTGGCAAGCCGCGAAGAACAGCCCGCACCTCGAAGTGTTCCGCAAGAAGGGCGTGGAAGTGCTGCTGCTCACCGATCGCGTGGACGAGTGGATGCTCTCGTTCCTCAACGAATTCGACGGCAAGCCGCTCGCGAGCGTGGCGCGCGGCGACCTCGATCTGGGCGCGCTCAACGACGAGGAAAAGCAGCAGCAGGAGAAGGTGAGCGAAGAACTCAAGCCGCTCGTCGAGAAGATGAAGGACGCGCTCAAGGACAAGGCCAAGGACGTGCGCCTCACGTTCCGCCTGACCGATTCGCCCTCGTGCCTCGTGGCCGACGAGGGCGACATGAGCGGCTACCTTCAGCGCATGCTCAAGGCGGCGGGCCAGGCGGCGCCTTCGATGCAGCCGATCCTCGAAGTGAACCCGGAGCATCCGCTCGTCAAGGCGCTGCAAGCCGACGACGCGCGTTTCGACGACTGGTGCCATCTGCTGTTCGATCAGGCGCTGCTCGCCGAAGGCGGCGCGCTCGACGATCCGGCGAGCTTCGTGAAGCGCACGAACGCGTTGTTGCTGGCGCGCTAAGCGCCTTGCGGGCATTTCGCGCGCCGGTCGCGCGTCCGTGCTTCGCGGGCGCGTGAAAGCCGAAACCCCTTGCGGCGATGCCGGCCGCAAGGGGTTTTGTTTTTCCGGCGCATGCGCGCTTCGCGGCGAAGCGAAACCCGCGCGCCCTATAATTTGGCTCATGCCCCAACGATTCGAAGCCGCCGACGCGCACTGGCGCGTCACGCCGTCGCCCGCCTTCAGCGCCGACCAGAAAGACTGGCTCACGCGCGGCGGTTCGCTCACGGCGCATTTGCGCGCGCTCGGGCGCGTCGAAGTGCGCGTGACGCGCGAGGCCGTCGCCATGCCGTGGTCCGACGAAGGCGCGGCGCTCGGCCTTGCGCCGCGCGAGCGCGCATGGGTGCGCGAGATCGTGCTTGCCGTCGACGGCGTGCCGTTCGTGGCCGCGCACAGCGCGACGCCGCTCGCCGCGAGCCGCGGCGTCTGGCAGGCAATGCGCCGCCTGCGCACGCGGCCGCTCGCGGAACTGCTCTACAGCGACAGCGGCGTGGCGCGTTCGGCGCTCGTGAGCCGGCGCGTGGGCGCCGGTCAGCCGCTCTTTGCGCTGGCGGCGCGCGAGGTCGAACGCCGCGACCTGCCGCATGCGCTGCTCGCGCGCCGCTCGGTGTTCGTGCGCGGCGGCGCGCCTTTGCTCGTCACCGAATGCATGTTGCCCGCGCTTTGGGCGCATCTGGCCGGCGGCGTTCGCAATCCGCAAGCTCACGCGAAACGCGAGCGCGGCGCGCTCGATCACACGGCGTCGCGCGCGCATGCGCAGTCACGCGCGACGCGCGGGCAGTGATCGGCATGAAAATCGGCATGGACGTCGACATGAATTTCAAGCGCTGCTTCGATCCCGTCGTCGATGCGAACACGCGCGTGTTGATTCTCGGCAGCCTGCCGGGCGAGGCGTCGCTTGCGCATCAGCAGTATTACGCGCACAAGCAGAACCGGTTCTGGCATCTCGTGGGCGAGGTGATCGGCGAAAACCTGCCCGCGATGGCGTACGAAACGCGCCTGCTCACGCTGCGGGCGCATCGCGTCGGCTTGTGGGACGTGGTGGCGCAGGCGCGCCGCGAAGGCAGTCTGGACGGCAATATTCGCGATCATGCGGGCAACGACCTCGTCGCGCTGGTCGAAAGCCTGCCCGCGCTCGAAGCCATCGCTTTCAACGGCGGCACGGCGGCGCGCATCGGCGAACGCATTCTGGGCGCGCATGCGCGGCGCTTCGCGATCTTGCGGCTGCCTTCCACGAGTCCCGCTTATGCGTCGATGACGTTCGCTGCCAAATTGCTCGCGTGGCGCGCGTTGGGCGTGTTCGCGGGCGAGGGCGCCGAGGGCGGCAAGGCGGCCGGCGGCGCGCGCAAACGCGCCTCGGTCGCGAGCCGGTAGACGCGCGCGTCGCACGGTGCGCTGTTGCGCGAGCGAAGGTGCGCGAAGGAAGCGGCATGAAGGAAGCGGCCCAAACGAAGCACGAACGAAGCAGCCAAACGAAGCAGCCAAACGAAGCAGCCAAACGAAGCAGCCAAACGCAGCGCCCCCAACC